>JABFXX010000151.1 GCA_013368795.1 Kofleriaceae bacterium
CCGCAGCTTCCGCCGCCACCCCCGCCGCAGTCCCCGCCGCCGCCGCTGCACCCACCGCCGCCGCCACCGCCGCCCGACGACGAATCGCAGCTGCCGCAGCTGCCGCCGCCGCTGCTCGAGTCGCTGCTGCAGCCACCGCCGCCGCTGCTGCTGCTCGAGTCGCTGCTGCAGCCACCGCCGCCGCCACCACCGCCGTCGCTCGACTCGCACGATTCGCACGAGCCGCAGCCGCTCTGATCGTTCGAGCTCGCACACGTGCTGTCGCACGAGAACGAGTTGTTGCAGCTCGGTCCCTCGCAGTTGCAGCTCGGCGAGGCCTCGCAGTTGCTGCTCTTGTCGTTGTCGCACGAGTCGCTGCAGCTGATGTCGGTGTCGCGCGGCGGCTGGGGCGGCGGCGTCACACCGCCGTCGACGATGCCGGGGAACGGGTTCTGCGGCTCGCCGTAGATCTTCGCGAGGCAGCTGTCGAGTCCGGTCCCGCAGCTCGCGTCGTCGAGGAAGTTCGCGTTCGCGTCGAGCAGCGCGAGGTCGTTCGCGGCGCCGGTGTTGCGCGCGCAGCCAGAGACCGCGCCGGCCGCGCAGTCGTTGACCGACGTGATCGCGAGCGCCTGGTTGATGCAGAGGAGGAAGTAGCCGCGGCCATCGCTTGCCGCGAGCGTGTTGCACTCGGCGTTGCCGTCGCTCGTGTTCGTCACCGGCATGCAGTTGTTCGAGCCGAGGCAGCTCTCGCAGCGCAGGCGCTGCGCGTACGCGCACTCGGCGATCGAGCCGTAGAAGCTGTACGGGTTACCGGCCGCGATCGTCGACGACGGCGCGACGTTGCCGTGCTCGGGCGAGCTCGCGGCACCGGTCGCGCGGGGCGTCGCGGTCACGAGCGTCTCCGTCGTCGACGGATCGAGCGCGGCGACGAGCACCGGGTTGACCGTGAGCCGCGCCGGGTTGCCGGGCGCGTAGCTCGCGATCACGGTGAGGCGAGGGACCGGCGTCACGACGAGCTTGCCGTCGCGATGGCCGGCGTCGATCGCGAGCGCGGCGAGCATGTCGCGGCTGCGCGCCGGCAGCGTGCCCCAGCGATCGGAGAGCTCGAGCGATACGGTCGGTTGCGGAGCGGTGCCGTCGGCGGCCGCGACCACCGTCGGTGCAGCGGTGAGGCGCGCGGTCAGCTCGCTCGCCGTCAGCTCGACGCGAACGAAGCCGAGCGCGCCATCTCCCGCGGCGAAGCGCTCCATGTCGAGCGACGCGAGTGTTCGCGCGATCTGATCGTCGGGTGCCTGCGCGGTCGCGAGCTCGACGTGGATCGGCTCGCCGTCGATCGCGTCGAGATTCGCGACGAGGATGCGGCGTGCAGCTGTTCGCTGATCGGCGTCCCACGTCGTCGCGACCTCCGGCGCGACGCCCAGCAGATCTCGAAGCTCGAGATCTCCCGGATCGACCTTGGTATCCCCAGTTCCGCAAGCGCACGCGAATAGAACCGCGAACGCCGCGACGACGCGTGATGTCCCCAACATCGAGACCAGCGTACACGGGTCGTGCTCGCGGTCCCGTAAGTGCCGCGTGAGTCACCGCTGTTTGCCGGCACCGTTAGGTGCTCTCACGGCGATTGCGCCCTCGAGTACCTCCGCCCGCGGCTTCACGGGGCCGGCGCTACACTACAACGCGATGCTGCTGAATCTGGATGCGGGCGAGGACGAGCGCGAACCGGAGGAGCTGTGGGCGCTCGCCGACGTGCTCGCGGTCGCGTGTGGAGGTCATGCGGGCGATGCCGCATCGATGGCGAAGCTCGCCGCGTTCTGCGCGGCGCGTGCGAGGCCAAAGCTCGGCGCGCACCCGTCGTATCCCGACCGCGATGGCTTCGGCCGCCGCACGATCGCGATCGAACCGGCCGCGCTCGCGCAGTCGATCGAGGAGCAGTGCCGCGCGCTCGCCGAGATCGCCGAGGAGCATGGGCTCGTCGTCGGCTGGGTGAAGCCGCACGGCGCGCTCTATCACGACGCGGCGCGCGACCCATCGCTCGCCGGTGCGGTGATCGACGGTGCGAGCCGCGCGCTCGGTACGTTCGTCGTCATCGGTCCGGCGGCGGGTGCGCTGCACGATGCGGCGACCGCGCGCGGCCTGGGCTATCTGCGAGAGGGCTTCGCCGATCGCGCGACGCGCCCCGACGGCACGCTCGTGCCGCGCTCGCAGCCGAATGCGCTGATCACGGATCCCGCCGTCGCCGCGGCGCGCGCCAGGGAGCTTGTCGCGAGCAAGTCGGTCGACACGATCTGCGTGCACGCCGACACGCCGGATGCGCTCGCGATCGCGCACGCCGTGCACGATGCGCTGCGGTCCTGAGCTTGCAACTCGCCTCCCGTGATGCGGACTCCACGGCTGGCGTGCGCCGCGATCGCGCTCGTCGTCGGGTGCGACCCGGCGCCGCCGTATCGTGTGCCGTCGACACCGCGACCCGCGGGCGCCCGCTACAAGGAAGCGTACGGCACGTGGAAGGTCGCGAGCCCGGCCGACACGATCCCGCGCGGCGCGTGGTGGACGATGTTCCGCGAGCCCGAGCTCGACGCACTCGAGGCGAGGCTCGACTTCTCGAACCAGACGATCCGGGTCGCGTTCCACAACTACATGGCTGCGCGCGCCCAGATCCGTGCGGCGCAATCGCAGTACGCGCCGGTCGTGACTGCGGACCCCGCGGTGACCTGGTTTCGCAGGTCGGGAACGTTCGCGGGTGTGACCACGACGTCGGGTGCTCCCACGACGGGCTTGAGTGCCGGGACGACCGGAACGTCCGCCGGAGTGGGCGGCGGGCGCATCGTGAGCTACTCGCTTCCTCTCGAGGCGTCGTGGGTGCCCGATCTGTTCGGCCGCGTGAAGAACGCCGTGCGCCGGAGTCAATACCAGGCGCAGCTGAGCGCCGCCGACCTCGAGAGCACGCGCCTGCTCGCCCAGACGCAGCTCGCCGAGGTGTACTTCCAGATCCGCGGACAGGATGCGCTGATCCAGGTGCTCGAAGGTGTCGTCGCGACCTATACGGAGATCGTCGCGCTCACGCGCTCGCGCTTTCAGCAGGGACTCGACACCGAGGCGACCTACGTCGAGTCGCAGCTCACGCTCGAGACCGCGCGCGTGCAGCTGACGACCGCCGCGATCCTGCGCGCCCAGTACGAGCATGCGATCGCGACGCTGCTCGGCGTCCCGGCGACCTCGTTCTCGCTGCCGCGCCGCGCGCTGATCGCACAGCCGCCGGCGATTCCGACGGGCACGCCGTCGGAGCTGCTCGAGCGGCGACCCGACATCGCGGCGGCAGAGCGGCAGATGGCGAGCGCCAACGCCGCGATCGGAATCGCCCGCGCTGCGTACTTCCCCGTGCTCACGCTGACCGGCAATGCGGGCCTCTTGAGCTCGAGTCTCGACCAGCTGTTCACGTGGCCGAGCCGCGTGTGGTCCGTCGGCGCCGCGCTCGCCGAGACGCTGTTCGACGGCGGGCGCCGGAGCGCGATCGTCGATCAAACGATGGCGACCTACGACGCGACCGTGGCGGCGTATCGTCAGACCGTCCTCGTCGCATTTCAGCAGGTCGAGGACTTCCTCGCCCAGACGCGCATTCTCGCGGAGGCACGCGAGCAGCAGCGCGCGGTGGTCGCGTTCGCGCAGAAGGCGCTCGCCTTGACGCGCGATCGCTACACGAACGGCATCGATCCGTACGTCAACGTGATGATCCAGCAGACGGCGTTGCTCGCCGCAGAGCAGACGCTCGTGAACCTCGAGGTGCAGCACATGACCGGCGCCGTGCTGCTGGTGCAGGCGCTCGGCGGCGGCTGGGATCGCTCGCAACTCCCGACCGAGGCCGAGGTCTCGCGGCCCGCACGCGCGCGCGAATCCGTACGCTGAGCGGTACACCGCGTGCACTCGTTCGGAGGCGATGTGGATCGTCAGGCTCGCGCTGCGACGGCCCTACACGTTCATCGTGCTGGCGATCCTCATCATGCTGCTCGGCATCCGGTCGATCATCACGACGCCGACCGACATCTTTCCGAACATCGACATCCCGGTCGTCTCGATCATCTGGAACTACACCGGTCTCGATGCGCAGCAGATGAGCGATCGGATCGTGTACACGACCGAGCGCGCGCTGACGACGACGGTCGACGACATCCAGCACCTCGAGTCGCAGTCGCTCGACGGCGTTGCCGTCGTGAAGCTGTTCCTCCAGCCGCGAGCAAGCCTCGTCAAGGCGATCGCACAGGCGACAGCGGTCTCTCAGACCCAGCTGCGGCAGCTGCCGCAAGGTACGACCCCGCCGCTCATCATCGCGTACAGCGCGTCGAGCGTGCCGATCCTCCAGCTCGGCCTGTCGGGCGAGGGCCTCAGCGAGTCGCAGCTGAACGATCTCGCGCTGAACTTTCTCCGCACGCGCCTCATCACCGTGCCCGGCGCTGCCGTTCCGTTCCCCTACGGCGGAAAGGTCCGTCAGGTCATGGTCGACCTCGACACCCAGAAGCTGCAAGCGCGAGGGCTGTCGCCGGCGGATGTCGTCAACGCCGTGAACGTGCAGAACCTCATCCTGCCGGCAGGCACGACGAAGATCGGCACGCGCGAGCTCAACGTGAACCTGAATGCGGCGCCGAAGACCGTCGCCGAGCTCAACGACATCCCGATCAAGACGGTCAACGGCACGACCATCTACATGCGCGACGTCGCGTGGGTTCGCGATGCCTCGCCGCCGCAGACGAACATCGTCCGCGTCGACGGCGCGCGCGCGTCGCTGCTGACCATCCAGAAGACGGGAAATGCATCGACGCTCGACATCGTCACCGGCATCAAGACGTTGCTGCCCGAGGTGATCCCGACGCTGCCCCCGGAGCTGAAGATCACGCCGCTGTCGGATCAATCCGTGTTCGTGCGGGGATCGATCAGCGGCGTCGTCCGCGAGGCACTGATCGCGGCGTGCTTGACCGCGACGATGATCCTGCTGTTCCTCGGCAGCTGGCGCAGCACGGTGATCATCGCGGTCTCGATCCCGCTCGCGATCTTGACGTCGCTGATCGTGCTCGGCTGGCTCGGCGAGACGATCAACATCATGACGCTCGGCGGCCTGGCGCTCGCGGTCGGCATCCTCGTCGACGACGCGACCGTCGAGATCGAGAACATCAACCGCAACGCGGCGCTCGGTCTGCCGATCCTCGACGCGATCCTCGCAGGTGCCTCGCAGATCGCCGTGCCCGCGTTCGTCGCGACGCTCTCGATCTGCATCGTGTTCGTGCCGATGTTCTTCCTCACCGGCGTCGCGAAGTATCTGTTCCTGCCGCTCGCCGAGGCGGTCGTGTTCGCGATGCTCGCGTCGTACATGCTGTCGCGCACGCTCGTCCCGACGCTCGCGCGCTACCTGCTGAAGGGTCACGAGGTCGAGAACTCGAACCGACCCGGTCCGACGCGCAACCCACTGGTGCACCTGCAGCGCCGATTCGAGAGTGGGTTCGAGGGAGTTCGCAATCGTTACCGCGGCGTGCTCGCGGCGGGGCTGCGCCATCGTGCGCTGCTGCTGCTCGCGGTGATCGCGTTCTGCATCGTCTCGGTGTTCGCGATCGTGCCGTGGCTCGGCCAGGACTTCTTTCCCTCGGTCGACAGTGGCTCGTTCCGCCTGCACGTGCGGGCGCCGACCGGTACGCGCATCGAGGACACCGCGCGGCTGTGCGATCAGATCGAGCAGACGATCCGCCGGCGGATTCCGCCCGGCGAGATCTCGACGATCATCGACAACATCGGCCTGCCGTACTCGGGCATCAACCTGTCGTACAGCACGTCGGCGCCGATCGGCCCGGCCGATGCCGACATCCTCGTCACGCTGCGGCCCGAGCACGAGCCGACCGCGGACTACGTCGACGACCTCCGGCACGTGCTGCCGCAGAGGTTCCCCGGGACGACGTTCTACTTCCTGCCGGCCGACATCGTCAGCCAGATCCTCAACTTCGGCCTGCCCGCGCCGATCGACATCCAGATCGTCGGTCGCGATCAGACCGGCAATCGCGAGTACGCGTTCCGCCTGCTGTCGCGGCTGCGCAAGGTCTCGGGCGTGGTCGACCTGCGGATCCAGCAGCCGGGCAATCGCCAGCAGCTCGACATCACGGTCGATCGGATCAAGGCGAACCAGCTCGGGTTCACCCAGCGCGATGTTGCGACGAGCCTCCTCACGTCGCTGTCGGGCAGCTCGCAGACGTCTCCGACGTTCTGGCTCTCGCCCCAGGGCGTCAGCTACTTCATCTCGACCCAGACGCCGCAGTACCGGCTCGACACGCTCGAGCAGCTGCAGAACGTCCCGGTCACCGGAACCGGGTCGGCGGCGCCCGCGATCCTCGCGAACCTCGGCACGATCACGCGCACGACGAGCACGCCCGTCGTCTCGCACTACGACGTCCAGCCGATCATCGACATCTTCGGCGGCGTCGCCGGGCGCGACCTCGGCGGTGTCGCCAAGGAGATCTCGGCGATCATCGACGAGACCCGGCACGAGCTTCCGCGTGGCTCGTCGGTCGTGATGCGCGGCCAGGTCGAGACGATGCGGTCGTCGTACGCGGGCCTCATCGGCGGCCTTCTGTTCGCGATCGTCCTCGTCTACCTGCTGATGGTCGTCAACTTCCAGTCGTGGCTCGACCCGTTCATCATCATCACCGCACTGCCCGGTGCGATCGCGGGCATCGTGTGGTTCCTGTTCCTCACCGATACGCCGCTGAGCGTGCCGGCGCTGACCGGCTCGATCATGTGCATGGGTGTCGCGACGTCGAACAGCATCCTCGTCGTCACGTTCGCGACCGCACAGATGCGAGAGGGTAAGGACTCGCTCTCCGCGGCGCTCGAGGCCGGCTTCACGCGATTCCGTCCGGTGATCATGACGGCGCTCGCGATGATCATCGGTATGGTGCCGATGGCGCTCGGCCTCGGCGAAGGTGGAGAGCAGAACGCGCCGCTCGGCCGTGCGGTGATCGGCGGCCTGCTCCTCGCGACGCTGTCGACTCTGCTGTTCGTGCCGACGTTCTTCAGCGTCGTCCACCAGGGGCGGGACAGGACGCGCGACCATGCGTAGGCGCCGCCGCTTCGTCCTGATCCTCGTCGGTATCGCGGTCGTCGTCGGCGCATATCTGGTCGGCGTCGTTCCGCGCATGCGCCAGCGCGACCGCGTTCGCACCGACACGGCGGAGCTCTCGACGATCTACGTCTCGGTCGTGCGACCGCAGCGAACCGCGCCGGTGCAGGAGCTGGTGCTGCCCGGCGATGTCCAGGCGTACTCGAGCACGCCGATCTTCGCGCGCAGCTCGGGCTACTTGCAGAAGTGGTACGTCGACATCGGCGCGACCGTGAAGCGTGGCCAGATCCTCGCGGTCATCGAGGCGCCCGAGCTCGAGGCGCAGCTGGAGCAGGCGCGCGAGGTGCTCTCGCAGGCCCAGGCGAATCTCAAGCTCGCCGAGGTGACGGCGAAGCGCTTTCTCGCGTCGTGGAAGACGAAGTCGGTCTCGCAGCAAGAGGTCGATACCGCCGTCAGCTCGCTGAAGGCGAACCAGGCGACGGTCGCCGCCGACCGCGCGTCGGTGCGCCAGCTCGAGCAGCTGACGTCGTATCTGACCGTGCGCGCGCCGTTCGACGGACTCATCAGCGAGCGCAACGTCGACATCGGCGATCTCATCAACGCCGGCAGCAGCACCGTGCCGAACACTGCGCTGTTCCAGATCGTCCAGCCGAACCGGCTCCGCATCTACGTGTCGGTCCCCGAGGCCTACGCGAGCAGCGCGAAGCCGGGTGTGCCCGCCGAGCTGATCTTTGCCTCGAGCCCGGGACAGACGTTCACCGGCAAGCTCGCGCGCGTCGCGAGTGCGATCACGCCGCAGACGCGCACGCTCCAGATCGAGATCCGTCTCGACAATCCGACCGGGCTCCTGTTCGCCGGCGCGTACGCGCAGGTCCGGCTGAAGCTACAGACGCCGGGAGACGTGCACCTGATCCCGACGGAGACGCTGATCTTCCGCAAGGAAGGTCTTCACGTCGCCACCGTCGTCAACGGCAAGGTGAAGATCATCCGGATCGAGCCGGGCCGTGACTTCGGCGACAAGATCGAGGTGCTCCGCGGCCTATCCGGAAATGATCAGGTGATTCTCAATCCCGCCGATTCGATCACCGAAGGCGAGGACGTGCGGATCGCTCCCGCCAAGAAACCAGGCACACTCGCGCGCCCTCCCGCCGCGCCGGTGAGAAAGTCGCACTGACGTGGCGGACTGGGTTCGGCTCGGCGATCGCGCGATCCGGTTTCCCCGGCCGGCGGGGACGTCGGCGGCGGCACTCGCGCAGGCGGTGCGCAGCTGGCCTCACGTCGTCGATGTCGTCGTCGGTCCAAGCGATGTCGGCGCGTACTTCGATGCCGACGTTCCGGATCTGACCGGCCGCGTGGAGGCACTCGCGACCGCGCGCGACGAGCGAGGTGCAGCGCGCGTGGTCCTGATCGGCGTCCGCTACGACGGGCCGGACCTCGACGCGGTCGCGCGTTTGCTCGGGATGTCTCGCGACGAGCTCGTCGCACTTCACACCGGCGCCGTGTACACGGTCGAGTCGATCGGCTTCTCGCCGGGCTTCGCGTACCTGACCGGGCTCGACCCGCGCCTTCAGCTGCCGAGGCGCGACACACCGAGGCCGCGCGTGCCCGCCGGCTCGCTCGCGATCGCGGCCGGCTACACCACGGTCTATCCGTTCGACTCGCCCGGCGGCTGGCACCTGATCGGAACGCTCGCCGACGACGCGCCGATGTTCGACGGCCACGGCGCGCGCTTGCAGCTCGGCGATCGCGTGCGGTTCGTCGCCGGAGGTGACGCGTGAGCCTCGCTGTCGTTCGCGCCGCCGGCCTGTGCACGGTGCAGGATCTCGGCCGCCGCGGCCACATGCACGAGGCCGTGCCGCCGGGCGGTGCGCTCGTCAAGGACGCGCTGGTCGCGGCGAACCGCGCGGCGTCGAACCGCGATGACGTCCCGGCGATCGAAGTCATCGGCCAGCTGATCGTGCGAGCGACGACCGAGGTCGTGGTCGGAACCGATCGCGCCGGCCCTCGCTTGCTCGACGAAGATGAAGAGTTCGCGGTCTCGAGCGGAACGGCGCGCTGCGCGTACCTCGCGATCCGCGGCGGGGTCACGTCGCTCGAGCTCCTCGACGGTCACGGCACGCTGCTCTGTGCGGGCCTCGGTGCACCGCTGCGCGCGGGCGACGAGATCATGGCGGCGGGCACGCCGCGCGTGGAGACGACCGTGCCGCTGCTCGAGCGCGACGAACGACCGATTCGCGTGATTGCCGGGCCCGACGGCGATGCATTCGACCCCGGTGCGCTGGAGCTCCTCGGCACGTCGACCTACCGGATCTCGGCGACGAGCGATCGCGTCGGCACGCGCCTCGAGGGTTCCGTGCTGCCGAGGCGCGCCGCATATCGCGAGCAGTCGCGGCCGATGGTGATCGGTGCGATCGAGGTCCCTCGCGACGGCCAGCCGATCGTGCTCGGCCCCGAGCATCCGACGACCGGCGGGTATCCGATCATCGGGGTCGTCGCGACCGCCGACCTCGATCGGTTCCACGCGATCCGGCTCGGCGGCACCGTGCGGTTCGTCGCAGACCGGTGAAACCACGTGTGTAGGTGCCAGTCGGCACGTCATGGTTCCACCACGGCGGGATGCGGCAACGACGCGATCTCGCAGACATGGCAGAGGTCGAACCATCGGCAAACCGCTTGCTGATGTTCGGGCTCATGCGAATCGCCCTGGCTTCTCTCGTCGTCGCGGGTCTTGGTGGTGGGTGTGCGATGCAGACGTCGCCGGATGATCCGGGCGACATCGGCGGCGAAGAAGGGTCGGGGTCCGGCTCGGGCTCGGGACTCATCGCGAGTGGGACCTACAAAGTCCGCTCGCAGATCGATCTGACCGCCGAGCTCCTGCTGCCGACGCCGGCCGCCGACATGGTCGAGACGCTGCGCGACTTCTCGACGGATCCGGCGCGCACGCTGTTCGACCTCGCCGACGACGCCGGTGTGCCGGCGGTCGGCACGATCCGCGATGCGCTGCCGTCGGTCGTCGAGGACCGGCTGTACGGCTGGATCGACGGCGAGATCGCAAACCTCACGATCAACGGCGTGCCGGTCACCCAGGTCGCGGGCGGCATCGCGTCGCTCGCGGAGACCGCGTTCAGCCAGTTCGCGATCGACAGCGAGCTCGCGATCGATGGCGGCGCGTCGACCCACACGCTGACCGCGATCGACCTCTCCCCGACGGGCATCGACCGCCGCTACGCGCTCGCCTCGATTCCCGACGTGATCACGACCGCGACGCCCACGTGCTCGACGGCCGACGGCTCGCTCTCGATCGGCGACCACACCTACGGTCTGCCGTACGGTGAGATCGTCTGGCAGGCGGTCAACGACGAGATGATCGCGGATCACGGCCTGGACATCCGCGGTGCGCTCGGCGCCGCGATCAACTGCCCGGCGCTCGCGCAGCGCGTCGCCAGCAAGTGCATCTATTCGTACTGCGTCGGTCACGCGGCCGAGCTGACGTCGATCTGCGAGCGCGGCCTCGACGAGGTCGTCGAGCGCGCTCACGCGAAGGTCGCCGAGATGCGCATCGACGCACTCCACCTCGCCGCCGGCACGGCGACGCTCGGCGATGCGAATCACGACGGTCTCACCGAGACGCTCGACGGCGGCGTGTGGACCGCGGAGCTCGACGCCGGCCTCGGCCTGCGCCACGTTCCCGCGACGTTCACCGGCACCGTTCTTCGTTGATTCGACCCGACAGCGCGACTAACGTGGCCTGATGGTTCGGGGGAGCAGCTGTACGATTCCTCTCTTCGTGGTGCTGGTCGCGTGCGGCCCAACGTCGCCGAAGCACGGCGGTGATGACGGCGGGACGAACGGCGACCCTGACAGCGGCGACATCGTGTGCCCTCGCCAATGCTCGGACGATCTCCACACGATCGAGGATTGTCATGGCATCGCGGTCGAGACGTGCACCGGCAACACGGCCTGCGAGCCCGACAGCAACACCTGCCAGGACGCGTGTGTTGCGGCCGAAGCGAACCATCGTTCGGTCGGCTGCGACTTCTACGCGACGCAGATGGACAGCTCGGCCAATGGCTACTGCTACGCCATGTTCGTTGCGAACACGTGGACCGCGCCAGCGCATATCGCCGTCGAGTACATGGGGCAGCAACTGCCGGTCGCGTCGTTTGCGCGCCTGACGCAGGGCTCGGGGCCGACGCTGACATACACCGCGTACGACGAGATCAACGGTCTCCCACCCGGCGAGGTCGCGATCCTGTTCCTTGCCGGCCAACCGAATGCTTCGCTGACGTGTCCGGTGACGCCCGCCGTTCAGAGTGCGCAGCTGGGCGGCACGCGCATCCAGAGCTCGTTCCACGTCACGACCGACGTCCCCGTGCAGTCGTACCAGATCAACCCGTATGGCGGCGGCCGCGCGGCCGTCACCGCGGCCTCGCTGCTCTTGCCGACGAGCGTGTGGGACACGGACTACGTCGCGGTCAACGTGTCGCCTCAATCGGTCGCCGGATCGCCGTCGCTCAACATTGTCGCCCGCGAGGACAACACGGCCGTCACGTTGACGCCGAACGCGGCAGTCGCCGGCGGTGCCGGGATCCCGGCCTCGGCCGCTGGCTCGCCCGTCACGATCACGCTGAACAAAGGACAGAACGCGCAGATTACGCAGGGTACCGAGCTCACGGGCAGCGTGATCACGTCGACGAAGCCGATCGGCTTCATGGCCGGCCACACCTGCATGAACATGCCGGCCAGCACCTCGTACTGCGATCACGGCGAGCAGATGATCCCGCCGGTGAAAGCGCTCGGCAGCAGCTACGTCGGCGTGATGTATCGGCCGCGCGTCGCTCAGGAGACCTCGACGTACTGGCGCATCGTCGGCGCGGTCGACGGCACGACGCTCACGTACTCGACCACGGTCGGCGGGCCGACGACGATCAACAAGGGCGAGCAGGTCACGTTCCAGACCGGCACGCCGTTCGTCGTGCAGAGCCAGGACAGCGATCACCCGTTCATGCTGTTCACGTACATGACGAGCTCGACGGCAGTGTCCGAGGGGTATGGCGATCCGGACTTCGTGACGAGCGTGCCGCCGGCGCAGTACCTCGAGGCGTACGTGTTCTTTGCCGATCCCACCTATCCGGAGACGAACCTCGTCGTCGTGCGCGCGAAGGACACGGATGGTCAGTTCAAGGACGTCAATCTCGACTGCCTGGGACCGCTGACCGGCTGGCAGCCGATCGACGCGAACTACGAGTACACACGTACGGATCTGATCACCGGCAACTTCATGGCCGTCGGCAACTGCTCGACCGGACGCCACGAGATCAAGAGCGACGCGCCATTCGGTCTGTGGGTCTGGGGCTGGGGCACGCCGCTGACGACGACGTTCACGAAGAACGTGTCGTACGGCTATCCCGGCGGGATGAACGTCGCGCCGATCAATGCCGTGATCCTGTAGCCGTGACCTTGTGCTTGGCGGCGCCGGTCGGCAACGCCAGATTTACAACGGCGCAACGGCAATTGGCTTTTCTTCGTTGATTCCACTCGCATCTCGCGAATAGGTTCGCGCAACACCCGGGGGGCAGGCAGATGAGGACGATGGTTCTGGTTGCAGCGTTCGTGATGGCCTGTGGTCCGACGACGCGACACAGTGGCGACGACGAGAACGGCGACGACGGCGGCACCAACACATGTCCGAATCAATGTTCGGACGATCTGCACGCGATCGAGGATTGCCACGGCGTCGTCGTCCAGCAATGCAGTGGCACCACCGCGTGCGAATCGACCAACGTCACGTGCCAGGACGCGTGCGTGGCTGCCGAGGCAAACCATCGCTCCGTCGGTTGCGACTACTACGCGACGCAGATGGACAGCCTGATCAGCGGCTACTGCTATGCGGTGTTCGTCGCGAACACGTGGACTGCACCGGCGCACATCACCGTCGATTACAAGGGCCAATCCCTGTCGGTCGCGTCGTTCGCGCGCCTGCCCCAGGGCTCCGGAACGTCGCTGACGTATAGCCCGTACGACGCCACGAACGGCCTCCCGCCCGGCGAGGTCGCGATCCTGTTCCTCGCCGGCACGCAGGGCTCGGCGCCGAACTGCCCGGTGGCGCCGGCGGTCCCCAGCGCGCAGAGCGGCGGCACGAAGATCCTCGACTCGTTCCACATCACGACCGACGTCCCGGTGCAGTCGTATCAGATCAATCCATACGGCGGCGGCTCGGTCGCGATCACCGCGGCGTCGCTGCTATTGCCGACGAGCGTCTGGGATACGAACTACGTCGCCGTCAACGTGTCGCCCGCTTCCGCCGGCGCGCCGTCGATGAACATCGTCGCGCGCGAGGACAACACGTCCGTCACGTTCACGCCGAACGCGGCGCTCGCCGGTGGCGCCGGCATCCCTGCCGCCGCTGCTGGCTCGCCGGTCACGATCATGCTCAACAAGGGCCAGAACGCGCAGATCACGCAGACCACCGAGCTGACCGGTAGCGCGATCAGCTCGACGAAGCCGGTCGGCTTCATGGCCGGTCATACGTGCATGAACATGCCGGTCGGCACGAGCTACTGCGATCACGGCGAGCAGATGATTCCTCCCGTCCAGGCACTCGGCAGCCGCTACGTAGGCGTGATGTACCGGCCGCGCGTCGCGAGCGAGACCTCGACGTACTGGCGCATCGTCGGTGCCGTCGACGGCACGACGCTCACGTACTCGACGTCGGTCGGCGGTCCGGCGGTGATCAACAAGGGCCAGCAGGTGCTGTTCCAGACCGGCACCCCGTTCACGGTGCAGAGTCAGGACGCCGATCATCCGTTCATGCTGTTCACGTACATGACGAGCTCGCAGGCGGTCTCGGATGGCTACGGCGATCCGGACTTCGTCACGAGCGTGCCGCCCGAGCAGTACCTGAAGCAGTACGTGTTCTTTGCCGACCCGACGTATCCGGAGACCAACCTCGTCATCGTGCGCGCGAAGGGCACCGATGGGCAGTTCAAGGACGTCAACCTCGACTGCCTCGGCCCGCTCGCCAACTGGAAGCCCGTCGATGGCGAGTTCGAGTACACGCGCGCGGATCTGATGACCGGCAACTTCGCGGGCGTCGGCACCTGCTCGACGGGCCGCCACGAGATCAAGAGCGAGGCGCCGTTCGGCCTGTGGATCTGGGGCTGGGGGACGCCGCTGACGTCCCCCGTCTTCACGGAGAACGTCTCGTACGGCTATCCGGGCGGCATGAACGTCGCGCCGATCAACGCCGTGATCTTCTAGGCGACGAAGACAGAGTCTTCGTACGCGGCGTACCCGGTGATGCGGATCTCGTGGATCTGCGCCGACGGGTCGTCCTCGATCTGCGCGATCTCTGCCTCGGAGCGGCAGAACCACGGATCGAGCAACGCCTCGTCATCGAGCTCGATGTCGACCTCGAGCTCGGGGACACGGCTGCGCGATGGATCGTCCAGCTCGCGCACCAGGTCATGGATGGCAGGCTCCGTCATAGGACAATCCATCGCGGGGATTGCCGGCGCGGGCAACTTTTGCGGTGACGCCGGCGCGCAACCTCGCGTAGTTCCGAGAGCGAATCCGCTGCTCGGTTAACACTGGGGTGGCGTCAAAAATCGCCTGTAGGCGAGTGGTCGCGAATTTTGTACTCAGGGATATCGTGCCCAGACAAGCGGAGCGATACGCGCAAGACCTCGTTGTCGAGCTGTACGCCACGCAGCAATGGCGGCGCACCGTCATGCAGGACCTGTCGCGCACCGGCATGTTCCTCGCGACGGACAATCCAATGCCCGTCGGCATGCCGGTCATCGTCGCGCTCGACGTCGACGGCAAGCGCGTCGCGAGTCCGGCGCGTGTCACGCATTGCCTGGAGGGCGCCGATGCGCGCGCGCTGAGCCGAACGCCCGGCGTCGGCATCATGTTTCGCGAGCCGCACGACGCGGTGTTCGCCGACGCGATCGCGCGCTTGCTCCAGCGCTCGCGCACCAAGCAGCCGCAGCACAGCCACATCGTCGTCGCCGATCCGCAACCGCGGCTGCTCGAGCGGCTGTCGACCGCGCTCGACGGTGCAGGCTTCTCGGTCGCGACGGCGTCGACGGGGCTCGAGGTGTTTGGCGCATGCATGCGGCGCTTGCCCGATGTCGTGCTCGTCGATCGCGCGACGCCGATGATCGATGGCCTGCAGCTCGTCGAGAAGCTCGCGTGCGACGACAAGCTCGCAGTCGTGCCCGTCATGGTGATGACGACCGAACCCCACGAGCTCGGCAGCGCGCTGCAGCGAGGTGCGGCCGACGTGCTGCTGAAGCCGTTCACGATGATCGAGCTGATCGCGCGTGCGAGCCGTGTCGCGTCGTCGCCGCGCCGCTCGGAGCGCATCGCGATGTCGGGCACGCTCGCCGACTTCGGTCTCGATACGCTGCTCCAGCTCGTCGAGCAGCAGCGCAAGACCGGCCGCATCATCCTGTCGAACGGGCATGCCGCGTGGATCGATGTCGTCGACGGCCGCGTCGTCGATGCCGGCTGGTCGCTCGGCCGCGCTCACCCGCGCGCGATCGTGATGCAGCTGCTCGACTGGACGCAGGGCACGTTCAAGCTCGTGTCGACGCCGGCCTCGAGCCGCGACAGCGATCTCTCGCTGCCGATCATGCACCTGCTCCTCGAGAACGCGCGACTGCGCGACGAGGCCTCGCGGCCTTCGTCTACAGCGGCCACTTGCTGATCACGAAGATCACGATTCCGGTCGCGAGCAGCGTCAGCATCGGCTTGAGCGCGACCGGCGGCGCCGCGAACGTCTCGCCGTTCTTCGCCGCGCGCACCTTGCGCTTCAAGAATGCGTGCAGCGCGATCACGAGCACGACGAGCGACAGCTTCGCGTGCATGTAGTGCGCCTCGTACAGCTTGAACTTGACCAGCCAGTGCAGGCCGAACACGAGCGCGATCGTCGCGCCGATGTCGGGCACGATCGCCGCCTGGCGCAGGTGCTTCAGCAGGCGCCCGCGCGCCGCGGCGTCGGGCTCGGTCGCGTACGCGTCGAGAAATGCCATCAGCGCGAACAGGCTGCCGACCCACATCAGCGCGCCGATGACGTGGAACGACAGGAACAGCTTGTCGAGAGTCATGCCCATTGGGGGGCAGAGCTTAGCCGATCGCGTTCAGGTCGGCCGGTTGCGAGTCAGCCAGCCCTGCGTGCACTCGGTCATGCTCGGCATGCCCTTCTCGATCTCGGCGAGGATGCCTCTCTCGATCTTGCCCGACAGCAGCGCGACGTTCGCGGTGATCGCGCCCTTGTAGCGACGGCGGACCATGCCCTCACCCGCGGCCGTCAGCTTGTACGTCGCGGTGAGCGCGACGCGGCCGCCGAGGATCTGCGGCGCGATGTTGAGATCGATCTCGTCGGCGGCCTTGCGCCACGTCATCGTCTCCAGGTAGCGCAGGTGGCCGCCCTCGATGAACGGGCGCACGAACACCGGCAGCGGCCGCAGCGAGCGAACGCTCCACGTGCACTTCCGCATCGCGTCGTTCTCGATGTTCTCGACGACGGTCCGGTCCCCGAGCTGCCCCACCACGTCCTGTGCCGCAAGATGATCGGGATCGAAGTACGCCTCGAGGATCGTCCTCACCGACGGCGCGACAAACACGGTCTCGAATGAAAACTCGGTCGACATGGGTACAGCGCGACTCTCTAGTTCTCGCAGCCGCTGAAGCCGGGGCACGCGAAGTCGAACGAGCCCGTCAGCTTCACGTTGCCGGACGCGCCCTTGCCGACGAGCTTGCCGCTCAGGTCGATCGTGCCGGCGATGTGCTTCTTGTCGAACGCCGTGATGTCGACGGTGCCCGCCGCGTCGCCAAGCGTGCGCGTGGGACCGAACGTCACCATCACGTTCGCATCACCGGTGCCCTTCTTGAACACGTACTTCTTCGGCTCGAACGGCATGCCGTCCTTCTTGCCGCCGCCGGGCAGGATCGAGAACTTGATGTCGGCGCCGTGGCAGTTCACGACAAACCCGTCGACGCCCATCATGTTCTTGCGCTCGGCCTCGGTGAACCAGTAGCTGATGTTCGTCGCGGTCTTGCCGCCGAGCGACGTCTGCTCCGCGGTCACCGCGCCCGTCGCCTTCAGGTCACACTTGCCGAGCTCCTCGGGGCTCAGCACCTTCTTCGGCGGCGGTGGCGGCGGCTTCTTCTCCGGGACCGCCGCTGGCGCCTCCTCTTCGGGTGGCTTCTGGTTCTTGTAATCCTCTTTGCTACACGCGCAGAGCAGCAGGAGAGCAGCGGCGATCCTGGTCATGCGGGAACAGTACCGCAGCGCTACACTCGTCGTGATGCAGCGAGGCGCATTCCGCGGACGGCCTGCGCCGGGCCCGTTTCAGTGCCGTGCCCGCGCTATCGAAACTTCGAGGCGTCCGCTGCGAGGATTACCTTCCGCTTCGTCGCGAGAACCTCGATTTCGAGGCCCTTCGCCGTCACGTCGTGCGCCTCGGTCCACCAGAAGTGCGAGATCGATCGCCGGGGGGTCGCGATCTCCTTGTCCGTGAGCACGTCGCCGTACGTCCACGTTCGAACGAGCTTGCCGTCGGGCGACCACACCCAGGCGATCGTGTCCTTCGCACTCGCCGCCAGGTGCTTGTCAGTCCGGCCGCCCGTGGTCTCGACGAATGCGATCGCCTTGCGTCCCGGGGTCACGTAGGCGAGATAGTGACCGTGCTCCTTGGGCATGGGGAGCTCGAACGTCTTCTCGTCCGCGCCCGGCTTCGCACGAACGGCCATCGTCCAGCCCGTCTTGTCGTCGAATTTCACGACGACGCCGATCGTGTCGCCGGCATCTCCGACCAGCACGGCCGTGTGTTCGCTCCGTTCGTCGTCGGCGACCGCCGCAGATGACAGCGAGAGGACGAGCAGGAGCATGGCACGCGCGGGGGAGGGCATCCGGGGTTCAACGTCTCGCGCCGCCAAACGATCTGCCAAGCTCGCCATTTCGGCCGCTGGTTCGCTAGATCTTCGTAGAAGCGTGCTCGCGTTCGCTACGGACGCTAGACCAGCTCGATGGACGCGACCGATCTCGACGCCCGGCTCGACGCGATCGGCGCGCAGCCGTTCCGGTCGAAGTTCCATCTCCGCCCGGGCAGCCGCGATCGGTCGATCGCACTCGTGCGCGGACCGACGGCAATGCGCAAGCACGCGCACGACATCATCGCGAAGCGTCTCGCGCCCGCGCAGCCTCTCAACGACGGCAAGCAGACGCCGTATCGAGGCCATCCGGTGTTCGTCGCGCAGCACGCGACCGGCACGTGCTGTCGGACGTGCCTGCGCAAGAACCACCGCATCGAGCCGGGCCGCGAGCTCACCGCCGACGAGCAGGACTACGTCGTCACCGTGATCTGCCGCTGGATCGCGCGCGAGGTTGGCTAGCCCTACTGCGCGCGCGACACGTGCACGCGCAGCCGATCGCCGTCGCGCTCGATCATCACGTTCCACGGCCGGCAACACACCGCGCAGTCCTCGACCATCACGCCCGTCGTGTCCGGATCGACGTAGAGGTCGACCCACTCGCGGCAGTACGGACAGCGAACGCGGACGGTGTCTTCCACTCCCTCACGCTACCGCGTTCTCGTCGGATCGGCAGCAGGCGCTTCTTCACCGCGCCGCACAGGCCCCGAGCGCACGAGTCGACGGAGGAATCGATCGGCGCCGGCCGGTAGAGAGCCGAGCGACATGAGTCCGGGTGACCACTCGCCGACGACGATGCGCGTGACGCGCATGCGGTACTCCTTGTCTAGGCTCTCCCAGTACGAGCCTGCCTCGCGTTCGTCATCGGTCGGTACGTTGTGGACCGGGTCCGGGTGCTCGAAGCGCTCGGAGTAGAGGCGACCGCGCCAGTTGTTCGCGAATTCCTGGGCGCGGACCTCGTGTGCCGGTTCGCCGCGCCATGGATCTCCGTGGAGCTGCAGGTGACCGAGCTCGTGCAGCAACGTGTCGTACAGGAGCTTGCGGCGTACCGCCCACGGTGGCCACTGCCCTCGCGCGGGTGCACCGAAGTCCTCGGCGGATCGCTCGCGGTACATGTAGCCGCGCAGGCTGACTCGTGCCGGCAGCATCGAGCAGATCGTGATGTCGCGGCGGCCATGCCAGACCCAGCCGAGGCGAGTAACACCGCGGCTCTTGTCTGTGAAGTGGACGTCGCGAAGACGCACGCATAGCTCCTCGGGGATTCGCGACAGCACGAGGTCGACGTCGGCGCGCGTGATGTAGTTGACGAGGTGGGGCTTGGTCATGACCGGCTCCTGGTCTTGCGAGGAAGAGGTGGTGGGCCGCGGCGAATGCGGGCGCCGTCGGCGAGGCCGCCCCAGCGCGGGTCGAGAGTGGGATCGCCGAGGCGGTGTGCGAGCGCGCGAGACACGCCGGGCACGAACGGCGCGAGCTCGCCGGCGGCGATCCGCGCGGCTTCGAGCGGGGCGAGGAGTCCGGAAGCCGCGGCCGCGGCGTCCGTCCGCGCGAGCTTCCATGGCTGGGTGCGCTCGAGGCTGCGGTTCGCCTCGTCGATCAGCTCGACGATCGCGCCGGCCGCATCGTCGAGCAGGAACGCATCGATCGCGGCATCGACGCGAGCAGGTAGCGCATCGGCGAGCGCGCGGAGACCAGCCGCTTCGACGGGTTCGGAGGGTTGCGTGACGACACCATCGGTGAGCCGCGAGAGGAGCGTCGTGCACCGCTGCACGAGGTTGCCCAGGCCGTCGGCGAGATCGGTGTCGTACGCGGCGAGGATCGCGTCGGTCGAGATGTCGGTGTCGCCGCGCGTCCGGCACTTGCGCAGGAAGAACCAGCGCAGCGCATCGACACCGGTCTCGGCGAGGACCGGTGCGACGTCGAGCTGGAGGCTGGACTTGCTCAGCTTGTGCCTCTCGACGGTGATGTAGCCGTGGACGAGGATGCGATCGGGCAGCGGCAGGCCGGCAGAGAGCAGGAACGCGGGCCAGTAGACGGCGTGGAATCGCGAGATGCCCTTGCCGATCACGTGCAGGCGCTCGCCGCTGCGCCAGTAGCGATCGAGCAGCGCCTCGTTGCCGCCGAGGCCGAGGGACGAGACATAGTTCGCGAGCGCGTCGAACCAGACGTAGATGACCTGGCTCGGATCGTCGGGGACCGGGATGCCCCAGCCGCCCGAACGCGAGGCGGGACGCGAGACACTGAGATCGCGGACGTCGCCGTCGAGGAATGCGAGCGTCTCGGCGCGCGCGGCATCGGAGACGACCGCGAGGCGACCGGATGTGATCGCGTCGCGGATCGCTTCGCGGTAGCGCGAGAGCCGGAAGAACCAGTTGAGCTCGCGCACCGGCTCCGGTGGAGTGCCGTGCTCGGGGCAGATGTCGACGGTGTCGTCGACGAACGCCTCGCAGCCCGCGCAGTAGCGACCCTCCCACGTGCGCTGGTAGAGGTCGCCACGGCGTGCGCATGCGCGCCACAGCCACTCGACGGCCGGCCGGTGTCGCGGATCGGCCGACGTGCGGATGAAGTCATCGGGGACGACGTCGAGAAGAGGGCCGAGCTCGCGAAACGCGGCGGCGTTGCGATCGACGAGCTCGCGAGGCGTGAGGCCCTCGCGAGCGGCGGCGAGGACGTTCTTGAGGCTGTTGTCGTCGGTGCCGGTCAGGAACCGAACGTCGCGGCCGCGCCGGCGGCGATGGCGGGAGAGCGCGTCGGCGAGGACGAGCTCGTAGGCGAAGCCGAGGTGAGGGCGAGCGTTGACGAACGGGATCGCGGTCGTGATGAAAGACGTGGTCATGGCATTCCTCCAGGTGTTGCCGGAGGCCGCCCTCGCACGCCGATCGAGCACAGCTGCCACGAGGGCAGCCGCTCGGCACGTTCAGGTCAGGTGCGCGCGTACGGATGCCCGATGTTCCCGTCGGAACACATGGGCATTCGCATGAAGAGCGCGCTGGTCACGACGTCACCGTAGCACGCCGCGTTCGTGGCGCTGCAGGGAATCTGGCGGTCAGAGGGCGAGCACGCTGACCGAGCCGCCGAAGAACAGCACCGCGGCGACCATGTGGCGCAGGCTCGAGCTGTAGCCGTCGACCTTGCCGACGGAGCTGTTGGACGAGTTGCGGATCGTCCCGTCGCTCTCGATCTTGCCGACGGAGCTGTTGGACGAGTTGCGGATCGTACCGTCGGACTCGACCTTGCCGATCGAGCTGTTGGACGAGTTGCGGATCGTGCCGTCGGACTCGACCTTGCCGATCGAGCTGTTCGACGAGTTGCGGATCGTCCCGTCCTTCTCGATCTTGCCGACGGAGCTATTCGACGAGTTGCGAATCGTGCCGTCGCTGTCGACCGAGCCGATGCTGCTGTTCGACGAGTTGCGGATCGTCACCGAGCCGATCGTGATGTCGGCGCGTGCGACGCTCGTCAGGAAGAGCAGGGCGATCACGATCCAGCGGGTCATGGCCGAACCGTACCGCGTCGACGGACTGGAACGATGACGTTCTTCCGAGGTTCACGATTCTTCATCGTCATCCTCGTCTTCGTCGTCATCTTCGTCCTCATCCTCGTCGACATCGTCCTCGTCGCGCGGCGCCGCAGCCGCCGCGGCCTGTACCTTCAGGAGCTCGACGACATGGCGAAACAGCGCACGTGCCGCACCGGGCGGGCGGCCAGTCGCGCGCTCGCGCTTCGCGGCATCGATGAGGCGCGGGAGCTCGGCATCGCCGCCTCCGGGGAATGCGGCGATCGCGGCGGGACCCTCCTCGATGAGGCGCGTGCGCCACTGCTCGGCGAGATGGAACTGGCGCGCGTGGAGGGTGCCGGTCTCGGCGAGCTTCGCGAGCTGATCCTCGATCACGCTGATGTCGGTGCGGCGCAGATCGCCGGCGAGCGTCCGCTCGGCACGGCGGCGCGCGACGTGCGAGGTGACGGCGCGTGCGCGATCGATCGAGTCGCGCAGGTCCTCGTCGAGCTCGAGCTTCTTCACCGTGGTCTCGGCGAGCTTCATGAGCTCGCGGGCGATGCGGGCGGAGCGGTCGCCGGCACGGCGTCGTTTGCTCCGCGCGATCTCTCGCGCGCTCCGGGTATCGTCGTCGCTCATCGCGCCGCATCATCGTCGGCTTTCGCCTGGAGAAACACAGACAAGCGTGCGAACTGCTGAGCGATCGATCGAGTTGCCCAAGGTTTGGGCAACCAGTGCAGCGGAGCGCACATCCGCGATACCAGAAGACTTTGGTTCCGCGAGCTTATGTCGCGGCACGTCGCATGAATTGGAGGTGCCTCACTTACCAAGGGGAGGCACTCGTGACCAAGACGCTGCTCGCACTCGCATCGATGCTCGCCTTCGCAGCCTGCCAGTCGGCCGAGACGACCGGTCAGCCGCCGGCCGCGCCCGCCGATGGCGAGGGCGTGACGATGCGAATCGCCCAGCCGGACCGGCTCGCCGGCAGCTACGTCGACGCGTCGGGCATCAAGATCGACTTCGAGACCGCGCGCTCCGGCGACAACCTGTTCATGAACATCGCGAGCAAGGGCCACGAGATCATCCACGCCGAGACGACCGCGGATCAGTACGTGTTCCGCTATCTCGACGGCCGCCTGACCCTGAAGGTCGACAAGGAGTGGGTCCAGCGCGTCCAGGCCGAGGGCGAGGGTGGCCCGGCCGCGCAGGACACGAGCGAGATGCACTGGACCGGCGACATGGCCGTCCTCGACGAGATGATCGCCATGCCCGAGGCCAAGGCCCTTCCCTGGATGTCGCGGGCTCTCGGTTCGCTCGGCTACACCGGCAGCGAGTTCCCGGCGAGCCTCCCGATGCACAAGATGGCGCGCCAGAGCGCCGACGCCCTCGGTATCGAGCTGCCGCCGATCGACACGGTCGATACCGAGAGCAGCTTCTGCACGGCGTATCCGAACTCCGGCAACCAGTGCTACGGCATGTGCGGCAACGGCTGCAACTGCTGGTCGTGGGTGTGCGGCGACTGCTGCTACCACAGCGGCTGCGCGCGCCACGACGACTGGTGCCGCAGCGGCCAGTGGTACTACTGCTACAACATCACCGCCGTCATCGCGCTGTTCGGCTGTTAACCTGATCGCGTGAGCATGCTCCGCCGAGCTGCGGTCCTGGTCGCCGCACTCGGCGGTTCTGCGTCTGGGGCCGCACCGATCACCGGGAGCACGCCGGCCGACGAGGATATGGTCGTCGCGCTCGCGCACGGCAGCACGCTCATCTGCAGCGGCGCGATCATCGGGCCGCACGCCGTGCTGACGGCAGCCCACTGCCTCGTCGACTCGTCGCTGCCCGACGTCGTCGAGGGCGCCGCGGTCGCGACCGGCACGCACCATCGCGTCGTCGCCGCCTTCGTGCATCCCGATTACGACGCCGATACGTTCGATCACGACATCGCCGTCGTCATCGTCGACAGCGAGCTCGCCGGCGCGCCGCAGCCGTTCGCGACGACGCTGCCGCCGGGTGTCGTCGTAGGCGGGACGATGCGCGTCCTCGGTTACGGCTGGACCGTCGCGAATGATCCGTTGCCGGCCGAGCGTCGTGGCGGGACCTCGCGGATCGATGCGGTCGACTCGCTGCGCATCCGATCGAGCGCGGCACCGTCGCAGGCGTGCGAGGGCGACTCCGGCGGCCCCGCGCTCGTCGACGGCAGCGTCGTCGGCGTCGCGTCGTCGGGCGACGTCAACTGCACGCAGTTCGCGCGGCACACGCGTGTCGATGCGCACGCGGCATTTGTCGCGGACGTGCTGGCGCGCACCGCGGCTGGCGGTGCGAAGCCCGGCGATCGCTGCTGGTACGACGCGAACTGCGAGACCGGGTCGTGCGTGCAGGCGCTCGACGAGCCTCGCTGGTCGTTCTGCTCGCCGCCTTGCGACGACGGCGCGTGTCCGGCCGGGCTTGCGTGCATCGTCGACGGCAACCAGGAGGAACGCTGCCGTCATCCGTGGCCGAGCCCTGGCGCGGATCGCCATGCGTGCAACTCCGACGAGGATTGTGCATCCGACCTGTGCGTCGCGCCGGCAGGAGAGTCGCAAGCCGTGTGTGCGACCCGCTGCTTCAGCGATCTGCCGGGCTTCGACTGCCCGGTCAATACGGTGTGTCGCGATGCCGCCGACGGTACCGAGGCTTGCTTCGCGATCGAGTCAGACGCCGGCGGTTGCCGGGTTGCTCCCGGCGACGACGGCGCGCTTCTCGCGTTCGGTGTCATCGGACTGACCGCGCTTGTCGTACGGCGACGCGCGGCCTGAGCGACGCTGCGGTCACGGCGTGGTCACCGTCACCGACACCGGACGGATCCGGCCGAAGAGGCCATTCGCCTCGTCGTTGGGGCCGGCCGCGAAGTACAGCACGTCCGGGTTGCCGCCCGTGCCGCCGGTACCGAACGTCATGCCCCACAGGCCGTCGACGGCGAGCGGGGTGCCCTGCGGATCGGCGAGCAGACCCAGCGGCTCGCCCGTCGCCGGATCGAACGTGTTGATCAGGCCGTCGCCGAAGTTGCCGACGAGCAGCTGGCCGGCGTGATCGCCGAACGTCGCCGGTGCGAGCGCCATGCCCCACGGCGCGTTCAGATCGCCGTCGTCCGCGACGCGACGGAGCAGCTTGCCGTTGAAGTCGTACGCATCGACGACGCCGAGGCCCTTGCCTTTCACCTCGTCGCCGGTCGCCGGATCGACCTGCGCGTACGTGACGAAGACGTCGGTACCGATCGTCATCACGTTGAACGGACCGAAGTCCGCGGGCAGGTTCGGATCGGTGAACGCGCCCGCGCCGAGATCGACCTTGGCGAAGTTCGTGTCGTAGACGTTGATCTCCTTGCCGACGAAGTTGGCGACGAGCAGGTTGTTGCCCGCGATCGTCACACCCTTGTAGTTCGCACCCGGGTTGTTGACGACGACCGTGCCGCCCGTCGGATTCTGCGCCTGGTTGAACGCGATCACCTGACCATCTTCGTTCACGAAGATGAGCTCGGCGGGCGGACAGTTGGCTCCGCTGCCGATCATGAACTTGTTCTCGGGGTCCGCGACGACGCCGGTGATGCCCTCTCCGAGATCGATCTGGCCCGACGCCGGGGGCGTCGTCTTCGGATTGCCGTCGCCGTCATAGATCGAAACCTTGCCGGTTCCGTTGTCGGCGATCACGAGCCAGCCAAGTCCGGGGGTGATGCCCCAGGAGTTCACGAGATCCGGGTCGACGCGCTTGGCGAGCTCGGCATTGTCGGACACGAGGTTGTCGACAGCGAACCCTGTCAGGGTCGCGCTACCGCCGCCTCCTCCGCCACCACCCCCCGTACCGGGGGGCGGCACCACGTCGTCGAGATCGTTGTCGTCGCCGCAACCGCCGACGCAACTTACTGCCACCAGCACCGAGAACAACCAGCGACTGCGTGACGTGATCACCATACTTGACCTCCATGCGGATAAACCGCACCCGGGACCGGTGCAGATGCCGCACCAGCGCCCACTCCGCTTGAAGATCGCGTGGATGTCGAGGATCGGCCGCGCCAGGGAGCACAGCGCGCACGCGTCTAACGAGAGGTCGCGCTCTCGAAATTCAGCGCTGAGCTACGCACCGCATGCTCCGACGCGCGTTCGTGCGATCGAGGTACGTCTCTCGCCGCGCCTCGTCGGCGCTCGCGATCAGTGCACGCCGCGAAGCATGCGATCGAGCTCTGCTTTGCTCGACACGCCCAGCTTCTCGTAGACGTTCGCGAGGTGACGGCGCACCGTCGCGGGCGCGATGCCGAGGCGATCGCCGATCTCGCGATGCGACTCGCCGAGCGCGAACGCATCCGCGACTTGCCGCTCTCGCTCGGTGAGGCCGTCGGCGGCGACGCGGCGCCGCGCATGGACGAGGCGCGTCCCCTCGGCGGTATCAGCATGCACCACGATGCGCTCGCCGATGAAGCGGCCGATGCCACCGGTCAGTGCGTCCTCGAGCGACGGCGGCAACATCGGGCCGCGCCATGTCGGCCACTCGGCGCGCAGCACGTCGACGAGGCCGGGCTCTGCTTCGAG
Source organism: Kofleriaceae bacterium (assembly GCA_013368795.1). Lineage (GTDB taxonomy): Bacteria > Myxococcota_A > Polyangia > Haliangiales > Haliangiaceae > JABFXX01. The sequence continues at coordinate 26,066 of JABFXX010000151.1, forward strand.
CACGAGGCCGGACGGGCTCGCGATCGCGGCGACCTGGCCATGACCGCCACCGACGCGCGTGATCGTGCGCAGCTCGCCGACGCGCGCGGTGCGGATCGCGGCCGACAGATGCGGCGAGAGCAGCTCCTTCATGATGCGCTCGCTCTCGCTGAACGCCGGGCTGCGCGCGGAGCGATAGATCGACATGACCCAGAACAGGCCGGCCTCGGCATAGATGTGCGCGGTGCACATCAGGTGCTCGAGATCGAAGCGGGCGCAGTGGTCGCGCGCGCGATCGCAGCCATCATAGAACCCGTCGCTCACCGTGATGTTGATCGTCGTGCCGGGCGAGGCGGTCGCGGCGAACGCGAGACGATCTTCGTTCTTCACCTGCTCCCAGCTGATCATCAGCTCGGGCGGCTTGTCGAACAGGAACACGTCGTGCGCGTCGGCCTTGCCGCCCTGGATCGTGCCGACCCCGAACAGGCCGCCATCGAACGGGACGAGCGCGCGGAACTGCTCGAACGCGAGCCGCTGCATCGCGCGGTAGCCGAGCTCGTGGGCATGGCCGTGCAGATCGAGCAGGTAGCTGGTGATCCGACGCGTATCCAGACCCGTACTCGCGGCCATGGCCGCCGACTATAGATTGGAAGCCGGCCCCGACGCCAAGCAGCGTGCACATCGCGTGCTCGCCGTCACGCCAAGCGCTACGGTCTCCCCCATGAGCACGACCCGCGTCACCCGTCACGTCTGCGCACCGCGGGCGAAGGTCTATCAGGCCCTGCTCGATGCGAGCGCGGTGCAGCAATGGATGGTGCCGACCGGCATGACGAGCGAGGTCCACGCGTTCGACGGCCGCGAGGGCGGCACGTTTCGCATCTCGCTCACCTACGATGATCCGACGAGAACCGGCAAGTCGGTCTCGCACACCGACACGTTTCACGGCCGGTTCGATCGGCTCGTGCCCGACGAGCAAGTCGTGCAGAAGATCGAGTTCGAGACCGCGAATCCGGCGATGGCGGGCGAGATGACGATCACGTACACGCTCGTCGACACCGGCGGCGAGACCGACGTCATCTCGGTGCACGAGAATCTCCCGCCCGGCGTGAAGCCCGCCGACAACGAGCTCGGCACGCGGATCTCGCTCGGCAAGCTCGCGGATCTCGTCGAGCGCTAGCGCTTTTTTCGCTTGGCGCGCGCGCTGAGCGAAGCGAGCTTGCCGGACGCGAGCAGCTTGCGCAGCGCGCCTTCCATCTCGCGCGCGAACAGCACGCGCACCGAGTCGACGCCGACGGTGCGGAATGTCTCGAACAGCTTGCCGGACTCGGCGATGCTGACGTGACCGTCCTTGACGCGATCGAGGAACAGGTCGACGAGCTCGCCGACCGCGCGACCGAGATGCTTGCGCAGGATCGCCGACGCGGCGGCCGCGGTCTCGAGATCGATGCCGACGCTCTCGAGCTTCATCGCGAAGCCGAGCAGCGCCGGGCTGCCGACGAAGTAGACGTCGCCCTTGCGTTCGACGACGTTCGCGCGCTGGAGGTCGGCGAGGAGGCCCGGGCGCCGGCTGCCCGCGATCGTGTAGAGCTCGGCCTCGCTGACCGTGCGCGCCTGGTCGGTCGCCCACGGCACCTGGACCTGCTCCTCGACGCCGAGCCACTCGGCGAGATCGACCTCGCCCTTGTCGATGCGCTTCATCAGGTCGCCGATCGCATCGATGCGAAGGCCGCGATCCTGGAGCTGCGCGATCAGCTTGAGCCGCTCGACGTGCTGCTTGCCGTAGTACGCGACGCGGCCGCGGATCTCTGGATTCATGAGCGCACCGCGAGACTGGTAGAACCGGATCGTCCGGCTCGGCACACGCGACGCGGCGGCGAGCTCGTCGATCGTCAGCGTCTGCTCGGAGGCGTCGGGCTTGTCGTCGTCGGTCGCGGTGGACATCGGAAGCGCTAGCGTCGTCATGCGGGCAGTGGCCTCGGAGTCCTGGGAAGCGCGAGGCGGAAGATGGTCCGCAACGTCGTCCCGAGCTGCCGTGCAAACGAGCCCTTGTTGTACGGGATACCGTACCGCGCGCATAGCGCCTCGACGCGCGGAGCGACCTCGGGGTAGCGATTGCTCGGCATGTCGGGGAACAGGTGGTGCTCGATCTGGTGGCTGAGGTTGCCGCTCATCACGTGGAACAGCGGGCCTCCCTCGATGTTGCAGGAGCCGAGGATCTGGCGCAGGTACCAGCGGCCGCGCGTCTCGCCCTCGATCTGCGCCTCGGTGAACACCTGCGCGCCGTCGGGGAAGTGGCCGCAGAAGATGATCGCGTACGACCACAGGTTGCGCATGCCGTTCGCGACGAGGTTCGCGAGCAGGACCGGCAGGAAGAACGGCCCGGCGAGCAGCGGCCACAGGAGGTAGTCCTTCGCGAGCTGGCGCAGGGCCTTCTTGCCGATGCCGGCGAGCTTGCTGCGTTCAGCCTTGAGCGTCGTCTCGCCGCGCTTGATCGCGCCGATGTCGACGTCGTGCAGCGCGACGCCCCACTGGAACAGGAACGCGAGCAGCGTGTTGTAGACCGGCTGCACGAGGTGCGCGGGCTTCCACGGCTGCTTGTCGGTGACGCGCAGGATCTCGTAGCCGACGTCGCGGTCGCGCCCCATCACGTTGGTCCACGTGTGGTGGACGACGTTGTGCGAGTGCTTCCACTGATCGGCGGGGCAGACGTTGTCCCACTCCCACGTCGACGAGTGGATCTCCGGATCGGACATCCAGTCCCACTGACCGTGGATGACGTTGTGGCCGATCTCCATGTTCTCGAGGATCTTCGACACGCCGAGCGAGATCGTGCCGAGGCCGATCACGCCGAGGAACAGGGGGAACGCGGGCATGAGTGGAAGGCTGACGTAGATGAGGCTCCGCCCGCCGAGCGCCATGCTGCGCTGGATCTTGATCGTGCGCTTGATGTAGCGGCGGTCGCGCTCGCCAAGGCTCGCCTTGACCTCGCGCTGGATCTTGTCGAGCTCGCGACCGAGCTCCTCGATATCGGCGTCGCTCGTGGCGACGGGCAGTGCCTGACTCATTGATGTGTCCTTTCGTTCAGACGTCGAGCGCGACGTCGCCGGCCGCCGCGCACACGCAGATCTGGATGCGCGCGCCGGGCTCGTCGATCCGCTCGCCGGTGCGGAGGTCGCGGACGCAGCCGCTCGTGAGCGTCGCGTCGCAGGTGTGGCAGATGCCCATGCGGCAGCCGTGGGGCGCGGCGACGCCGGCGGCTTCGGCAAGCTGGAGCAGCGGCGTCTTGCCGTCGGAGATCGCGTCGACGCGGCTCTTGCCGAATCGCACGAGGCCGCCGCTCGCGTTCGCCGGCGCGGCGAGCTGGGCGGTGAAGTGTTCGAGGTGTAGCGTGCGGCCGACCGCGGCGAACGTCTGGTCGAGCGCGTCGAGCAGACCCTGCGGTCCGCACGCCCACGCCTCGCGCGTGCGCCAGTCGGGGACCAGCGCGGTCAGCTGCTCGGTGGAGAACCGTTCGCTCGACAGCGGACGCGGCAGGCGGGTGTACCGCTCGACGAGCCGGTAGCTCGGGAACCTCGCCGCCAGCGCGCGCAGCTCGGCGCCGAAGATCACGTCGGCGGGCGTCTGCGCGTAGTGGAGGTGGACGATGTCGGGCATCGCGCCGCGCGCCCCGAACGTGCGCAGCATGCTCATCACCGGCGTGATGCCGCTGCCGGCGGTCACGAACAGCGCGCGCGGGCATTCGGTGTAGACGAACTCGCCCTCGGGCAGGCCGAGCGTGACGTAGGTGCCCGGCTCCACGGTGCGGACGAGCGCGGTCGAGACCTTGCCCTGCGCCTTCACCGTGATCGTGATGCAGCCGTCGGCGCGCTCGGGCGAGGACGAGATCGAGAACATGCGGGTCGCGATGCGGCCGTCGAGCTCGACGCCGACGCGCACGTGCTGGCCGGCGAGGTGCGAGCGCCAGCCCCGGCCGGGCCGGAGCACGAGCGTGCGGGCATCGGCGGTCTCGTCGGCGACCGCCTCGACGCGCGCCTTCAGCACGTGGGTCGCCGCGAGCGGGCTGACGAGCGCGAGGTAGTGCGACGGGACCAGCGGGGTCGCGACGAGCCCGGCGACATCGGCGAGGCGAGACCAGATCGATGTAGCGCTCTTCATTGAGCCAATCATGACTGTGACAGTAACAACTGTCAAGATGGAATCGACGCGTCGCACGTCGGGTCGCGGGGCGTCGCGGAGTCCACGCCGATGGATTCCATTCGCCGTGATCGCCATCGCGACTCACGCATCATCGTGAATGTTCACGGTCCACGTTCGTCAACGCCGGTTCACGCGGACCGCGGCGATCGCGGCGAACTCGTGATTCTCTCGTTCGCCTCGCGCTGGCACGACGCGTGGAATTCGGGTCGCCATGCCCAATCGCTTCGCTTATATGGCTCTCGCCGCGACCGCGGCGTCGTTCCTCGACGTGTCGTCTGCTCTCGCCAGCCCGGAGGTTCGCGATCACCGTACCGACACTCCGTCGGTCGAGTCCGGGCGCGCCTATCGCCGTCGCCCCGGGCCCCGCATCATGCTGCCGCTCAAGTTCGACCTCGGTGCGACCGGCGCCGACACGATGCGCGGCATGGCATCGGGCATCGCCGGCTCGATCGGTATCCACTGGGCATCGCTCGCTCCTCGCCCGACCGATCTCGACATCGGCGTCGGTCTGTTCGGCGCGATCCTCGGCGCGAAGGAAGACACGAGCGTCATGAACGACAACAACACCGTCGCGTACGGCGGTGCGTATCTCGAGCTCGGCCACACGCTGTCGCGCGGCGACTGGTGGCGCACGTGGGCCTCGGGTCGCGGCGAGTACCTCGGCAGCACCGCGTTCGGAACCGACCACGGCGGCTTCGGTGCCTCGGCGCGGCTCTCGGCCGAGCTGTTCGCGAGCGGCATCGGCATCGAGCCTCGCGGCATCTTCCTCGGCACGTACGCGGTCGGCGTCTACGTCGAGGCCGGCCTGCGCGACACCGCGGCCGGCATGGGCGACTTCCACGCGACGGCGGGCCTGCAGTTCCGCACGCCGACGGTGTTCGCCTTCTAGTGGGCGGTAGGCTGCCGGCGAGCTCGCTGGTCGATCACGCTCGCCGGCAGCTGCGGGTTACGGCTTGTTCTCGTCCTGGCGCTCGAGCTCGGCGATCTTCGCTTCGACTTCGCCGACGTGCGCGCGGTCCATTCCCTCGCGCATCTCGCGGAACGCCTGACGCGCTTCCTTTGTCGTCATCTTCGACTTTGCAAGCTCGACGCAGATGAGGCACATGCAGACACCTTAGCGCGAGAGATCTCGTCGCGCAGAGACCACCTCGACTTATGACGCCGACTCGGGCAACTTCCGCTCGATGCCCGAGTCGCTGACGCTCGCCCCGACGGCTGATCCGCGCGTGTTTGCCGCACCGGACGGCCGTCGCCTGTCGCCACCTGCCGACTGGGCCTGCCTGCCTCCCGGCGATGCGGGCCTCACGCGACGCGTGAAGGCCGCAGGCCCGTCGTGGGTCGTGATCGAGCAGCGCGGCCGCAAGAAGTTCTCGAAGGGGCTGTGGGCACCGCGCGCGAACATCGACAACGCGCGCGCCGCGCTCGACGCCGAGCGCTCGACCGAGAGCTACGCGAAGAAGCGGCAGGCCGATGTCGCTCGCCGCGAGCGCGCGCAATCGGCGTACGCGTCGTCGTTCGAGCAGGAGGTGCACGCGTTCCTCCGGTTCTCGCCGCGCTGGGATGATCTCGGCCGGCTGATCGCGCGCCTCGTCGCCGCGCACGCGACGCCGGTCGGCAGCGGCACCGTCGCGCGCACGCAGCGCATCTCGATCGAGGAGCGCGCCGAGGCCGCCGTGATCGCGTGGATGCGTCACCAGACGACGAACTACGACAACATGAAGATCGAGCGCGTCGCCGGTGCGCGTCGCGAGGTCCGTCGCGAGCTCGCGCAGATCTCGCGCGCCGTGATCGACCTGCATCGCCGCGACGTGCCGCACGCTCCGCATGCGTGCACGCTTTGTACAGCGGTCGATCAGGCGACCGAGCTGTAGCTCGCTCAGCTCGACGAGAACGAGCTTCTTCGCGTCTCCGCGTGCGCTTTCTGCGATCACGCATACGCGCCTGTCTGGACGTGCAGAAATCTGCAACCTCCGACGACATTCAGGCCACTAACCCTGAGCCGGGAGAAGGAGCTCTATGCTGCTTCGCTGGATCGTCATGTTCTCTTTCTCGCTCGGCGCGGCGGGATGTCTCCCTGGTGGTGGCGACGACGACGGTGGTGACTCCGCACCCGATGGTCTCCACACCGTCACCGGCGACGTCGTCGACTTTCAAACCAACATGCCGATCGCGTCGGGCGCGAGCGTCGCGACGTCGGGCCTCAGCCCCGCGCCGAGGACCACCGCGGAGGGCGCGACATTCACGATCGAAGATGTACCGGCGAGCTCGGCATTCCAGATCCTCGCCGCGGCGCCTCCGACACATCGCGCGACGTTCAGTGAATCGGTCGTCGTCGAGAACGACGATGTCAGCGGCGTGCACGCGACGGTCGTCAGCGAGGAGTTTCTCGGCCAGCTCGCCACCGGCTTTCAGATCAGCCCGACCGCCGCGCGCGGCGTGCTGCTCGCGCAGGTCGTCGACGACAGCGGCACGCCGAAGGCCGGCGTCGGCGCAGCGAACTTCGCGATCGCGGGCGTCGACGGACCGCACTTCCTCGACGCAGATCTGAAACCTGCACCGAACCTGACCGCGACGTCGGCGTCGGGTTGGGTCGTGTTCTTCGAGGTCGCGCCCGGCGTCGTCGAGCTCGCGCAGGCCGCGACGGCGACGGTGTCACTCGAGATGCCGATCTCGCCGGTCAACGCCGGTGCGGTCACCGTCGCGAAGATCAAGGCCGGTGCCGCCGCGGGCATGCTGCCGACCAACGTCTTGTTCGCGACGCAGGTGTTTCCGATCTTCAGCAAGCGCGGCTGCCAGGCGTGTCACTCCGGGAATGGCCCGGGCAAGGATCTCGGCGGGCTCACGCTCGACGGCAGCGCGAACCTCGCGTACCGCGAGCTCGTGCAGGAGGATCCGACGCGCGTCGTCAAGGCGATGCCGGAGACGAGCCTCGTGCTCACGATGCCGTCGCGCGAGGATCCGCCGGACCGCCATCCGAACGTGACGTTCACGAGCGCGGTCGATCCGGACTACTTGACGATCCTGGTCTGGATCCGCGAGGGCGCGAAGAACAACTGATTGTGATTTCAGGTGGTTCCGAGATTTCGCGAGAAATCTCGGGGTGCGTGTCGATCGGCCGGTGAGTCGTTCGTCGTCAGGTCATGAAGACGACGATTGGCAAGTTCCTCACCGCGTTCGCATTCACTTCCCTCATCGCGGGAGGCTGCGCCTCTCGTCAGGAGACCGCCATGACCACGACGAACACCACGCAAGCAAAGACCACGACCGCCGCAGCACAGACCCCGATCAAGAAGGGCTACGTGCCCGCGAACGGCCTCAACTACTACTACGAGATCTACGGTCAGGGAGAGCCGCTGCTGCTCCTCCACGGTGGGCTCGGCACGATCGAGATGTTCGGCCCGGTGCTGCACAAGCTCGCGGCGACGCGCCAGGTGATCGCGGTCGAGCTCCACGGTCACGGCCGCACGCGCCTCGGCGATCGCAAGATCAGCATCCCCGACATGGGCGACGACATGGCCGCGATCGTCGAGCAGCTCGGCTTCAAGCAGGTCGACGCGATGGGCTACTCGCTCGGTGCGGGCGTCGCGTTCCGGCTCGCGGTGCAGCACCCCGAGAAGGTGCGCCGTCTCGCGCTCGTCTCGATGGGCTACTCGACCGATGGCTTCTACCCGGAGCTCAAGCCGCTGCAGGCGCAGGTGTCGAGCGCGGCGCTGCCGTACATGAAGGACACGCCGATGTACAAGGGCTACGTCGCGGTCGCGCCCGACCCGAACGAGTTCCCCAAGCTCCTCGATCGGATCGGCGAGGCCATGCGGCAGGAGTACAACTGGGCCGAGGACGTCAAGAAGCTGAAGATGCCGGTGATGCTCGTCGTCGGCGACAGCGACATGTTCCGCCTCGATCACGAGATCGAGTTCTACAAGCTGCTCGGTGGCGCCCAGCGCGACGCCGGCTGGCAGCGCGAACACCAGAGCCAGAACCGGCTCGCGATCCTGCCCGACGTCACGCACTACGACATGTTCATGGCGCCCGCGCTCGTTCCGACCGTCCTGCCGTTCCTCGACGGCAAGAAGGGCGGGGAGAGCTGGGCCGAGCAAGCCGCCGGAAAGTGACGCGAAAAAAAATCGACGGGTGATGTCGAGAAGCCGCCGGCGGCTCCGACTCAGGGGCAAAGGAGCAAATGACCATGTCGAACAAGATCACCCCGTACCTCTGGTTTGATGGAAACGCCGAGCAGGCCGTCGAGCACTACACGTCGCTGTTCGCCAACTCGCGCGTGACGAAGGTGGCCCGCTGGGGCAAGGGCGGCCCGGGCAAAGAAGGCACGATCATGAACATCGCCTTCGAGCTCGACGGCCAGCAGCTCATCGCCCTGAACGGCGGTCCGCACTTCAAGTTCACCCCGGCCATCTCGCTGTTCGTGTCGTGCGAGACGCAGGAGGAAGTCGATTCGCTGTGGTCGCGCTTCCTCGCGGCCGGTGGCAAGGCGACCGCGTGCGGCTGGCTCGAGGACAAGTTCGGCCTGTCCTGGCAGATCATCCCGAAGCGGCTGATCGACCTGATGAGCGATCCGGATCCGGTGGTCGCCGGCCGTGTCGCTCAGGCGCTGATGGGAATGCAGAAGATCGACATCGCTGCGCTCGAACGCGCCCACGCCGGCCGCTGAATCTTTGCTACTCTCATCCGCCGAGGATGTGGGAAGGGCAACAGGACCCCGCGCTCGCGCCCGGGACGATGGTCGGCGAGTACCGGATCGAAGGGATCGTCGGCGAGGGCGGCATGGGCCAGGTCTACGGCGCCGTGCACCCGGTCATCGGCAAGCGCGCCGCGATCAAGGTGCTCCTGCCCGAGATCTGCCGGAACCAGCAGATGGTCGAGCGCTTCGTCATGGAAGCGCGCGCGGTGAACCAGATCGGTCACCCGAACATCGTCGACGTCTTCGCGTTCGGCGCGCTGCCCGACGGTCGCCAGTACATGGTGATGGAGTGGCTGCGCGGGATGGCGCTGTCCGACCGGTTGAAGCGCGGGATCATGACCATCCCCGAGACGTGCGACGTGCTGCACGGCGTCGCGGCGGCGCTCGACGCGGCTCATGCGGCCGGGATCATTCACCGTGATCTCAAGCCGCACAACGTGTTTCTCGTCGACGTTCGTGGCGCGAAGCCGCTCGTGAAGCTGCTCGACTTCGGTCTCGTCAAGCTGAGCGATAACGACGATCCGCGGATGGAGCGCACGCGCGCCGGAGCGCTGCTCGGCACGCCCGCGTACATGTCACCGGAGCAGGCGCTCGGCCGCGGCGTCGACACGCGCAGCGACAACTACGCGTTCGGCGTGCTCGCGTTCGAGATGCTGACCGGCAGGCTGCCGTTCATCGAGGACACCGCGATGGCGCTGCTCGTCGCGCACATGCAGCAGCCGCCATCGCTGCCGTCGTCGATCGCGCCGGGGATTCCGCCCGAGCTCGATCGCCTCGTCTACGCGCTGCTCGCGAAGGATCCGGCGGCCCGGCCGTCGCTGCAGCAGACGATGCAGGTGCTCGCGTACTACCGCGACACGCAGCATCCGTCGAACGCGCCGACCGGCGAGCGCCGCCCCGTGTACGCACAGCCGACGGTGATGCAGGCGCCGAACGCCGCCGTCGTGTCGACGATGGGCGCGTCGAGCGGCGAGCAGATGCTGACCGCGCGGCGCGAGCCGAAGTCGCGCGGTGGCCTGTACGCGCTGGCCGCGGTCGGTGTGCTCGCGATCGCAGGCGTCTCGATCGCATTCGTGATGAAGAGCAAGGGCGAGCCGGCCAAGCAGCCGGAGACGCCACCGGTCGTCGTGGCGCCCGCGGATGCAGCGGCAGCCCCGCCTCCACCGGATGCGACCGCGGTCGTCGCGGCGCCGGTCGATGCGGCGGTGATCGCCGCGACGCCAGATGCCGGAGCGACGGTCATCGCCGCCGATCCGCCGAAGGATCCGCCGAAGAAGAAGAAGACGCCGAAGAAGCAGCCGACCGGCACCACGCCGCCTCCCTCCGACGACGACGACGGCCTGATCCGCGTGACCCCGAGGAAGAACTGACATGATGCGCCTCACTGCGATCGCCCTCATCGTGTTCTCTGCCGCCGCGGCCTCCGCCCAGCCGAAGCCGGATGCGGCATCGCTCGAGGCGAGCGGCAACAAGCACTTCGAGCTCGCCGAGTACGACGCGGCGATCGCCGACTTCAAGGAGGCGTTCCGGATCTCCGACGAGCCGGGCTACCTCTACAACATCGCGCAGGCGTATCGCCTCAAGAAAGACTGCCGCGAGGCGGCGACGTTCTACAAGACGTACCTGCGCCGCGTACCTGCCGCGCCGAACGCCGCGAAGATCCGCCAGCGCATCTCCGAGATGGAGAAGTGCGCCGAGACGCAGCCGGCCGCGCCGGTGGTGACGGCGCCGACTCCGACGCCGACACCGACGACCACGATCGCTCCGCCGCCGACGACGGCGCAGGCCGAGCCGCTCGAGCAGCCCGAGGAGCCGGAGATGCCGCCGCCGGCGAACAACAAGGGCTGGATGAAGTGGTCGGGGCTGGCCGCGATCGGCGTCGGTGCGATCGGCGTCGGCCTCGGCGCGAAGTTCATGTTCGACGGCAGGGCGGCGAACGACGACCTCGAGGAGCAGTGCAAGTTCTCGTGCACGAGCGCCGAGGCGAAGGCGATCGAGGACGACGGCAAGGCTGCCAATCGCAACGCCGTGATCTTCGGTGTCGCCGGCGGCGCCGTGCTCGTCACCGGCGTCGTGCTCGTCGTGCTGTCGCGCAGCGGCGGCTCGCACGAGGAGCCTGCGGTGTCGCTCCAGCTCACGCGCGGTGGCGCGGCGGCTGGCTACGCCTGGCACTTTTAGCGGACGAGAGACGCGACGAACGCGTCGTAGTCCTGCGCGGTCAGCGGCGTGCCGGCGACGTCGGTCATGCCGGTCCAGTCGCCGAGGACGTGCACCGTGCCCTGCGGATCGACGGTCAGGCCGAAGACGAACTCGCCGGCCTGCGGGCCACCGAGCTTGACCTGCCACTCGTGGACCGGCGTGTTTCCCGACGACAGGCGGGTGACGAAGATGTCGTTCGTGCCGGTGAGCGTCGTCGTGCCGAACGTGATCGAGGATCCGAACTCGCCGGCGAACACGACCTCGCCCGTCGGCAGCACCGCGACCTTGCGGCCGATCTCGCCCGACGGCGTGCCGTAGCCGAACGAGTAGATGTGCGTCCCCGTGCTGTTGTAGCGAGCGATGAACGCGTCGGTGCCGCCCTTGTTCGCGATCGACGAGCCCGACGTGGCGAACAGCACCGGACCCTGGAAGCCGCCGGTCGCGATCCAGCCGCCGCCCGGCACGCCGGC
>JABFXX010000620.1 GCA_013368795.1 Kofleriaceae bacterium
TGCCCGTGAGGCGCGCGCTGCGCTCGAGGTCGGCCATGAGACGCGACGCGAGCGCGACGCGGCCCGGCTGATCCGGATCGGCATAGAGCCCGGTCGGGTTCGCGCTCGTCGCGATGAACCTGCGCAGCGCGGCGTAGCACGCCGGCGCATTGCCGAGCGCGTGCAGCGCGCACGCGAGGTTGTAGTGATGGAGCGGGAAGTCCGGCTCGAGGTCGGCGGCACGCGCGAGGTGCTCGAGCGCGTCGGCGGGACGATTCTGCGCGATGAGGCACGCGCCCTGAGCAGCGGCGACATCGGCGGAGTCGGCGCAGCGCGCGAGCAGGACCTGCGCGCGCGGGAGGTCGCCATCGGCGATCAGCTCGACGGCACGGCCGAGGCTCGTCGACGTCGGGTGCGCGTGGACGCGGCCGCCGAGGTGGGCCTCGCCGAGGTCGAGCAGGTCGCGGCCGAGGTAGTAGGCGCTCGTCAGGCGGTCGCGGCCTTCGGGCGCGTCGCTCGCGAGGCGTGCTGCAGCGGCGACGATGCCGCGCGCGCGAGCGAGATCGCAGGACACGATCTCGTAGCCGTCGGAGACGAGGCTCGCGACGAGCGGCGTGCGATCGAGCTCCGTGGTGACGTCGTCCTCGTGGATACAGTCCTCGATCGAGCCGGTCGTGCCGATGAGGACGGCCCACCGGCGCCAGCGACGTTCGCCGCTGACCTTGCGCTGCGCGATCACGACGCAGCGACCGTGTGGGTCGAGCAGCACCGACACGCTCGTCGGGCGCGGCGCGCGACCGACGACGGGCAGGGGAGCGGCACCGCCGAGCGCGATCTGTGCGATGCGCTCGCGCACGTCGGCATCGAGATCGAGGCGCGCGCACAGCTCGGCGGCGAGGTGATACGCGGCGCCGGCCGAGGCCTCGACCATGACGGTGAGGAGGCTCATCATCTCGTCGTGGCCGAGCTGATGGATCATCATGTCGGCCGCCGCCGCGATGTCGGCCTCGTTGTCGAGCTGCGATGCGAGCGCGAGCGCGGAGCGGCGCTGCATCGCGCCCGGATCGGTGAAGCGCGCGGCGGCGCGCTCGCCGTGCTCGGCGAGGAGGCCGAGCGCGGACACCTTGCCTTCGTCGCAGCCGGCGCCGCGCGCGATCCGGCGCAGCTCTGCGAGCACGCGCACGCGCACGCCGTCGGCATCGTGTTGCTTCGCGAGCGTCGCGAGCGCGGAGCGTGCGGCTTCGCGGCGCGCCGGTACCGGCGACTCGAGCTCGCGGCCAAGCATCGGGATGCAGCGCGCGCCGAGCCGACGAATCACTCGCTCGACGAGTGCCGAGCGCGATGCGACCGGGAGTGAGGAGTCGGCGCCGAGCGACGCGAACCAGTCGGCGAGGCGCCGCAGGTCGATAAACGCGCTCGACAGTTGGGATGGCTCTCCCATCTACGACCCTACATTAGGTATATGGTCACTCCCGCGTCAATGAATTTCGGGGGCTTACGCGTGCCGATCCCCTAGGTGATCGGAATCGATCGACATTCGGACGCATCAGTTCCGCCGCGGTTGTGCATCGGTTTGCACTGCTGTCTGTCATTTGAAATCCCTTGTGAGGTCGAAGCGCCTTCGCAATTCTTCGCCGCGTCTTTCCGGGGAGGTGCGCCATGGCGAAGACCGAGTCGACCGCAGTGAACGAGCTGATCGATCTGTTGCAGAGCGGAACTCCGCCCGCGTCGGAGCCGTCCGACGAGCTGTTCGGATCAGCGAAGGCGCAGCCGCGCATGACCGCAACCGTTCCGCCGATGCGCGGCGCCGGTGAAGTCGCGCCGCTGCCCGCACGTCGCGCACCGCACTCGACCTCGCAGCACCCGCAGCTCCCGCCGCCGGTGCGGATGACGACCGCACCGGAGCACGGCGACACGATCCCGCCGATCTCGAACGTGCGCACGACGGGCGTATCGCCCGCGCTACCGCCGCCGCGCCCGCGCGCGACGTCGCCGGCGATGCCGCCGCTTCCGCGCACGACGACGTCGCAGGCCGCGGTCTCGCCGCCGCCGATTCCGCGCGCGACGACGTCGCAGGCTGCGATCTCGATCTCGCGCACGACGACGTCGCTGGCTGCGATCTCGCCGCCGCCGATTCCGCGCACGACGGCGACGACGCCTGCGGTCTCGCCGCCGCCGGTTCCCCCCGTCGGGGGTTCCCCGGCATCTCCGCGCACGACGACATCTCAGGCAGCGGTCTCGCCGCCGCCGATTCCACGCACGACGACGTCGCAAGCTGCGATCTCGCCGCCGCCGATTCCGCCGTCGCGCAACACGCAATCGTCTCCCGCGGTGACCCATTCGTCGCCGACGTTGCCGTCGCCGCGCGTGACGATGCCGAGCATGGCGCCGGAGAAGCCGTCGCTGCCGACGGTCGAGATGCCGCGGGCGAGCAAGCCGAGCCTTCCACCCCCGCGTCAGGCGGCGCGCGCGACGCAGCCGCCGGCGCTGATGCCGGTCGTCGCGCCGTTCGAGCCGACGCCCGAGCTGTCGAAGCTGTCTGC
>JABFXX010000060.1 GCA_013368795.1 Kofleriaceae bacterium
AAGGCAGCGCAGAAGAAGGCAGGCAAGGGCAAGGGCAAGGCCGCACAGATGGCCACGGCCGCGCCGAAGAAGAGGCCCGCGCCGAAGACCGGCAGAACGGGCTCGCGCTCGGGCTCGGGTATTTCGACCTCTGCTGCGCTCGGCACTCTGCGCAGCTGCATCTATCAGGTCGACGACCTCGAGAAGGCGAAGGCCTTCTACTCGGCGGCGACTGGCAAAGAGCCCTACTTCGATGAGCCGTTTTATGTCGGGTTCGATCTCGACGGCTTCGAGCTCGGATTGGATCCCGATATCTCCAAGCGCCAGCCCGGCGCTGGTGGTTCCTGCGGGTACTGGAAGGTTTCGGACATCAACGCGACCTGGAAGCACCTGACCTCGATCGGGGCGCAGTCGATCGAGCTGCCGCATCACGTCGGGATGGATACGCAGGTCTCGGTCATCGCCGATCCGTTCGGCAACTACATCGGCCTGATCCAGGAAGGCTGAGTCGCGACAGCCATTTGGCTGTTAGGCACATCGGTGTGCCTTCTTGCGCCGGTTACCATTCGTAACCAAGTAATCGGCATGAACCGGGAAGTCGCACGCATCATCACGGCCCACCATCAGGAAGAGGGTGGCGGGTTCATCGTCCGACGGCCGCTGCCAACGCGTGGCGTCGATGTCATCGACCCGTTCCTGCTCATCGACGAGCTGGGACCGGTCACCTACCAGCCCGGCCAGGCGATCGGCGCACCCGATCATCCTCACCGCGGGTTCGAGACCGTCTCGTACATCCTCGAAGGCGACCTCGAGCACGAGGATTCTGCAGGCCACAAGGGCAAGCTCGTCTCCGGCGACGTCCAATGGATGACCGCCGGCGCGGGCATCGTCCACTCCGAGATGCCCTCGCGGCAGCTCCAGGAATCGGGGGGCCGCGTCCACGGCTTCCAGGTCTGGGTGAACCTGCCGAGCCGGCTCAAGATGACCCAGCCGCGCTACCAGGAGGTCTCGGGCGCGAAGATCCCGACCGCACAGACTCCCGACGGCAAGGCACGCGTCCGCGTGATCGCCGGCGAGGCGCTCGGCGCGAAGGCCGTCATCGAGACGCACACGCCGATCGTCTATCAGGACTGGTCGCTCGAGCCAGGCGCCGACGTCACGGTCGACATCGGCGCGGATCATCAGGTCCTCGCGTACGTGTTCGACGGCGCGATCCAGATCGAAGGCCGGCGCGTCGCCGAGGGTCAGCTGGCCGTGCTCGGCGCTGGCAATGCCGTTCGCCTGCAAGGTGATTCCAGTCCGGGGCGCCTGCTGCTGCTCGCCGGCGTGCCGCATCGCGAGCCGGTCGCGCGCTATGGTCCGTTCGTGATGAACACCGAGCGCGAGATCCACGACGCGATTCGCGACTTCCAGTCGGGGCGCATGGGTGAAATCACGCGCACCGCGAAGGTGGGATGACCATGACGACTGATATCGAACAGCAAGTAGCCGCGCGCGATCGCGACCTCGGCGGATTCCACGTCCACCGCGTCCTGCCGGCGATCCACAAGAAGACCGTCGGCCCGTTCGTGTTCCTCGATCACATGGGGCCCGTCGAGAACGACGAGATCGTCGTGCGGCCGCACCCGCACATCAACCTCGCGACCGTGACGTACCTGTTCGACGGCGCGATCCATCACCGCGACAGCCTCGGCTCGCATCGCGTGATCGAGCCCGGCGCGATCAACTGGATGAACGCCGGCAAGGGCATCGTCCACTCCGAGCGCAGTCAGCAGCGCATGCACCTGCATGGACTGCAGCTGTGGGTCGGCCTCCCGCGCTCGGCGGAGGATAGCGATCCGACATTCGATCACTACCCGGCGGCGACGCTGCCGACGCACTCCGATCGCGGCATCTCGATGCGCGTGCTCGCCGGCAGCTCGTATGGCGTCACGTCGCCGGTGAAGACGAAGTCGCCGCTGGTCTACCTCGATATCAAGCTCGACGACGGCATGCGCTTCGAGCTGCCTGCCGACTACCGCGAGCGCGCGGCGTACGTGATCTCGGGCGCGCTGCAGAACGGCGGCGAGCGGATCGAACCGCAGCGGCTCGCCGTGTTCACGCCGGGCACGACGCCGGTGCTCGTCGCCGATGGCGACACGCGCTTCGTCGTGATCGGTGGCGAGCCGCTCGACGGCCCTCGCTACATCTGGTGGAACTTCGTGTCGAGCGACCGCGATCGGATCATCGAGGCGGCGCACGAGTGGCGCGCAGGCTCGTTCCCGAAGGTCCCCGGCGACGACAAGGACTTCATCCCCGCACCGGCCGAGGATCCGCAGTTCGCGGGCTATCACCCGCCGACCGACGACGAGATGCGCAAGATCCTCGTCGAGGCGAAGACGATCGCGATCGTCGGCGCGTCGAACAATCCCGAGAGGCCGTCGTACGGGATCATGAAGCGTCTGCTCGATGCCGGTTACCGCGTGATCCCGGTGAACCCGAAGGAGACCGAGGTGCTCGGCCAGCACGCGGTCGCGTCGCTCTCCGACATCACCGAGAAGGTCGACATCGTCGACGTGTTCCGGCGCTCCGAGGACACGCCGCCGATCGCCGACGAGGCGGTGAAGCTCGGCGCGAAGGTGCTGTGGCTACAGCTTGGCGTGGCGAACGACGACGCCGCGGCACGCGCACTCGCCGGTGGGCTCACCGTCATCATGAACACGTGCATCGGCGCCACGCACAGGCGCCTGCAGATCCAGCCGAAGTCGTAGTCCGGCAGATCACGGATCGTCTTGCGTCGAGTCCGGCGCCTTGCTCGGCGGCGACTCGAGCTCGAGCGACGCGATCCCGTGCTCGAGCGCGATCGCGCCTCGCAGCCACTCGACGACAAAGTCGTCGCCGATCACCCAACGCGAACGCTTCTCGGAGTACGGCGGCACGGTGACCGCGCCGTTCGGCGGCGTGCGCTTGATCGCGGCGAGACGTGCGGCGAACTCGGTACCGCGCGTGTGGTAGGAGCTGACCAGCCGGTAGCTCACGTAGCCGATCGCGATGGTCGCGAGCGCGACGGCGACGATCCGCTCGGCACGGCCGAGCTGCGCGACCACCCAGCCGGCAATCGCAGCGCACGCGATGCAGATCGGCGCGAAGTAGAGTCGATCGCCCTGCTTCGGCGACGCGAGCAGCGTGAGGACGATCAACAGCGCGAGCGCGCAACCGGCCACCTCGGCGATCGCTTGCGCGCGACCCTGGCCATCGCCGTGGCCGCGGATGCGGCCGAAGATGCCGAGACCGAGCCAGATCACGCCCGGCACGAGATAGAGCAAATAGAGGAGCAGGATCTTCGCGTTACCGTACGCGCCGCGCTCGGCGATGCGTTCGAACGTCGAGAGCTGCGTCGCGAGGCCTGAGTAGCGGATCTCCTGGCCGGGCGCGTAGAGCAGGAGCAGACCGCCCACCGCGAGCCCGACGAGGCCCGCGATCGCCCAGGGCACGAACCGCTCGCCGCGCCGCCAGTACATGACGAGCGCGAACGCACCGGCGAGGCCAAACGCGGGTCCCGTGTGCTCGTTGGACAGTCCGGACGCGACGCCGAGTACGAGCATCACCGGCGTGAGCCACCAGCCGCGACGGCGTTGCTCCTCGGCGTGCAGGCGATACGGCACGAGCCATGCGAGGTTGATGACGAGCCCGAACAGGTAGTTGCCCGTGAACGGCCGGTAAAACAGCATCGGTCCGAGCGAGCGCGCGCACGTGAATACGAGCGCGACGATGATCGCGAAGAGGAGCGCGTCCTGGCTGCGGCGCAGCGAGGGCCAGCGGCCGAGCGCGAGCGTCGCGAGCAGGTAGAACAGCGCGACCTCGACGAGCGGCGTGACGATCTCGTGATACGGCCCGGGCGTGTGCATCAGCAGCGTGAACACCTGGCCGAGACGCGGGTTGTTATGGGTGTAGCTGGCCTTGGCGAAGTCCCAGACGCTGCCGAGGCTGACGTCGTTGTGGCGATGCCAGATGTAGTGGCCCCAACCGTCGCGCAGCACCGGTTCCCAGTGCGTGCACAGCACGAACACGAACCACACGGGCACGACGGCCGCGAGCCAGGCCCAGGCAGAACGAGGTACAGCGATCGTCATGGCTGGCTCATCCCGCGTGACGTGCCGCCGCGACGACGAAGCACTCTTCGCCGGTGCACGCGAGGACCCAGTAGACGCCGGTCTTCCACGGGACGTAGTGGAGATTTCCGTCGCGCGCGACGCCCAGGCGACGAACCTCGCCACCGACGAAGTAGACGAGGATCTCGGCGCTGCTGCTCGCGAGCTCGGGCGGCAGCCGGATGTCGCGCGTCGTCGAACGGTTCTTGCGCTCGATCTTCGCGACGGGCGCCTCGAGGCCGTGCGGGGTCCAGCGTCCGACGAGCACGCGTGCGCGGGGCAGCGGCGTATCGAGCTCGACCCCGAGGTCGAGCTGGAGCAGCTTCGAGTCGCCAAGCTTGCCGCGCAGCTTGTCGATCGCGAGCTGGATCTCGCGATGCAGACCGGGCAGATCGAACCCGCGCACCGGGCCGAGAGTGAGGCTGCCGTGCTCGTCGAGGCAGCTCGCCGGCTCGATCTTGTAGTGCGGCACCAAGCGCACCCCTGCGACCCCGAGCGGCGCGCTGGGATCGGGCGCGCGGAACACGACGTCAGCGAGCGCGAAGTAGCTCGCGACCATCTCGCGCTTCTTGCGGTCGCGGAAGTCGTCGCCGAGATACCACCACGACTCGTCGACCTGGTCGAATGCCGGCGCGATGAACACGCTCCCTGGCTTCGCCGCCTCCAGCGCCGCGATCCGCGCTGCGCCCTCGCGCGAGACACGGTTGTAGAGAGGGATCGTCCGCGCGGCCGCGTAGCAGGAAGCGGCGACCGCGAGCACGGCGAACGGGATCATCCAGCGGCGACTCAGCGCCGCGTCGAGCGTCGCGATGAAGCCGGCGAGAAGCAACGACAACGAGACGTAGTAAAAGCGCGGGCCGAGCTTCGGCGACACGAAGATCGTCACTGCCATCGCCAGCGACGCAACGATCACGAGCGCGATCAAGTTCATCGCCCGGCGCAGCGCGACCCGCCGCTCGCTCCCATCCTCGTTCGCGAGGATCACGACGATCACGATCAACGCGAGTACGGGAGCTGCGCCGAGCATCAGGTCGCGGACGATCTCGACGTTGCCCACGACGCCACGCTGGAGGAACCGACCGACGAGACTGACCCGATTCGCCAGGCCGTCGTAGCGCTCGCCCTGCCCCGGCGCGAAGAACAGCGCCATGAAGCCGAGCACAGCGCCGGCGAGCCCCGCGATGCCCAGCCGCGGCGCCTCGCCGTGGCGGCGCCGCATCCACACGACGTAGCCGATGAGGAACGCGCACAGGGTCGGGCCCGAGTGCTCGTTACAGGCGCCGGCAAGGACACCGAAGAAGAAGTAGCCGATGCACGCGGCGACGCGTGGCTGCCGGGTACCGACGAGCCGGAGCGGGACGAGGAACCACAGCTGGATCGCCGCGCTGTAGACGTAGTTCGCAGCGTAGGCGCGGCAGAACAGGGTCTTGCCGACCTGGGGCAGCGCAAACCAGATCGAGCCGATCGCGATCGTCCACAGCACGAGATCGCGACCGCGGCGCCAGCTCGGCAGTCGCGCGATGCCAAGGATCGTGATCGCGAGCGACAACAGCAGATACGCGAGCGGCGTCGCGATCACCGCGAAGTACTCGAGCTTGTAGGTCAGGTACGTCAGGACCTGGCCGATACGCGGATTCGAGTGCGTGTACTCGAACCACCAGAACTCGAAGAAGCGTGACGGCGTGATCGGCTTCGCACCGCTGTTGACCGCGACGTTCCACGCATCGAACGCGAACGGCTCGTGCGCGACCACCCAGCCGATATGGATCGCCGTCGCCGTGACATAGGCCACGAACAAAAGGCGCAGGATCCGCGACCACGCGGGCATCTGGAGCGTAGAGATATCATCAACTGGTCAGCGCGTCGCGACCGGCCCGCCACTCGACGAACCGTAGACCGCGTAGTGCCCGCCCAGGCCGGAGTCGACGGTGACCTCGATGTGGTCGATCACCTTTGGCTCCTTCAGGTCGACGACCGCGTTCTTGTCGCGCTTCGTCGAGATCCGCTTCTCGACGCGCACGCGCTTCACGCTGCCGTCGTCGAACACGATCTTCACGACCTGCACCTCGGTCCGGCCCTTCACCGCCTCGATGCGCAGCTGCGAGAATGCCCCAGCCTCCTTACCGATCATCACGTACTCGGTGCCGTGCTTCGACGGCGTCGCCGATGCGAGCTCGACCCATTCGCCTGGGCGACGAGGCTCGTCAGGTTTCGCGCTATCGGCATTCTCCGCGTAGCTGACGCGCCCGCTTGTCTCATTCTGCTTGGGCTCCGCGGACGCTACGGAACCTACGCCGACGACGATCACCGTGAAAAGTGCTGGGGACCTCATGGCTATCACGACGGAGTTGCATGGCTCGTGCCCCCAGGTTGATAGTCCGTGGATGTTCGAGCTCCTCCAGCGACTGCCGAAGACGGACCTCCACTGTCACCTCGACGGCTCGCTGCGTCTCGATACGGTCATCGACCTAGCGAAGAAGCAACGCGTCGCGCTACCGACGTTCGACCGCGCCGAGCTGTTCCACATGCTCTACGCGGGAGAATCCGTAACGTCGCTCGACGAATACCTGCGCGCGTTCGACATCACGCTATCGGTCCTGCAGGTCGAGGATGCGCTCGAGCGCGCCGCCTACGAGCTCGCGGAGGACGCGTGGCGCGAGAACGTCCGCTACATCGAGGTTCGCTACTCGCCGCTGCTCCACACGCGCAGCGGTCTGCGGCCGGCCCAGGTCGTCGAGGCCGTGCTCCGGGGTCTGCGCATGGCCAAGCGCGAATTCGGCATCCGCTACGGCCTGATCCTGTGCGCGATCCGCTCGCTCTCCGCCGAGCAGTCGCTGCGCATCGCCGAGCTGTGCGTCGCGTTCAAGAATCGCGGCGTCGTCGGCTTCGATCTCGCGGGCAGCGAGGTCAACAACCCGGCGAAGGTCCACCGCCAGGCGTTCCAGCTCGTCATCGACAACAACATCAACTGCACCGCGCACGCCGGCGAGTCGTTTGGACCCGACTCGGTCCACCAGGCGATCCACAAGTGCGGCGCGCATCGCATCGGTCACGGCACGCGGCTCGTCGAGAACGGCGACCTCCTGAACTACGTCAACGACCACCGGATCCCGATCGAGGTGTGCCCGACGTCGAACCTCCAGACGCGCGCGGCGTCGAGCTGGGAGACGCACCCGGTCGACTTCTTCGTCGACTACGGCGTGCGCGTCACGATCAACACCGATAACCGATTGATGTCGGACACGACCGTGACGAAGGAGCTGCACCTCTGCCACCAGCACTACGGGTGGTCGCTGCAGACGATCAAGGAGATCATCATCGCGGGCTTCAAGAGCGCGTTCATGCCGTATCGCGAGAAGGCCGACCTCGTCGCCGAGGTCAGCCGCGAGCTCGCGAAGTTCGAGGATCCCAAGGGCGAGGGAACCGGCCGCGTCGGCCTCGTCGAGTCTGGCCAGCCGACGTCGAGCACGCCGGTGCCGGCGCCCGAGTCTTCCAAACCCAAGCTGCAGGTCTCGTAGTTACTGCGTCGAGAACGAGAACGAGAACGGCGTGAGCGGGAAGTTCGAATAGTCCCGGATCCCCGACGACAGCGAGACGTCGACCGTCGAAGCCGCGGGCAGGTTGGCGTCGGGCGTGAACACCATGGTACGCGGGCCGGCCATCGAGAACGTGCCGGTGACCGGCACGGACGCGACGCTGACCGCGACGCTCGCGGCGTTGAAGAAGCTGACCGGCTCGCTGAACGTGACGGAGATCGTCGAGCTCACCGGCACGTTCGTCGAGTCGTTCGCCGGCGTCGTCATCAAGACGGTCGGCGCGACGCCGTCGCTCGACGTCACGAACGTCCACGAGATCGGCATCAGTGCGTTGCCCGATTCGTCGGTGATGACCGACGACAGCGAGACCGTGTGGACGTTGGTTCCGACGAGCGGCGCGGTCGGGGTGAACGTCGCGACGCGCAGGCTGGGATCGTACGTGACGGTGCCAGCGACGGGTTCACCCGGGGCCGGGCCGTACAACACCGTCATGCCCTGCTGCGTGCCCAGGACCGGCTCGCTGAACCCGGCCTGGATCAGCGTCATGACCGACACGTTCGTGTCGCCGTCGCCGGGGGAGAACAGCGTCACCTGCGGGGAGGCGGAATCTCCGAACGTGTCGGGGATTCGCGCATCCGTTCCGGCGTCGCGGCCGCAATTCGTGTCTGCGGGCGTACCATCGAGGTGACAAATCCCGTCTGCAGCACAGTGATAGTCGGCGGGACACTCGCCGGCGCTGCTACAGAGGAACCCGCAGTCAGGCCGCGGGGGTGAATAACAACCCGCGAGGATGCAGAGCATCGCCAAAGGGGCCCGCGCCACCGGCCTGGTGTACCATGGGCCCGCAGATGGTGGCCAAGCTGGAGCGTGCACAGCTGATGGGGCTCGTCGAGCCCAATTGGCGCCGCCTCTACAACTTCATGTTCAGGCTGACGCTCGACCGCGATCGCGCCGAGAGATATCTCGTCGACGTGTTCAGCAAGGCCGCGGCTCAGATCGACCAGAAGCCATCTGCCGATGGCGACGTCGAGATCTGGCTGCTCGGGATCGCGAACCAGCTGCTCGAGGATCGACTCCCGCGGCAGCCCGAGATCAACTTCGACATCCTTGACGAGACGCTGCGCAGCGAGGCGACGCGCACCGACGTCGTGCGCTCGCTCTCGGATCCCATGCGCGACTTCCTGCTCTGGGAGCTCAAGCAGGGCTGCATGACCTCGGTCGTCAACTGCCTGCCGCCCGGCGAGCGTGCCGCGTTCGTCGTGTGCCACGTGCTGAAGCTCGCCGACGACCAGGCCGCGAAGAGCCTCGGCATCACCGAGAGCGCCTACAAAGTTCGGCTGTCGCGCGCTCGCAAGAAGGTCGGTGACTATCTCGCGCCGCGCTGCGAGCACGTGAACCCGATGAACCCGTGCCGCTGTCCGGCGCGTGTCGGTACCGCGCTCCACAAGGGCTTCATCCGCCAGGTCGGCCCGGTCGGCGGCGAGGTCTCGCTGCGCAAGCCGACGATCCCGCCCTATGGTCGCTACGGCACCGGCGAGGGCAACGAGGACGTGCCGATGCGCGACATCGCGGCGATCTACGGCGGCCTGCCGGATCCCGATCCGTCGGCCGATCTCGCCCAGCGTCTCGTCGATCAGCTCGCGAACCAGTAGCTGGCCTAGAGGCGCGGGAGCTGCGGCGGCTTCGTCGGCTTCGGCAGCTCGCGGCGCGTCGGCTGAGACGGCTCGGCGATCGTCACGACCTCGGGCGCCTTGTCGGCCTGCGGCTGCTCGAAGCCATAGAGCTGGCCGATCACGTAGAGCGGCCTGCCCTTCACTTCCTCGAAGATGCGCGCGATGTACTCGCCCTGGATGCCGTTGCTGATCAGCAAGAGGCCATTGAAGAACAGGACGACGATCAGGAGCGACGCGTAGCCGGGCGCGCGGATGCCGAAGAACAGCTTCTGGATCAGCGTGATCATCAGGTAGACGAACGCGCCGCCCGCGGAGAGCGCGCCGATGTACGTCCACAGCTTGAGCGGCGCCGTCGTGAACGAGAACAGGCCGTCGAGCGCGAACCGCCACAGCTTGAAGAAGCTCCACGACGTCACCGTGTCGTTCGCGCGCTCGCGCGCCTGGAACTCGATCGATGCGACCTTGAAGCCGGGCCACGCGAAGATGCCCTTCATGAAGCGGTGGCGCTCCGGCATCTTGTTGATGACGTCGAGGATCTTGCGATCGAGCAGGCGGTAGTCGCCGGCGTTCGCCGGAATCTCGACGCTCGTCATCGAGCGCATGACCTTGTAGTAGGTCTGCGAGAGCGTGCGGCGGACGAAGCCTTCTTCGTCGCGCTTGCTACGTACGCCGATCACCATGTCGTAGCCCTCGCGCCACTTCGCGACGAACTCGGGAATCAGCTCGACGGGGTGCTGGAGATCACAATCGATCGGGATCACCGCCTTGCCGCTCGCGTGGGCGAGGCCGGCCGTCAGCGCGACGTCCTTGCCGAAGTTGCGCGCGAGCCCGATCACCTTGACGCGCGGATCCTGCGAGCTCGCGGCGGCGAGCATGCCGAGCGTCCCATCGCGACTTCCGTCATTGACGAAGATGATCTCGAACGTCTCGCCGATACCCTCGAGAACCGGGACGATGGCCGCCAGGAACGCATGGATGTTGCGCTCCTCGTTGTACGCCGGCGCCACGATCGAGAGGGTTGGCAAAGCCATTGCCCCCTCTTAGCACGGAGGGGCCGGCGGGACGCAATGTCCGTTCTCACAGCCAGAAACTCCCCGATCGCTTATCCTCGACAACATGAGGCGCACGGCACTGCTCCTGGCACTGCTCGGCGGATGCGGAAGCGAGGACAAGTCGGTCCCGTTGCCCAAGGCCTGCGAGACTCCGATCACGGGCACCAACATCACGTTCCGGCTCGTCGCGGAGACGCCGAGCGCGGCGCTGCTCGTGACGTCGCCACCGAACGACGTCCGGCGGTTCGTCGTCGAGCAGAACGGTCGCATCCTGGTGCTCGAGGATACCGGGCTGTCCTCGACGCCGTTCCTCGACATCTCGAGCGATAGCCAGTTCGCCGCCGGTGGCGAGCAGGGTCTGCTCGGCCTCGCGTTTCACCCGCAGTTCGCGACGAACCGCACGTTCTTCATCTTCTACACGACGGGCGATGCGAACGTCGTCGCGCGCTATCAGGTGAGCGCGACCGATCCGGCGAAGGCCGATCCGGCAACGAAGACGGTGCTCATCACGATCCCGGACTTCGCCACCAACCACAACGGCGGCATGATGGAGTTCGGCGCCGACGGCTACCTCTACATCGGTACCGGCGACGGCGGCGGTGGCGGCGATCCGATGAAGACGGCCCAGGATCCGAACGCGCTGCTCGGCAAGATGCTGCGCATCGACGTCGACAAGCAGGAGAACGGCAAGGAGTACGGAATCCCGTCGGGCAACCCGTTCGCATCCGGCGGCGGCGCCCCGGAGGTCTGGGCACTCGGTCTGCGCAATCCATGGCGGTGGTCGTTCGATCGCACGACCGGCGACATGTGGATCGCCGACGTCGGCCAGGGCGAGATCGAGGAGCTGACGATGATCCCGGCGGGCACGAGCGGCACGCTCGACTTCGGCTGGAGCAAGTACGAAGGCACGTCGTGCTTCGATCCGCCGTGCGATGCCGCCGGCAAGACGATGCCGCAGTACGAGGCAACGCATGCCGATGGCTGGTGCTCGGTGATCGGCGGCCAGGTCTATCGCGGCAGCTGCTACCCCGACATGGTCGGCACGTACTACTTCACCGACTACTGCCGCGCGCAGCTGATGACCGCGAAGCGCAACGGCGACAAGCTCGATGTCGCGCAGCTCACGACGCACTACCTCGACTCGACCGGCACGCACGACGGTCCGCCGGGCGGACCATCGAGCCTGCACGCCGACTCGCGCGGCGAGCTGTTCTTGACGACGACGACGACGCCCGGCTCGAACCGCGGCGGCGTGTGGCACGTCGAAGCGGGTCCCTGACTAAGCAGGACGCGCGCGGCGGATGAGGCGCGCCACGACGAGCACGGCCGTCACCAGCGTGCAGATCACCATCCACTGCGAGTAGCGGAGGTCCGCTGTCGCAGCGAGGAAGAACCACTGCAGCTCGTAGCCGATCGCGCTCAGGATCAGCGCGATCTCGAGCCGCTTGCGACAGAGCGGCAGGAGCAGCAAACACGCCGCGAAGTACAGATAGAGGTAGTAGAGCGGTGACAGGCTGATCGCGACCGAGGCATCGATCAGAGCGGCCTGGATGCGAGACGGTGCCGCGTCATGGTCGAGCTCGGCGATGACTTCCGGCGCCGCGATCACGTTGAACCAGACATAGACGCGCGAGAACGTCGGCGGTCGATCGATCGCGACCAGCAGCCGAAAGTTCTCGTAGCGATATCGCAGGTACGCGCCGGGGTTGCCGAACACGATCCGCTTCCACGCAGCGCCGATCGCGTCGCGCTCGGCCTGGTTGCGCGCGATCAGGAAGATGCTGCCCTTGTCGCGCATCAGGTGATACTGCTTCGCCGGGTTGTAGAGCTCGTGGAAGCGCCGGTGGAGGTTGTCGTGCTCGACGAGCGGGACGCCTTCGAGGAGCTTCTCCATCGTCGCGTCGTCCATCTCGGGCATGTAGTTGATCGTTCCGGCGATGTCCGGGTACGCGTAGCCCCAGTACCACAGGTACTCGCGCTCGTCGGTCAGGGCCTCGTTGATCGCATAGGCCGCAAAGGTCACGGCGAGCCACGCGACGAGCGCGATCGCGTAGCGACGCACGCCGGTGAATCGCGGGTGCCAGCGGAACAGCAGGATCATCGGCGCGAACGTCGCGGCGAGCGCGTTCCATCGCATGAGGCTCGCGAACAGCAGGAGCAGGAGCGCAAAGCGATGGCGGCGCGGCGAGTCGTCGAGCATCAGGCCGATCGCCAGCACGAGGGATCCCGCCATCAAGCAGTCCTTCGCGATGAGTCCCGTGACGCCGGAGATGAACGGGAACAGAAAGATGAGCGATGCCGAGAGTGCTGCCGCGCGAGGCGCGAGGCGCTTGCGCAGGATCAGGTCGAGCCCGTAGAGCAGCGACACCGCCTGCATGAGCAGGAACGGTGCCGGTCCAGCGACGAACAGCTCGGTGAACCGGAACAGCACCGCGATGGCCGGAGGGTGTCCGTCGGTGTAGTGCCCTGCCCTCGACTGGAGGAAGTGCTCGCGTGTGTCCCAGCCGATGAAGCCCGGCCAGCTGTAGATCAGGAACAGCGCGAGCGCGGCGAGCTTGAGCTGCCGCGCCGTGACCCGCTGGATCGCAGCCCCCACCATCGCGCGCAGCCTATCAGATCCGGTGTATATCAGTGGCTCCGTGCCGGCCCCCGCTACGTGCATCGCGTGTTGGCGTCGAGACGCTCGGCATCTCTACGACGTCAACGGCTTCGCCATCGTCGAGTGTGCCTGCGGGCTAGCGCGAACGATGTTGCCCGAAGGGTTCTCGCCCGAAAGCATCTACACCGAGGACTACTTCCAAGGCGGTCAGAGCGACGGCTACGCGGACTATGAGGGGAGCAAACAGGAACTACGCCACGAGTTCCGACGGATTCTCGCGACACTGCGAAAGCACGTCGACGGCGGGAGGCTCGTCGAGCTCGGCTGCGCGTTCGGGTTCTTCCTCGAGGAGGCGAAGAGCTCGTTCGAGGCGAGCGGCATCGAGCTCTCCGACCATGCGCGTTCGATCTGCGTGGAGCGCGGACTCGACGTGGAACGCGAGGCGACGCCGGAGTTTCTCGCGAAGCGAGGTCCGTTCGACGCGGCCGTGATGCTCGACGTGGTCGAGCACATGCAGGATCCCGGCGAGACGCTGGATCGGCTCCACCGGGCGATGCGGCCTGGTGCGCAGCTGCTGCTGACGACGGGCGACTACGGGTCGTTGCTCGCACGGGCGATGGGCAAGCGATGGCGCTTGATGACGCCGCCGCAGCACCTGTGGTTCTTCTCGGCGAAGACGCTGACGATGTTGCTCGAGCGGCACGGATTCCGCGTGCACACGATCGAGCATCCGTGGAAGCTCGTGCCGCTCGCGCTCGTCGCATATCAGGCGACGAGATACGTGGGTGGCCAGCGGCTCGTGCGCCGGCTCGTGCGGGGCGGGCGGATGCCGATCAATCTGTTCGACGCGATGCGCGTGATCGCGGTGCGCGTCGATCGAAACGAGTAGAGCCGGGCGCAGCCTCTCAGAGGCGTACACCGGCACGGCTGCGCGAGAAGGCGCGGATGAGAATCGCGGCGGAGATCACCGCCAGTGCCATCGCGGCGGCAGCGCCCGACAGTCCCCACAGCGGAATCAGCGCGAGGTTCGCGATGAAGTTGACCGCGACGACGAGCAGCATGAACACGGTGTGCCATGCGGGCCGATCCGCCATCAGCAGCATCTGACTGAACGGCAAGTACGGCGACGCGAGCGCCAGTCCCGCCATCAGGATCGCGAACGGCCACGTCGCCGCGTGAAACGAATGGTCACCGATCACCCACGGGATGACGCGCGGATAGATGATCGCGCCGAACACGCACGCGCCGGCCAGCGCAGGAACGAACCAGCGACGCGTGCGCTTGACGAGCGCCTCGACCTCACCGGGTCGGCCGTCGGCCAGCGAGCGCGCGATGATCGGATTGACGTTGTTCTGGACGACGACCGAGAGCTGCGTCGCGCCCTCGTTGAGTCCTGCCGCGAGGCTATAGATCCCGACCTGCCCCGTCGAAACTCCGGCCGCGCCGAGCATCCAGACATCGAGCTTTGTATTGATCTCGTACGCCAGCGTCGCGGTCACGCCGCGCGCACCGTATGCGAGGTGCGTCCGTGCCCACCTCGTCCAGCCGACGCAGCGCCGGATCCGTACGGTTGCGAGAAGCTCGACGAGGAGGACGAGCAGCATCGTAGCCTCGACGAACGTCCAGATGCCGCCGAGCTGCGCGCGGGAGACATCGGCCGCGCGCGCGATCAAGACGCCCACGGCGATCAGCACGTAGCGCAGCGACGTGTAGACCGCGAATGCCCGCATGCGGCGCAGGCCGTTGACGACGCCGAACAGGACCTTGTTGATCGCGAAGCAGAACAGGCCGAGTGCGGCCCACGACATCCCCTGGCCGACCTCGTCGCTGCCGTGCAGCGCGGCGAACACGGGACGCAGGGCGAGAAACGCGAGCGTCGAGATCGCGGCGAGCACGATGTTCGGGACGAGCGCACCGACGACGGTGGCGGCCACGTGATCGCGATCGTCGGGCCGCTCGGCGACGCTGCGCAGGGCGGAATACTGGATCCCCCACGCGCCGACGACCGCGAACACGAAGTACGCGATCGTGACGAGGTTGAACACGCCGAGCGCCGGGGCGCCCCACCACTTCGCGATCAGAAAGTTGAGGCCGAGGCCGACGACTCCAAGCAACGCGATCGGAACCAGGTTCCAGACCACATCGCGTCGCAGCCGCCGATCCACTAGTAGAGCTTCGGCGCGGCGTTGATCACTTGCATCGCTTCTTCGAACGAGAACCCGATCAGCTGCGCGTACTCGCGGAGCGACTCCCAGCGCGGCTTCGAATACTCGCGCCCGCGCACGATCGCCTCGGCGCGCGTCAGGTGGCCTTCGCGCACCATGTTCGAGAGCATCGACTCGTCCTCGGTGAAGCCCGCGATCGTGCCGTAGATGTAGTTGTAGAACGCGGCCGTGCCGTCGCCGATGCGCCACGTCGTCGTCGTGTCGGTCGCGACTTCCCAGTCGTACTCGCGGCGGATCGTGCCAACGATCTCGTCCTCGTGCCACGGCACGTAGTGATAGAGGTAGAGGAAGTCGTCCTTGACGACGAACGTCTGATAGAACGCGTTCGCGGTGTCGAGCAGCGACTCGTTGATGTACGCCGGGTTCTTCGCGTAGTTCTTCGCGAAGTACCAGAGCATGCCGGCCTTGTTACGGAGCGACATGTTCGGCAGCACCATGTTGTCGTCGTCCTGCGGCACGCCCATGAGGCCCGTCTTGTAGCGAGCCTCCTCGATCAGGTTGCCGGTGCAGAAGATGACCAGCTTGATCCCGGTCTCCTCGCGAAGCTGACGAGCGTGCGAGTAGAACTCCTTGTCGCCCGCCATGAACAGCGTGACCATGCCGAGCTCGGGCTTCTTGAGCCACGCCTGGATGTTCTTGCGGACGTAGCGGCGCTTGGCCGTGATGTCGGCCGAGCGAATGATGTGCTCGATGCCAAGCTTGCCGCACACGCGTGCGCAGTTGCGGCGCGCGAGGTCGGTGACCATGCCCCAGTCGTACGTGAACGCGATCGGATTCATACCGAGCACGTTCTTCACGTAGTGGAGGCCGTACGACGAATCGCGGCCGCCCGAGAACGCGACGATCACGTCGGGGCTGCCATCCTTGCTGCGATATTGCTCGACCTCGCGCAACAGCGCCTCGTGGCCCTTCACCGTGATCGGCTTCCACGTGCGGCAGTAGGCGCACACGCCGTGCTCGTCGAAGTTCACGTACGGGAACGTCTCCGGAAGGATGCAGCGCGTGCAGCGCTTCAGCCGATCAATTCGCGAGCTGTGATCGACGATCGTGACCTGGTGCCCGTTTGGCTTCGAGCCGAACGGCGGCTCCTTCGCATCCGGCGCGAGCGAGAACGCGCGGCGACGCAGGTCTTTCAGCGAGACCGCGAGCGCGTGTCCCGCCCTGATCTGCTCGAGCCGAACCGTGCCGAGCTGCGCGGACAGCGCTTTGTCGTCGAGCACGCGCTGGAGGATGAAGCGCTCGGATGCAAATGCGAGGACGTCGCCCGACTCGTTCGAGAGCTGGAACAGCGACCCGGTGTTGGTCGCGAGCAGCATGACGTCGAGGTTGTCGAACATCATCGCGATCGAGGCTGCGCCCTGGATCTCGGCGAACGTCGAGCGGGTCGCCGCGACCAGATCGTGCGTCTCGTCGAGGTTCTTGCGAAGCAGCGCCGCCAGGACCTCGCTATCGAGCTCGCTCTGCGGCGCGATCGCGTGTTGCGCGGCGAGCTGGTGGTCGTTGACGACGATGCCGTTGTGAAGCGTCACCGAGCCGCGTGTGATCACGGGCTGGTTGTTGGCCATGTCGGCCTGCGTGCCGTTCGTCGCGAGACGCGAATGCCCGGTGATCGCGACGGTGCGACCACCTTCGAACCCAGCAAGCCCACGGTCGAGCAACGCGTGCAGCTTCGGGTTGCGCATGAACTCGCTGACCGAGCCACCCTGCTTGAGGACCTGGATCTCGCTGCCATCGTGCACGGCCATGCCGGCGGCCTCGCGGCCCCGCGTCTCCGAGTGCTTGAGGAGCGAAAACGCCAATGCTCGCGCGAGCGACCTATCAACACCCTGATCGCTGCCACAGATGACACCGAAGATGCCGCACATGTGGAACCGGCCGACCATACACTCGTCGGCCAGGGAAGTGGATATAGTTCGCGCCGTGGGATCTCGGCCGTGGCATGCCGCACTTCGGCCGTCTGTGATCCTCGGGCTCGGCTGGGTCGTGTTCGTGCTCGTCGGCTACCCCGGCGTGATGACGATGGACTCGTTCGACCAGCTCGAGGAGGCGCGAGCCGGGTTCTTCACGGATAGCCACCCGCCGGCGATGGCCGCGCTGTGGAGCGTCATCGATCGCATCCATGCCGGTCCGGCCGGCATGTTCCTCCTCCACGGGACTGCGTTCCTCGTCGGCCTGTTCCTCGTCCTGCGCCGCGCGATGCAGCCGCGGACGGCCGCCGTGGTCAGCGTCGTGATCCTCCTGTTTCCTCCGGTCCTCGCGACGATGTGCGTGATCTGGAAGGACTGCCTGATGGCCGGGTTTCTGTTGCTCGGCGCCGCCCTGGTGTTCGAGCCTAGCCGCCGGCTTCGCGTCGTCGCGCTCGTCTGTCTCGTGGTCGCGACGGCGATGCGCTACAACGCGTTCGCCGCGACCTTGCCGCTCGTTGTCCTTGGCTTCGAGTGGCGCACCGATATGCGCTGGCTCGCCCGCTATACCCTCGCCGCGGGGGTGTGGCTCGCGTGCACGCTCGTCGCGTTCGGCATCAACGGCCTCCTCACCGATCGGCAGATGCACTTCTGGTCGTCGACGTACGCGCTCTCGGATATCGCGGGCACGCTCGCATACGTCGACGAACCGATCCCCGATCGCGAGCTCGCGCCGCTGCTCGCGCCGACCGAGATTCGAGTCGACCACGACTATCATGCGGCGCTCCGCGCGAAGTATCGGCCGGAGACGTTCACGCAGCTCATCGCCGGTGACGACCGCCTCTGGTCGGTGCCGATCAGCGGCACGGTCCCTGCCCCCGCTGCCCAGCGCGACGCGATCGGCACGGCCTGGGCGTCGATCGTGTTCGATCACCCGGGGGCGTACCTGCAGCATCGCTTCGTGCTGTTCGCCGAGATCCTCGGCGTGCGCCCGAAGTTCCAGGGCGCGACGGTGATGAGACGGCGGTCCCAGACACCCGAGCGGATGGCCGCGATGAACATCTCGTCGACGACACTGCCGCTCCAGGCGCCGGGCGAGCGCGCGATGATGTTCGTCGCGAAGCGCACAGGCCTCTTTCGCCCGTTCATCTACGCGGTGATCTCGCTCGCCCTGCTCGCGCTCTGTCGACGCGATCGCGATGTGCTCGCGCTATTGCTCTCGGGCCTCGTCATGGAGCTCTCGCTCCTCCTGCTCGCCGGCACGCCCGACTATCGCTACTCGCACTGGATGGTCGTGTGCACGTGCGTCGCAGTGGCGATGCTGATCGCGCGGCGTGCTACGCGGTCTCGCGCATCGCCCCGGACGCTCGAGCGCTGATCTTCTCGGCGCGCGGTGCCGCATAGCGCAGGTACGCGAGGCGCTTCGCTTCGCGCCGGACGTGCGCGACGAGATCGAGGATGAGGCCGGTCGCGATGCAGACGACCGTCGTGATCCCGAGCGAGAACGACAGGATCGCCGTCGGGAAGCGACGCACGTACCCGGTATCGATGTACTCGAGGAACACCGGTAGCGCGAGCACGATCCCGACGATGAAGAACAGGAGCCCGATGAGCGAGAAGAACAGCAGCGGCCGCTCGTTGCGCATCAGGTTGATGATCGTGACGAGGATCCGCCAGCCATCGCGGAACGTGCGCAGCTTGCTGACGGAACCAGGCGGGCGCTCCTTGTAGTTCGTCTCGACCTCGGCGATCGCCATCTTCATCTGCATGGCGTGCACGGTCAGCTCGGTCTCGATCTCGAACTCGCGCGAGAACGACGGAAAGCTCTTCACGAAGCGCCGCGAAAACACGCGGTAGCCCGACAGCATGTCGTCGATCTGCGATCCGAACAGCCAGGCGACGAGACCGGTGAGCACGCGATTGCCGAGCCGGTGGCCCATGCGATACGCGGCCTGGTGCGTCTCGACGCGGCGGCCGACGAGCATGTCGAGGTTCTCGTGGACGAGCTTCTCGACGAGCTTCGGCGCGACCGACGCGTCGTAGGTGTCGTCGCCGTCGACCATGACGTAGATGTCGGCCTCGACGTCGGTGAACATCCGGCGGACGACGTTGCCCTTGCCGCGGCGGGTCTCGCGGCGGACCTCGGCGCCGGCGGCGGCGGCGATGGCCCCCGTGTCGTCGGTCGAGTTGTTGTCGTAGACGTAGATCGTCGCGCCCGGAAGGCTGGCTCGAAAATCATTCACGACCTTCGTGATCGCAGCTGCTTCGTTGTAGCAGGGCACGATCACGGCGACCTCGAGTCCGTCGACGAGCGACACGATGCGACTACATAGCATAGGCCGTGTTAGAAACGGCGCCGGATGTACCGGTGGTTGCAATGGGCGATCGTGCTCGGCGTGGGCTGGCTGGCGGTCGCGATCTACAGCTACCCCGGGTTCATGAGCTTCGATTCGATCGAGCAGCTCGCGGTCGCACGGGGGCTCCAAAAATTTTCCGACTGGCACCCACCGATCATGGCGTTGCTGTGGAGGCCACTCGATTGGATCGTGCGTGGCCCCTGGCTCATGGTGATGCTGCAGTGCGGGCTCTTGCTCGGCGGCGGGTTTGCCTTGCTTCGCCGCGTGGTGAGGCCCTGGGTAGCCGTCGCCATGACGCTCGGCGTTTTCCTGTGGCCGACCGTGTTCACGAGCATGGCGGTCGTCTGGAAGGACTCGCTGATGGCCGGCGTGCTGCTCGCGTCCTACGCCGCGCTGACAAGCGAGCGAGTCTGGCCACAGCGCGCGAGCCTGGTCGGCTTTCTGTTCGCGACGATGCTCCGCCACAACGCGCTGTTCGCGGTGCTGCCGCTGCTCGTCATCTCTTCGCCATGGCCGAAGGACCGGCGTCCCTGGGTCAAACGGGGCGTCGGGTTCGCGATCACGGTCTGCCTGGTCGTCGGCGCGCAGCTCGGCAACAGGCTCCTCGTGGAGGAGAAGCAGCATCCGTTTCAGAACAGCCTCGCGATCTACGACATCGTCGGGATGGTCCGCTACGCCGAACCTTTGACCGACGCGCAGTGCGACGAGCTGCTCGTCGGCGTTCCGCTCGCGACCCACGAGAACATCCAGAAGCGCGCGGACCGCGCGTTCAATCCGTACGGCTGGGTCGATGCCGTCTGGAGCGATCGACGTTTCATGGATCACGCGAAGACCGAGGCCGAGCTCGACGCCGTATTCGACGCGTGGCTCCGATTGATCGAGCGCTATCCGCGCGCGTACATCTCCACGCGGCTACGGCTGATCAAGCTCCTCCTCGGATTTTCCAACCGTGGGGGAGTGAACATCTTCAATGCGCACCTGGAGGACCGAAAGCTGCTCGCGTCCTACGGCATCGACGTCGATCGCGGCCCCGTCCAGCTCGCGTTGTCGCAGTGGTTTGTCGCGGTCAGCTGGGACTCGATGTTATTTCGCGCGTATCCGTATCTGGTACTGGCGCTCTGCCTGCTGTTCGCGCTGCGCCGGAACCCGACGATGCTGGCCTTGCTCGCGAGTGCGCTCGCGTACGAGCTCGCGCTGTTCGTCGTCGCGCCGTCACCCGACCTCCGTTACTCGCACTGGTTGATCCTGTGCGCATTGATCGCGCTGTGTACGCGCGTGGCAACGGCGTGGACTACGGGCTCGGCGCGGGCGCCTTGAGCGCCTGGTGCGCCTGCCAGGCGAGATAGCCCGTCGAGAACGGAAACCCGTCCTCTGGCATGTAGCGCTCGGAGATCGACGAGCCCATCTGGCCGAACAGGAAGGCGAGCGCGCACCACGCACCGATCAGGGCGGACCGCTGGCGCACGGGATGCTTCTCGTCCGCGCGACTCGCGATGCGCTCGATCAGGTAGTAGGCGGCAAACCCGAGAAGCACGAGCAGGCAGTAGACGAGCTCGATCGTGGTGCGCGGGTAGAGCTGGACGAGCTTGGTCTTGAACAACAAGTGCGCGTACCAGAAGCGCATCAGCCAGGCCCCGGCGAACAGACACGCGACCGTGATCACCGGCGTGCGCCGGTGCCCGAGCATGATCGCGATGCCGAGCCCCGCGCACAACAGAACCGAATACAACCCGACACCGCCGAGCTCGCCGTCGGGCGGCCACTCGGTCGTCTTGCCTGGCAGGTCGACCTTCCACATCGCGATGTACGCCGGCTCCGTCAGGACGTCGAAGTAGATGTAGTCGTCGAGAACGAGAGGCTTGCTGTCGGCGGCAGCGCGCTGCTGCGCGTACGAACGGACTCCGGTGACGTAGTTGAACGTCACCGCGCCGAGGGCGAGCATCGCCGCCACGCCGAACGCGATGCCCCTGCGCGGCGCTCGGCGCCACGGGAACACGATCAACCCCGCCACGACGAGGCCAGGCGCCGACCAGCGGAACCATCCCGAGTACGTCAGGCACATGGCCCCGAGCACGAGCCCGAAGACGACGCCGGCCTTGAGTAGCTGGTGGACCGAGCGCCTGTCGGCCGTGCGCAGCGTGTTGAAGAATCGGATGAGGACAGGCACCAGCACGATGAGGACGACGTTCGTGTACGGCTTGTACGGCTCGACGATCACCATCGCGGGGACCACGCCGATCACGAGAGCCCAGCTCGGGCGCAGAACGAGGCGCCACGCCAGGTAGCCCGCGGGACCGGCCACCAGCGCGCCGAGGATCTGGAGGTGCTTGAGTGCGTAGACCGCCGGTAGATCGACGATGTCCATGTACCAGCGCAGTGCATGGGGGAACGCGGGCGGATAGAGCGGCGGCACGTACTGGTCACCGACCCCGGCCTTGATCGCATTCGCCCAGCTCACGAGAACGCCCGCGTCGCCGCCGGTCGCGTTCAAGCAGAACGGTGTCCCGCGAAGCGCGACGATCAGCCCGCCCGCGAGAAAGCCGGAGGCGAGGCCAGCGAGCGCCGCGCAGACGAGGCGCGACGTGCGCGCGAAGTAGATGCCTCCGCGCAATTTCGCGGCGACCAGGAGCGCGGCGAGGAGCGGCAGGACGAACAGGATAAATCGCAGCTGAATGCTCGCCAGTCCGCTGACCTGTCCGATCCGAACGAGCGGATCGACCTTGATGTTGGTGCAGCTGAACGTCAGAAGGCCGGCCGCGAGAAACGCGACGACGACCTCGAGGCTTGGCCACAGCCACCGGCGCGAGCTCCGTGGACTCGCCAAAAACTCCCCCGTGCTCATGTGGCTCGGGCAGGTTATCGCATAGCCCCGATCTATGAAATCGAGTGCCCTCGTGATATCGCGAGGGCGTGGCGTTCGACGGCAGCGAGCGAGTCCGGCAAATCGCGCGCTGGATCACATCGCGTCCGCCGATCGCGTACCTGATCGCCGGCTGGATCGCGTTCGTCCTCGGCTCGTATCCGGGCTACATGTCCACCGAGTCGGTGCTGCAGCTCTTCACGGTGCGCAGCGGCGACTACTCGGACTACGCGCCCGTGATGACCGCGATCTGGGGCGCGCTCGAGTACGTCGTCTCCGGACCGTTTCCGATGCTCGCGTTGCAGAGCGGTCTGTTCCTGTTCGGCACCGCAGCGATCCTGCGCACCGTCCTCTCGCCGCGTGCCGCCGCAGTCGCCTCGTCATTCGTGATCTTGTTCCCGCCGGTGTTCTCGGTCCTGGCGGTGATCTGGCCCGACGCACTGCTCGCCGGCTGCCTCGTGGCCGCCGCGGGCGCCGCGATGCAGCCCGGGCGACGCATGAAGATCGTCGCCGCGGTGTTGCTCGTGGTCGCGTGCGCGTGCCGGCCCGAAGCAGTGGTCGCGATCATTCCGATCACGCTGCTCGCGCTGCCTCGGCGCCTGTGGTGGCGGGATGCGATCGTCGCGCTCGGCGTGACCGTCGCGATCGCCGGCACGGCACGCCTTGCGAATCATCTGCTGACCGTCACCGACACCTATTCGTGGCAGCAGCAGCTTCAGATGCCCGACCTCGTCGGCACGCTGCGACGCGCGAACGTCAAGACCGAGGCGGCGCTGCGCGCGGCACTCGACGGCCTGCCGCTCGCGGATTCGAGCACGTTGGTCGAGCGGATGACGGCAAGCCGCGACGCGCTAAGCCCGGTGCCCCTCATCAAGGGGACGAAGCGCGTGTTCGAGCCGCTCGCATCGGACGAGCAGAGCGACGCGCTGTCGAATGCATGGCGCGCTGCGATCTCGAAGCACCCGGGCGCTTACCTCACGCATCGCTGGGCGATGACGCGCGCACTGCTCGCGTTCACCGGGAAGTGGCGGCCGGTCTTCGACGACTTCGGCAGCGTGGCGCTGATGGAACCTCTTCATCATCGCGCGACCTCGTCGGACTGGCAGTTCGGAATGCAGCACGTCGTCCGCTGGGTCGCGAAGACGCCGCTGTTTCGCCCCTGGCTCTACCTGCTGCTCGCGGTGATCGTGATCGTGCTCGCGCGCAAGCGCCCGCTCCTGCGCAACCTCGCGATCTCGGGGCTCGTCTACGAGCTCGCGATGTTCGTGCTCGCTCCGGCGGGCGAGTATCGGTACTCACATTGGATGATCGCGTCGACCTGCATCGTGATCGCAGCGCTCGCCGCCGGCCGTCGCACCTCGTGGGCACGCTCGGACGTTTAGTCGTGGACGAGTCGCCGCAACGTTCGAAGCTCCGGCGGCTCAGCCGCCTATGGCCATGGCTGCTCGGTGCAGCGATCGTGATCGTCCTCGCGAGGCGCGTGCCGCTCGACGCGTTTCGTGCGGCGCTCGGCGAGGGGCCGCACGTGCAGCTCGCGCTGGTTGATCTAGCAGTCGCACTCGCACTTCTGTTCCTGGACACGTTCGCGACCTGGGTCGGGCTCATCACGCTCCGGCTTCGCTGGCCGCTGCGGCGCATCCTCGCGATCCGCGGCGCCACGTACGTCCTCGCGGTCGTCAACTACGTCGCCGGCCAAGGTGGACTCGGCTACTACTTGCATCGCGCCGGCATTCCGGGCCTGCGGGCCGCTGGGACCACGCTGTACTTGATGGGCACGACGTTCGCGACGCTGCTCGTCCTCACGACGGTGTCGTGGGCGTTCGGCGGGCACACGGTGGCGCCGACCATCTGGTGGGTGCTGCTGGGAGGGTGCGCTGCGTTCGCGCTTTACCTCATCGTGATCGCCATCGCGCCAAGGGCGCTCGCGTCCCTTGCCCTGCTCGCGCCGCTGTTCGACGCTCGGCTACGCGGTCACTTCGCTGCGGTCAGCGCACGGATTCCGCACGTCGCGCTGCTCGTCCTTGGCCACTGGTTCTCCATGCTCGCGTGGGGAATCCGGGTCCCGTTTCTCGAGGCGATCACGCTGCTCCCAGTGGTCACCTTCATCGCAGCGGTCCCCATCTCGCCGGCTGGCCTCGGCACGACGCAAGCTGCGTTCGTGTACTTCTTTTCCGACTACATAGCGAAGGCGACGCACGACGCGTGTACCGCGAGCATGCTGGCGTTCTCGATCGTGCACTTCGTCTACACGATCATCTGGCAGTTCCTCATGGGGCTCGCATGCGTCCCCGCCGCGCGCCGGATCGAGCAGCCCAAACCGGTCAGCTAGGTTCGGTCTTCGCGGCAGGCGGTACCGCGCGATCGACTTCGGCGCGCAAGATCGCGAGCTCGCGCGTTACATCGGTGAGCTGACGCTGGAGCTCGACGAATTTCGTGTAGTAGTGCATGAGCACGAACATGACCGACACGATCGCGAGATAGAGGATGAGGTCGGCGCCGCGACCGACGCCCACCAGATGGGCGGCATCCTGGGTCAGCTCCGGAAACACGACGGCGACCGCGCCTGCCGCGATCAACAGGAACACCGTCATGATGTGGATCGGCAGCCGGTTGCGTCGAAGAAAGACGAACCAACCGGTCGCTCCGAGCCCGAGCAGGAGAAGGATTCGTATGATCATGCGCGGAAGAAGTAGTCAAAGAGGATGCGGACCGCCTGGATCCCGCCCTGGCCCTTGCTCATCGAGTGTTCGGTATAGCGAACCGTCACGGGAACCTCGACGACGCGCAGCCCGCTCGTCTTGATCTTGCGAAGCAGCTCGGACGCATGGGCCATACGCTCCTGGGTAATCCGCAGCTGCTCTGCTACCGACGCGCGGAATGCGCGCAATCCGCAGTGCGCATCACTGAGCTTCATCCCGGAGAGCTTGTTCGACACGACGGTCGCCGTGCGCAGCAGTGCGACGCGACGCTGCGAGGCACCCTCGACTCCACCGAGGAATCGGGAGCCGAGCGCGATGTCCGCGTCCTCGAGCGCGTCGACCAGGAGCGGGATATCCTCACAGCGGTGCTGGCCATCGGCGTCGAACGTGACGATGTAGCGAGCGCCACGGCGGCGAATCGCGTAGTCGACTCCAGTCTGGAGCGCCGCGCCCTGGCCGAGATTGATGCCGTGACGAACGACGGTCGCGCCAGCCATCCGAGCCGCCGCTGCGGTGTCATCACGTGAACCGTCGTCGACGACCACGACCTGCCAGCCCTCGGCGACGACCTCCGCCACGACGTCGCGGATCACCTTGCCTTCGTTGAAAGCGGCGATCACGACCCAGGTCTCGCTCCGCGGAGACATCACGGTCCTTATACCAGGTATCCTCTTACAATGAATTCGAAGACCACGCGGGTGATGCGTGTACTCTTCTTCGTCTACGTCGCGTTCACGTTCCTGCACATCGCTTACGTCGTTAACCACGAGCCGTTCGCGTTCGACGCATGGAATGTCGCCGTTGACACGCACGCCGAGCCGGCATCGTTCGGCAGGTTCTTCTCGTTCTGGCACCAGCAGTACACGACGAGTAATCCGCGCATCGGCCAGCCGCTCGCCTACCTCGCCTACAAGCTCGTCGGCGTCGCCGAGATCGGGACCCCGCTCGCGTTCTTCGCCGTCGTCGTCGGCGGGTTCGTGTTCGGCACCGGGCGCTGGCCGAAGCTTCGCGACAACCGCGATCTCGCGGCGCTCTCGATCGCGATTGGCTTTCTGTGGTTCGTCGCGCCGAACTTCCCCGCCTACATGTTCTGTCGTGCGTACGCGACGAACTATCTCTGGCTCGCTGCACTCCAGTTCGCATTCCTCGTCCCGCTGCGTCTCATGAATCCAGAGGATCCGGCCACGGTGTCGATCCCGCGGCTCGTCGGGTACTTCTTGCTCGGTGTCGTCGCCGGCATGGGCAACGAGCACGTCGGGCCGACGCTCCTGCTCGGCGTCGTTCTCTACGGTGCGTGGATCTGGCGCAAGCACCGGCGCAGGCCCGCATTGGTGTGGGTCGGCGCGTTCGGCGTGCTCGTCGGCTACGCGCTGATCTTCTTCGCGCCGGGGCAGAGCCAGCGCTACGAGGGGCTGGCGGAACACTACTCGGCTGTCCAGCAGATCCTCGTGCGCGGGCTCGCCGGCAACATCGACATCTACGTCGATCTGCTCGAAGCCGCTGCGCCGATGCTCGCGCTCGTATTGCTGATCATCGGCGTCGGCATGATCGCGGACAAGCGTCGCGAAGCCGAGATTCTCGAGGCCCGCGAACGTCAGCGCCGTGCAGTCGGCATCCTGATCGTCAGCCTCGTCGCGGCCTCGCTCATCACGATCACGGTGTTCGCCTCGCCGAAGCTCGGACCGCGCTTCTACTTCCACTCGATGTTCCTGGTGCTCGGCGCGGTCGTCGGCGTGACGTCGGCATTCTTGCAGCGCGCGAAGCACTACCTTCCATTCATCATCATCGCGGTGATCTCCAGCGGCTACGCCGCGGCCCGCACGATCCCGATGTACTCGCGTCTCTCCGCGGCGTCGGATGAACGCCTCACCGCTCTCGCTGCGACGCCGCCCGGCGGCGACTACACCGCCGAGGCGTGGGAGCAGGTTGCCGAGAACTGGTGGACGCTCGGCGATGACATGCGCGATCAAAAGAAGCAGGAGCTCGTCGCGCGCTACTTCGGACTTCACCGCGCGCCGTTCCGCGGCGGCAATGCCTGGAAGGTCCTCGGCGTCACCGACGTCAAGGCGACGATGCACTACGAGTTCGAGGACCCGATGTGCATGGACGAGCTCGATCAGCTCAACATCAAGGAGTGGGTCGGCCGCGATATCAAGGCACTCCACCACGCTTTCCTCGACGCGATTGTCGAGATCCAGCGGTTCGGCAAGCTCGAGTGGATCGATCTGACGGTGTCGTTCCTCGGCGATGCACCGCCGCTACCGAGCAACAAGCTCTATATCGCGAAGTGGAAGGCGGGACAGCTCGAGGGCTACACCGCGAAGCTCAAGCGCGCCGGCCGGAGTCGCGAGCGCGAAATCGTGCTCGATCCGGACCTGCGCAAAGAGCCCTGGAACATCTACCTCGTCATCGTCGGAGATAAGCCGCGGCTGCTCGGAACATCGACCGACAACAAACGCCTCAGCTACGTTCCGTCGCGCTCGGGGCAGTACTGGTTCTTCGCGTGCAAGCCCGACTACTGCTTCATCGTGCTGGCGGTCGCCCACACCATCTGACGCCGCCGCGCGACCAGCAGCACCGTGACGATGACGACGGCCACGATCAACCAGTAGGAGTAGCGCCAGTCCGTCGTCGGGGCGATCAGAAACAAGATCGCTTCGCCCATGAGCGCGGACACGAGCAGCGCGAACGACTCTCGATCGCGGACACAGAACGGCAGCAGCAGCAGCGACAGCGCGAGGTAGACCGTGATGCTGAACACCACGCTCGAGCCGCACCAGTGCATCGCCTGCCGCAGCAGGTTCTGGATCCGCGAGGCCGCAGCATCGTGGTCGACCTGAAACGCGCTCTTGTACGGATCCTGGATGTCGGTGAACCAGTTGTAGACGGTCGAGTCACCAGGACCGCCGAGCCCGATGATCCGCTGAAAGATCCGCCAGCGATACGTGAGGAACGCGCGCGGATGCGAAAATACGACCCGCTTCCACGCGCGCACCATGCCGTCGCGCTCCTCGTCGGTCATCGGCGCCGCGAGAAAGAAATACGGCGTATCCCAGAGCGTGCCGCCGAGGTCTGCATCCTCGTCGCCGCGCTGAGTGAACGCGTGCAGATCATGCGACTGCAAGAGGCGAGTTCCCTCGAGGAGGGTCCTCATCTCGTCGTCCGGGATCTGCGGCGACGTATGGCGAAGCGTCGCGACGATATCGCACGGCGCGATCTTGTCGACCCACACCGACCGGTGGCTGAACGTCAGCGCGTTATTGACGACCCTCGCGGACATCGTGAGCACGATCCAGGCGACGAGCGCGATGCCGTAGCGCTTCACCGCTCCATACCGCTCGTCCCAGACGAACAGCAGGACGACGAGCGGCAACGTCATGACCAGCGCGTTGTGGCGCATCGCCGTTCCGGCCGCCATCGCGACGAGGCCGAGGACGCGCGCCCGACGCGAGTCCTGCAGCATCAATCCGAGCCCGAGCAGCATGAACGCGGTCATCTGGGAGTCCTTCCAGATCACCGCCATCACCGAGCTCACAGGTGGAAACAACAGCACGAGC
This sequence comes from Kofleriaceae bacterium, assembly GCA_013368795.1. Classification (GTDB taxonomy): domain Bacteria; phylum Myxococcota_A; class Polyangia; order Haliangiales; family Haliangiaceae; genus JABFXX01. Next base: position 28,572 of record JABFXX010000060.1, read on the forward strand.
ACAGCCGCGACCGCCGCGGTCCGCGGCGACATGCGTCGTTTGAAGATCAAGTAAACGCCGGCCAGGAAACAGACACTCTGGACGACGAGCATCCCGAGCGGACCCGCGACGAAGTAATCCGTCGTCCGCCACAGCTCCGCCATCATCGGCGGATGGCCATCGCTGTAGTAGCCCCAGCGCGCCTCGCGGAGCTGGAGCACCGAGTCGTAGCTCATGTAGCCGGGGAACGCGTACAGCATGAACACGAGCCAGCCCGCGAACATGCGCTTGAACGGCGTCAGTGCAGCAAACCACCGGCGTGCGCGCGCACCGATATCGCGGACCGCTTCGCGCATCGCCATTGGGCCCGCAATATACCGAATCCAGGGCGTGATATAGCTCTGCCTACCGCGTGCGCGTTCTGATCATCATCCCGGCCTACAACGAGGAGGCCTCGTTGAGCGGCGTCCTCTCCGAGATCCGTGCGCTTCCTGCCGCGGCAGGCGGCCTGGAAATCGAGACCGTGGTCGTCGATGACGGCTCGGCGGACCGTACGGCCGAGGTCGCGCAGCAGAACGGCGCGAGAGTCCTGCGGCTCTGCAGGAATCTCGGGATCGGCGGTGCCGTGCAATCGGGGCTGCGGCTCGCGCGCCGCGAGCAGTTCGACTTCGCCGTGCAGATCGACGGCGACGGCCAGCATCCCCCCTCGGAGCTCGAGCTCTTGATCGAGCGCACCCGCGTCGGTGAACCGCCCGATCTCGTCGTCGGCACGCGGTACTCCGACAAGAACAACTTTCGCTCGACGTTCATGCGCCGTGCAGGGAGCTGGTGGATCCGCACGCTCCTGCGGATCGTCGCCCGCGTGAAGGTCTCTGATCCGACCTCGGGATTCAGGCTCTACGGGCCGCGCTCGCTCGTCCTGTTCGACGAGACGTATCCCTATGACTTTCCCGAGCCGGAGTCGCTGGCGATCGCACGCGCCGCGGGCCTGCGCGTGGTCGAGACGCCGGTGAAGATGCGCGAGCGCCAAGGCGGCACGTCGAGCATCGCCGGCTTCTCCACGATCTATTACATGCTGAAGGTCACGATCGCCGTCGTGCTCACCTACCTCCGCGCGCTCGGCGCGACACCAGAGGGAGTCGATGCAAGAAGGAACTGACGCGTATTGGCTGTTCGCGCTCGTCTGTTTTGCGATCGCGCTGGTCTTGCTCCGCCTGCTCCTGCGCGAACGCATCACGCTGCAGGGCAGCATGTCGTACCTGGCGTTCTTGACGCTGCTCGGCACGATGGCCGTCTTCCCGAGTCACACCGGTCGCGTCGCGCGAGCGTTCGGCTTCGGCCTGATGTCGAACTTCCTGTTCACGGTCGCGATCGCCGCACTCGCGATCCTGCACCTGCGCGCGCTCGTCACGCTGTCGAAGGTCCAGACCCGGTCGATCACACTCACGCAGGAGCTAGCGATCCTGCAGGAGAAGCTCGAGCGCGCGACGCAACGTGACTTCAGCGACGACCTGGCATCGCGTCGGCGCGATACCCGTTAAAGATCACGAGCCGAACACACGAGGTCGACGTAGCCGAGCTCGTTGGTCCGAGCGGTCGTGACGAGCGTATCGGTGGTTGCGCGATGCAGGCCACCATCGCGCTCGAGGATCGCGATCGCCGGGAACATGGCGCCGATGTCGCGGACGAATGCATCGACGGCGAAGCCGAGCTCTTCGAGGGCTCCCGGCATGAGCTCGAGCGCGACATGGAGCTGCGGATGACGGGCTACGGTCTCGCGCATACCGTCGAGCACCGCGGGCTCGAAGCCCTGGACGTCGATCTTGATGAACGAGACCGGGGCACCCGAGCGCGCGACGTGCGCATCGATCGTGGTGATCGGCACGCGCTGGGTTGGCCCCGTGACCGCGTCGCGGAGGTGCGTGGTGGCGATCCGGTGGTCGCTGTGATTGGCGGCGTTGTTCCAGAGCTCGATCTCGCCCTCGTGCGCGCCGACGGCGGCCTGGTGCGCGACGACGCGATCGCCAAGGCGCTCGATCGTATGGGTGAGCCAGCGGAAGTTGCGCTCCTCGGGCTCGAACGCGTGCACGCGGTACGGAGCCTGGACGGCGCGCGCGAACAGCTGGGCCGTGTAACCGATGTTGGCGCCGACGTCGAGGACGTCACCGCCGGCGAACAGCTCGGGACGAGCTTTGACGAGCTTCGCGAACGGATCCTCGACGAGGCGCTTGTAGGCGAAATAGGAGCGGCGAAACAGACGCTCGGCGAGCCAGGTATCGAGTAGCCCCGACCGATTGGCACGCTTGTACGTCGACAGGAGCGCGCGCTGCATTCCGGCTCGTAGATTCATCGACAGATTCCGTAGGGCCTGCGTCCCAGCTTCCTCAGCCAGGACGTGTTGTCGTCCATTCGCCACGCCCGATAGAAGCGCTGGTAGACGCTCGCGTAGAGCGGTGTGAGCTTGATGAACGGGCCAGCGATCACGGCACCGTTGAGCGCCGTCACGAGGACGACCGAGGCGACGAGTGCGCGGTGGCGAGAGGTCTGGCGGAGCGCGATCGAGGCGACGGCGACCGTGATCAGGATCGCGACGAACCACGGCTGGAACAGGCGCGGTAGCCAGGAGCCGCGGAGCTGCCACGCGCCGTCGTACGCCGGCGCCGCGTTCAGGAACAAGAACATGCCGAACACCGCGATCAGGACCGCGAGCGCGACGGGGTGAAGTAGCGGCCGTTGGCGGCGCAGGACGAGGACACCGACGAACAGCGCCGGAAAGAACACGAAGTTGCTGAACACGAAGTTCGTGATGAACACCTTCGGCAGGGCCGCGAGCAGCGCCCCCCAGCCGTGCAGACGATGGGGAGCGTCGAGCCAGGCCTTCACGACGGCGCCGTAGGCGACGGTATTGGAATTCTGCGCGGGGAAGCCAAAAATCGCCGGGAGGCCCTTCGCGACGAACAGCGCGAACGCGACAAGGACGACCAGGACGACGCCAAGGTCGAGCCAGCGGCGGCGGGCGAGCGCGAGCAGGAGCAACGCGCCACCGAAGAACGGCATCAGGTCGTAACCGAGACCGACGACACCGACGACGCACGCGGCGGCGATGCTGCGCCGGAGCGACGCTCGCTCGTGCCACCACAGAAGCGCGATCGTGCACGCGATCGAACCCGGCACGATGAACGCGTACGAGTACGGCAGACCGACCCAGTACGTGATGCCGGGATAGGTGGCGAACAGCCAGGTCACGAGCACGGCCGCGCGCGCGTCGAAGAAGCGCCGGATCGCGACGGCGAGGCCGATCAGCGTCGCGACATGAAGGACGATATTGAACAGAAGGCCGCCGAGCTCGAACCCGGCCGCCTTCATGAGCGGGTACGCGAGCAGCGGATGGAGGATGCGGCGCAGCACGACGCTCGACATCCACTCGTGCTCGGGACGACCGTCGAGCATGCGGAAGACGGCCTCGAACTGGCCGTGATCGATGTTGACGCGATAGTGGCACGGCCCGCCGGGCTGCATGCCGTAGGGAGCGAGCGTCCCCGACGACAGCCAGCAGGCGAGGATCAGCACGAACCCAGCGCCGGCGACCCACAGCCAGAACGCACGACCCGAGAGCGGCGCGTCTGCGCCACCGACTTCGCTGCTGCTCGTCACGACTTGATCAGTACTGACTCTTGAACTTGTTGAACGCGAGCCAGGTCATGCGGCCGAGGATCGCGCCCTCGCGGAAGCGGGAGATCTTGGTATCTCCGTAGGTGCGTGCGCGATACCGGATCGGCAGCTCCATGATCTTGAGATTTTGCTTCGCGGCACCGAATAGCAGGTCGAAGTCGCCGAACGGATCGAAGTCGCCGAAGAACGAGCGGCTCGCGGCGATCCGCTCGTAGTCGCGGCGGAACAGGACCTTCGTCCCGCACAGGGTGTCCTTGAGCCGCTGTTCGAGCACCGCCGAGAGGGCGACGCCGAAGAACTTGTTGCCCAGCGAGTTCAGGATGCGCATGGCCTCACCCTCCATCGGGTAGACCAGGCGCGAGCCGTTCACGAACTCGGCCTTGCCCTCGGCGATCGCCGCGTAGAACTTCGGCAGGTCCTCCGGTGGCACCGTGAGGTCGGCATCGAGGATGAACAGGACGTCTCCGGTGGCCGCGGCAAAACCCTTGCGCACGGCATCGCCCTTGCCGCGACCGTCGCCCTGATGGATCAGCCGCATGTTCTTTCGCGTGCCCGCCTGGAGGTGGCGCTCGATCGCGTCGACCGTGCCGTCCGTCGAGTTGCCATCGACAAAGATCAGCTCGGTCCCGGTGCCGAGCTCCGGCGTGCGCGCGACGATATCGTCGACGTTACCGCGCTCGTTCTTGCACGGAACGATCACGCTGCACGAATAGTCTCGCGTCGCGATCGGGCCTCCGCCCCCGGCGAGTCTGCACACGAAGTACTGGGTGAGCGCGAGGTGGCGCAGCCCCGTGGCCTGGGCGAGGTAACGGTTCGCGAACGGCGCGAGCCCCGGAATGTCGACTGGAGCAAGCTGCGCACTTCCCGATCGAATGATGTCGAAGTGGTTCAGCTCGAGCAGGTTCGACAGATCCTTCATGCCGAGCCAGTTCTCCTGCGGGATCGGCATCTTCCGGCCGATCTTCTCGCCGAGCTTCAGCAAGGGCTCCCACACGAAGTTGTAGTAGGTGATGACGATGCGCGTGCGCGGATTGCAAAGCCTGCGCAGCGCCCGGAACGCACTCCACAGGTCGTTGAGCCGACCCACGACGTCGGACATCACGATGTAATCGAACGTGCGGCCGGCGAGCTCGGGCGCGTCGAGCGTCTCCGCATCGGCGACCACGAACTCCAGGTTCGGGTGCTTGCGCTGCGCGAGCGCGACGAGGTTCGGCGAGATATCGATGCCCGTGCCGTGCGCGGGTTTCAGAGCAGCCAGCAGGTCGCCGGTACCCGAGCCGATCTCGAGGACGGACGCGCCTTCGGGGATGATGAACCGGACCAGCCGCTCGAGATTGCGGTAGTAGGCCGCGTTCTTCTCGCGCCAGCGATCGCGCTCCTCGGCCAGGCGATCGTACTCGGCGATCCGCTCCTCGCGTGCCGCCGCCTCACGTGCGTGAAAATCCTGCGATTCTGGTCTCATGTCTTCAACACCTCGCCGCTGCTGGCCGGGACTATCAGCGAGTGAGGCAGCGAGGGCAAGGCTCAAGACGCGCGCGTGACCGGGCGCACATGCTTTCCTACAAACGCCGTCGGTACGCCTCGCGGGCGAGCGCGAGCGCGCGATAGGTGCCGATGATGGCGACCTTCTTGGCGCGGCCGAACAGGCGCGTGCGCAGCGTCGCGTGCGGTGATACGGCGCCGCGGTCCGCGGTCTCGGTCATCTGTTCCACGTAGCCACCACCGCTCTTGCTGGTCTCGTACCAGCGAAAGCATGCCGTCGGCTCCTCGATGTAGAACGGGTCGCCGCGGTGCGCGAGTCGCAGGAAGAGGTCGTAGTCGAACGCGTACCGGAACGCGTTCGAGAGGTAGCCGAGCTCCTCCTGGATATCGCGCCGCCAGAACACGGTCATCTGGCTGATGTAGTTCTCGGTCAAGAAGTTCTGGAGCGTGTGGCGCTGCGCGCGAAAATGCTTGTACGCGCTGACCCAGCGCCGGACCTCGCGGTCGTCCTCGTCGATGATCTTGCAGCGGCCGTGCACCCACTCGATCTCGGGGTGCGCCCTGAAGGCCGCGACGATGCGCGCCAGCGCGCCGGGTAGGAGGACGTCGTCGCTGTTGAGCCAGGCGACGATGTCGCCATCTGCGGCGCGCAGTCCCCTGTTGATCGCGTCGACCTGGCCGCGGTCGGGCTCGCTCACCCAGTTCACGCGGTTGCCGTAGCTCTGCAGGATCTCGATGGTGTCGTCGGTGCTGCCGCCGTCGATCACGCGGTAGTCGAGCTCGAAGTCCCCGGTCTGGGACAGTACGCTATCGATCGTTCGCCCGATGAACTTCGCTTGATTGAACGACGGCGTGACGATCGAGACGCGCATGGCGAGTCAGTTCTGGGGCGGGCGCCCCGCGAGGGCACTGCGCACGTCTTCCTCGTCCGCACGCACCATCTGCTCGATCAGCTGCTTGAACGTGACCTTCGGCTTCCAGCCGAGCTTCTCGCGCGCCTTGCTCGCGTCCCCGCGGAGGTGGTCGACCTCGGTCGGGCGCAGATAGCGCGGATCGAGCTCGACGTAGTTCTTCCAGTCGAGGCCGAGCGTGCCGAACGCCACGTCGAGACAGTCGCGCACCGAGTACGACTCGCCCGTCGCGATCACGTAGTCGTCGGGCTTCTCCTGCTGGAGCATCAGCCACATCGCCTCGACGTAATCTCCGGCGAAGCCCCAATCGCGCTTCGCGTCGAGGTTGCCGAGGAAGAGCTTCTTGTCGAGACCGTGCTTGATGCGCGCGGCGGTGCGCGTGATCTTGCGCGTCACGAACGGGATGCCGCGGCGTGGGCTCTCGTGGTTGAACAGGATGCCGCACGCGATGAACAGGCCGTACGCATCGCGATAGTTCTGGCAGAGCTGGTGCGCGAACACCTTGGCGCACGCATACGGGCTGCGCGGCTGAAACGGGGTGTGCTCGTTCTGCGGCGGCGCAGAGCTGCCGAACATCTCGCTCGACGATGCCTGGTAGAGCTTGCACTTGACGTCGAGCTCGCGCATCGCCTCGAGCAGGCGCAGCGTGCCCATCGCGACCGTCGAGACGGTGTACTCGGGCACGTCGAAGCTGACGCGGACGTGGCTCTGCGCGGCGAGGTTGTAGATCTCGTCGGGCTTGACCTTCTTGACGAGGTTCGCGATCGACGCGCCGTCCTCGAGGTCGCCGTAGACGAGGCGCAGCTTGTAGTCGCTGACGTGGGGATCCTGATAGATGCTTTCGAGCCGCTCGGTGTTGAACGAGCTCGACCGGCGGACCACGCCGTACACCTCGTAGCCCTTGGCGAGCAGGAGCTCCGCCAGATACGAGCCGTCCTGGCCCGTGACGCCGGTGATCAGTGCCTTCTTCATCGATTCTCCAGGTACCAGGTGACCGTCTTCGCGAGGCCGTCGGCGAACGACGTCTTCGCGACAAAGCCAAAGCGCTCCTTCGCGCGCGACACGTCGAGACGGCGGCGCGGCTGGCCATTCGGCTGCGCCGTATCCCAGACGATCTCGCCGGCAAAGCCGGTCGCCTTCGCGATCACCGTCGCGAGATCCTTGATCGAGATCTCGGTGCCGCTGCCGATGTTGACCGGCTCGCTCGAGTCGTAGCGCTCGGCACCGAGGAGCATCGCCTCGGCGGCGTCGGGCGCGTAGATGAACTCGCGCGTCGGCGAGCCATCGCCCCACAGCGTCACCTGCTTCACACCCTCGTCGCGCGCGGTGACGAACTTGCGGATCATCGCCGGAATCACGTGCGACGTGCGCAGGTCGAAGTTGTCGCGCGGGCCGTACATGTTGACCGGGAACAGCACGATGCTGTTCATGCCGTACTGGTCGCGATACGCCTGCGACTGGACGAGGAGCAGCTTCTTCGCGACGCCGTACGGCGCGTTCGTCTCCTCGGGATAGCCGTTCCACATGTCCTCTTCGCGGAACGGGATCGGGGCGAACTTCGGGTACGCGCAGATCGTGCCGGCGATCACGGTCTTCGGCACCTTCGCGAGCCGGCACTCCTCGATCATCTGGAGGCCCATCATCGCGTTGTCGAAGATCATGCCGCCGGGATTGTCGCGGTTCGCGCCGATGCCACCGACGCGCGCGGCGAGATGGAACACGACGTCGGGCTTCGCGTCGGCGATCGCGCGCTTGCACGCGTCGCGCTGGACGAGGTCGTAGTCCTTGCTGCGCGGGACGAACACTTCCTTGGCGCCGCGCTCGCGGAGGCCGTCGACGACGAAGCTGCCGAAGAAGCCGGCGCCGCCCGTGACGAGCACGCGCTTGTCTGTCCAGTAGTTAGCCACGAGCAGGCGCTTATAACATCACTCGGAGCCGTCTTGAAATCGACGCTGTGCCCATGCTCTCCTGCCCTCAAGGAGAGCCCCACGGTGGACGTTCCGACGCGCGTCATCGCGCGGCTCGACATCAAAGCGCCAAACCTCGTCAAAGGCATCCACCTCGAGGGACTGCGCGTCATCGGGGACCCGGCCGAGCACGCGGTCCGCTACTACCAGCAAGGCGCCGACGAGCTCCTGTACATCGACATCGTCGCGAGCCTGTACGAGCGGAACAACCTGGCAGACCTCGTCGCCCGGACCGCCTCGGAGATCTTCGTCCCACTCACCGTCGGTGGAGGCGTGAGAACGATCACGGACGTGAGCACGCTTCTGCGCGCCGGCGCCGACAAGGTCGCGATCAACACCGGCGCGGTGCGCAGGCCCGAGCTGATCAGGGAGGCCGCGCGCAGCTTCGGCTCGCAGTGCGTCGTCGCGTCGATCGAGGCGAAGCGACGCCCGAGCGGCGCGGGCTGGGAGGCCTATACCGACAACGGCCGCGAGAAGACCGGGCTCGACGTCGTCGAGTGGGCGCAGAAGCTCGTCGAGCTCGGCGCCGGCGAGGTGCTGCTGACGTCGGTCGACATGGAAGGCACGCGCAAGGGCTTCGACCTCGAGTTGATCCGGACGCTCGGCCCCAAGCTCGATGTGCCGGTGATCGCATGTGGCGGCGCAGGGACCGTCGAGCACGTCGAGCGCGCGATTCGCGGCGGTGCAGATGCGGTCGCCGTCGCGAGCGTCCTCCACTACAAGACCGAGACGATCGGTACGCTGAAGACCGGACTCTCGGCCGCTGGCATCGAGGTGCGACAGTGAAGGTCGTCGTCGTCGATTACGGGCTCGGCAACCTCCACAGCGTCGTGAAGGCGCTGACCCACGTCGGTGCGGACGTTTGCGTCTCCGAGGATCCGGCGATCGTTCGCACGGCGGAGCGCCTGGTGTTGCCGGGCGTCGGTGCGTTCGCCGACGGCATGCGCGGACTTCGCGAGCGAAAGCTCGTCGAGGCGCTGCTCGAGATGGCGACCACCGAGCGC
>JABFXX010000478.1 GCA_013368795.1 Kofleriaceae bacterium
TTCATCTCGTCGCAGATGCGCGCCCACAGGATCGCGGCGAGCACGAGCATCAGCGTGTCGAGCACGTGAAAACCGACGAGGATGTTCGGCACGGTCGGCCGCGCGCCGACGGCCTTCATCGCGTAGTGCACGACCGCCGACGGCAACACGCGCTGGGCGTGATAGGTCGTCGTGCCGAGATCGAACATCTGGTGCGGGAAATCGGCGGCCCACTGCACGTAGGTCTCGCCGTCCCAGCCCTGCCCTCGGTTGATGCCGATGCGCTCGCCCCACAGGCGCGTCGCGAGCGACAGCACGATGACGATCGCGGCCATCGCGCCGGCACGCCGCACCCACGCCGACATGCGCTACGCGAGCATGCCGAAGAAGCGCTCCATCTGCTCCTTCTGCTTGGGCGGCATGTATTCGAAGTTGCGGCCGCGGTCGATGATCTCCCAGAACTCCTTCGACTCGACCTTCGTGAGCTGCTCGCGGATCGACTCGAGGCGGCCGCGATCCTCGCCCTTCATGTCCGCGGCGATCTTCTCGGCGCGATCGATCGCACCGACGACGAGGTAGTAGCAGGCGAGCTTGAGCTGCGCCTTGCGGATGCCCTGCAGGCCCGACTCCTGCTTCTTCATGCGGAGCGGCTGGTCGAGATCGAGGAACATCTCGAGCATCCTGGCGTCGACGTCGCGCTTCTGCGCGTGCGCGAACTCGCACAGCGCCGACACGTCGTACGCGACGGTCTCGGTGACAAAGCCGAGCTGCATGTCGTAGCTCGTGCGGCCGTAGTAGATCATGTGGCGCACGCCCTCGATCGCCATGTCGTCGGCGCCGCCGCGGATCATCGACTCGACGAGCAGGCGGTACTGATTGAGGACGTTGTACGCGGTGCGCACGGCGCGGGCGTTGAGCGCGGCGCGCAGGTAGCTGTTCATGAACCGGAACGCCAGCTCGAGGACGTGCTGGTCGTTCTTCGCGAGCGCGGCCTCGCCGACGTAGCGCGTGTCGATCGCGATCAGGTAGTTGATGTCGGGCATGTTGTTCTGCGCCTCGGCGTAGATGCCGAGGTACTGACGCAACGCCTTCCATTCGAGCCACGTCTTGTCGGCCTCGAGCACGCGCAGCGACTCGGGGTCCATCGCGACGAAGTCGGGGTTGTCTCGGATGCCGTCGCCGATCTTGAACCAGCGCTCGTCGGCGCGGTTCTTGACGCCGAGGTACGCGACGATGAAGTCCTTGATCGCGTCGACCGCGCGGCTCGCGATGATCTTGTCCTTGCCCGAGATCGAGTTCGACGTGATGTCGGTCAGCTCCTCGAGCGCGGCGACCGCGGGCTGCTGCGCGTTCGAGATCGTCTGCTGATCGCGCGCCGTCGCGGCCTCGCGAACGTCCGCGGCGGCCTCGGCCTCGATGCGCGCGACGAGGTTGACCGGCTCGAGGAACCGGAACACGTACGCGAAGTACGGCAGCATGATCACGAGGCCGAGCGCGCACGCGAACATCATCGTGAGCACGGCCGCGCGCGGCACGAAGTCGGAATGGAGCGACAGCGACAGCGCGACGCCGACCACGCAGGTGACGACGTAGTACGCCATCACCGACACGTTCGTGCGATCGCGCAAGAACATCTGGGCGACGCCCGTGTAGCGGGCCGATGTCAGCTGAACGAGGAGCGAGACGACCGTGATGACGATACCGAGGACCGCCGCGGTCATCGCCGCGAGGCCTGCGACTGCATCGGAGATCAGGCCGGGCTCGAACCGCACGTAGCGGCCCATCGCGCTCTCGCCGGGGCCCGGCGCACCGCCGGTGACCGCGTGATCGAGGAGATAAACTCCCGCGAACGCGACCAGCGCGATCCCTCCGAGGATCGCCATCGGCACGAGCCAGAGCCGCAGCCCCACGCGGTGAGGCTGCCGCTTACGCTGTACCCGTGGCGTCACGGGAAGACGATACCCGAAACTTTTGGTAGGGTCGCAGCTCCCAACAAGGAGTCGGTCTGTGAGCGAATCGTCCCTCGAAGAGCGTGGCAGAGCGCTCGAGAATCAGTTCTTCGACAAGGAGAACCAGAAAAAGCTCGATGCGATGAAGCAGGCAGAGTCCGCGAAGCACACGCGCGACGACCTCCGCCGGGCTTCGGGCATGACCGACGAGGCCGTCCTCGACAAGCTCGTCGAGCTCGGCCTTCGCGCGAACACGATCGCGGCGCTGTCGCTCGTCCCTCTCATCGAGGTCGCGTGGGCCGACGGCGAGATCCAGGACAACGAGCTCACCGCGATCCTCCAGGGCGCGCACGGCAAGGGCCTCGAGCAGGGCACGGAGGGCTACGAGCTGCTCCAGGGCTGGCTCAAGCGCAAGCCACCGACCGATCTGTTCGACGCGTGGGGCTCCTACATCCGGGCGCTCAGCGGTCAGCTCAACGAGGAGCAGAACCGCCTGCTGAAGAACCAGATCGTCGGCTTCGCCAAGATGGTCGCCGCATCGGCCGGTGGGTTCCTTGGCATCGGTAAGGTCTCGTCGTCCGAGGAGAAGGTCCTCGAGCGTATCGAGTCCGCGTTCAAGCGCGGCTGATGCGCTTCCTCGGCAAGACCGGGGTCAAGGTCTCGCGCGTCGCGCTGGGCGCGATGTCGTTCGGCGGCGACGCCGACGAGCATATGGCCGGCCAGATCTGGCGGGCCGCGCGCGAGGCCGGCATCAACTTCATCGACACGGCCGACGTCTACAACGAGGGCCGGTCCGAGGAATTCATCGGCCGGATCCTGCGCGCCAGCGGCGAGCGCGACGAGATCGTGCTCGCGACCAAGGCGTACTTCCCGACGGGCAAGGACGCCAACGCGCGCGGTACGTCCCGCTATCACCTCGTGCGCGCTGTCGAGGCGAGCCTGCGGCGTTTGCAGACCGATCGCATCGACCTGTTCTACTTGCACCGGTTCGACGATGCGACCGACCTGACCCAGACGCTGCGCGCGCTCGAGGATCTGGTGCGCGCCGGCAAGATCGTCTACCCGGCGTGCTCGAACTTCGCCGCGTGGCAGGTCGCGCAAGCGCTCGGCATCGCCGCGCTCGAGGGGTTCGCGCCGCTCGTCGCGATCCAGCCGATGTACAACCTCGTGAAGCGCACGGCCGAGATCGAGATCCTGCCGATGGCGCAGTCGCTCGGCATCGCCGTCGTGCCGTACAGCCCGACCGGCGGTGGCCTGCTGACCGGCAAGTACGGCGTGTCGACGCGGCCCGAGAAGGGTCGGCTGATCGACGTGAAGATGTACAACACGCGCTACTCGCAGCCCGAGCTGTTCGCGATCGCCGAGCGGTTCACGCACCTCGCGAACGAGCTCGGCCATGCGCCGACGACGCTCGCCGCCGCGTGGGTCGCGAGCCATCCGGCCGTCACGTCCGTGCTCGTCGGCGGCCGCAACGTCGAGCAACTCGCGCCGTCGTTCGCCGCGAACCAGCTCGAGCTCGATGCCGAGACGCGCGCGAAGATCAGCGCGCTGTCACCGGAGCCTCCTCCCGCGACCGATCGCAACGAGGAGAAGACGGCGCACAACTACGGCTCGCGCTGATCAGTACGCGTCGGCCATCATGAAGTTGACGTGCGGGCGTCCGCGGTACCTGCGGCGCGCCGCTGCCTTCAGCTCGTCGACATGCGGCCCCGACAGGCGAGCCAGCTCGTCGCTCCACCGGATCGACTGCGCCGGATCGACGGTGCGCGCCGCGCGCGCTCCCCACAGGAGCAGCTGGCCGCGCCGATACGGCTCGGTCTCCTGACGCAGGCCTCGCTCGACCTGGCGCACCGCGTGCGCGAGATCGCCGCTCTCCATCGCGAGCCACGCCGCGCTCAGGCGCAGCGACGGATCGTCGGGCGCCGCCTCGATCGCGCGCTCGATCGCGGCGCGCGTCGCCGGCAGATCGTGCGTGGTCTCGTACGCGCGTGCGGCATCGTGCACGTGGCGCGTCGCCTCGTCCTGCGGCGCGACCAGATCGTCACGCATCGCCGCGGTGAACCCCGACTCGCCGAGCGACGTGCTCTCCCAGCCGCCCGCGGGTCCGTCCCAGCTCCACGCGATCTCCGCCCACCTGCCCTCGCAGCACGGCGCCTGATCGACGCCGACGAGCGCGCGGCGCTTGCTCGGCATCACGACCGCGCAGTGCACGTTCGTCGGCTGGGCCGGGATGCCGCCGAGGCGTCGCGTCTGCGCGGGCGCGTCGACGTCGCGGCGATCGCCCATGAACCTCGCGAGCATCTCGGCCGTGAGCTTCGACGTCCGCGCGTCGACGAGCGCACGCAGCCGGCGCTCGCGGCGCTCCGAGTGCAGCGCCCACGCCGCCGAGGCCGCGAACTGGCCGCTCTGCATCGGCGCCGAGCGATAACGATTCGCGCACACGAGGTAGCTCGCGCCCGGCGCAGGCCGCACGACCTCGAGCTTGGGCCCGGCGATCTCGAGCACGAGCGCGCTCTTCTCGCGCGCCGAGCCGATCGCGATGCCCCAGCTCGACGACACCGGCCGCTCGCGCGCGATCCGGATCGCATCCTCGAGCGACTCGGCGCGGCGCGCGATGTCGTGGACGACATCGACGATCATCGCGCCGCCCCACGTCACGCCGGTGTGCCAGCGCGTGTGCGGCGCGAGCACGAGGCCCGCCTCGTTGACGACGGTGACGACCGGCGTGTCGGCGCCGCGCGTCGCGAAGAAGCCGTAGCGCTGGCCGACCTCGGGCACGCACACGACGAACGCGGGTGCCGCGTCCCACACGCCGACGCCGGGGAAGTCGAAGTTGCGCGAGAACAGGAGCTCGCCGTCCTCGGTCGCATCTCCCCACGCGATGATCGACGAGCACGCGGGGATCGCGGCGGCGGCGACGCGCGGTGCCACCGGATTCGCGAACGGACCGAGCTTCGCGCGCGCCACGAGCGACACGCAGTTCTGCAGCGTGTCCATCGTCGCCATCGCGCGCACGACGTCGGGCGTCGAGCCGGCGGCGACCGCGAACGCGCGCGACCGCCCGAGCAGCTCCGCCGGCCGCTCCTTCGCGAGACGCGACTGCCACGCATTCGCGAGCCCGCGGATCATCGCGCGGCCGATCGCACCGCCGACGCCGCTCATGTCTCCGGCGAGCGTGCGCTCCGGCATCGTCCGGTAGAACTCGAGCAGCCGCGCGGCGTCGTCGGCGACGAGCTTGCCGTGCTGCGCACCCATCTCTTCTTGCGTGCCGCACAGGCGGGCCAGAAACAGTGGCTTGGTCATGTCCGTCTCCTCGTCCGTTTCTTCTTCGGCCGCAGTGGCTCGATGACTCGTTCGGAAAGCTCCTCGATCACGCCGTCGGGCCGCGCGATGCCGAGCACGTGGTGCACGAGCACGCCGTCGAGCACCGACAGCACCAGGTCGACGACGCGGTCCGGCTCGCACGGGAGCACGTCCTTGCGCGCGATGCCTGCCTTCAGATCGGCGACGAGCGCGTCGCGCGATGCGGTCACCATGCGCCTGCCCTTCTCGAGCACGGTCGCGACGTCGTGACCGGCGACCGCCCACAGCTGGAACAGGCCGCCGATCAGCTGCGGCCGGTCCCGGTGGAACGCGATCGTGACGTCGATCAGCGCCTTCAGCCGATCGAGCGGATTGTCGGTCGCCTTCATCCTGGCGATCACCAGCTCGGCATGCGCCTGATAGGTCTGCTCGAGCACCGCCTCGAACACCGAGCCGACATCCGGAAAGTAGAAGTAGAGCGTCGGCCGCTTCACGCCGAGTGCCTCGGCGAGCTCGCGCATGCTCGTCTGCACGCCGCGCGTCCGCAGGACCTCGAACGCGGCTCGCGCGAGCTCGGCTCGACGGTGGAGGTCGGGTCTACGCGGCATAACCTGACACACTGTCAGTACAAGAAGGCTGACACAGTGTCAACCTACGTCTCGGAGACCTCCCGATCACCGCGCGGGCTCGGACGTATGAACGGTGAGCCGCTGCACAGTTCGAGCAAACCAATTCACGAGGGAAGACAGCACCCTCGGGAGCCGTACGAGGTTTGTGAGGGGCTCTCGATCGTTGACCCGCGCGACCCACGTTTCGGCGCGGCTCGTGTACGCTGCAGGTCGCTCGTGGGGCTAGCGATGACTCGTGATGATGTCGTGATGCAGCGACCGGAGGACATCCGGTTGCTGATTCCGGTATTTCACACGTCGAACGCCTGCTGCGGCGCCGCGACGGCGTACCTGCTCCGCCGGATCGCGTATCGCGCCGGCGCGTACGCTCCTGGAATCCAGGAAGGTATGTTCCACGAGCTGAACACCTCGCGCGAGGGCGGCACGATCGAGAAGGTGCAGCGCTGGTTCGGCAGCCGCACGTCCAGCCTGCACGAGCTCGGCTATCGCCTCCAGTGTCGCCGCGTCGCGATGCCGACGGCCGCGATCCTCGAGTGGGTCAAGCAGGGCAAGGGCTACCGCGGCGCGATGCTGCCGACCGAGTTCCGCCGTATCCATCCCGAGCCCGGTGCCGCCGGTGCCGATGTTCCGCCCGATGCCGTCGCGCACGCGGTCGGCATCACGATGGATCGCCTCGACACGAAGCTCGACGAAGAGCTCGTGATGATCGACCCGTGGCCGGGCGTGAACAACGGCGCCAAGGATCGCGACAGGGTGTCGAACGCGCTCGAGCTCGCGCATCGCGCGAAGAACTTCCACGCGCTCGTCTATTACTGGGTCGGCTGGTCGTAGCGAAGCTCCGAGCCCGAGCCGAGCCCGGATCCGTCAGCGCGTCGTTCCTAGATCGACGTCGTGTCGTCCACGTGAGCTGGCCGTTCCGAAGTGCACGTCGACCGTGACTGCCGGTGTCGACGCTATCGAGCCGGCGGCGCCCAAGACCTTGCCGCCTCGATCGAGCGACATCCGATGGGTTGCCGGTAGGCCGCTGGGATGGCGAAGGCGGTGCGGGCCTGTCAGCGATGTCTTGGCAGTTCCCTGTTCTGTTCCACGGTGGCGTCCCGGTCCACGTCGCCGTCGCCGTCAAAAATTACGACCACGCTTACGTCGACGTTCTACCGCGTCGTTCCGAGATCGACGTACGCGTGGTCGTTCATGATCACGTACGGCCGATCCTCGAACTGCAGGCCGCCTTTGCCGTCGAAGCGCTGGATCTCGAGCAGGCCCATGCCGTAGCCCATCGGGCCCTGCGAGTAGTAATTGATCGAGAGCCGATACGGTCCCGCGTTCGGCGTGCCGGGGATCGCGAAGCACTCGGGGCCGTAGCCCGTCGTGATGTCCGCGTACAGGTCGCCGCCCGACGGCAGGTGCATGTTCGAGTAGAACGCGTGGCCGCCGCGCGCGTCCTGGATGTGGAAGTCGACGTCGTTCGCGTCGGTCTCCCAGTACAGGATGAACCGCGTCGACGGCTTCGTCGCGATCGAGAGCCCGCGCGTGCCGAGCTCCTTCACGATCTCCGCCTTCTTGCCCGGCTCGGCGGCCGCGTAGGCCGCGCCGATCATGCCGGCATCCTCGGCGAGCACGCGGTCGCCGCCGCGATAGCTGTCGCCGCGATACTGCTGGTCGATGCCGGCGAGGATCGCCTTGAACGCGTCGGCCGGCTTGCCGGCGCGCACGAGCGAGTACGCGTAGAGCCGGTGGCCCGTCATATGGTCCGGGCGATCGGCGACCGCGCGGCGGAACGTGTCGACGATGAGGTCCTTCGCGCGCGCCTGCAGCCGCGACAGCCGCTCGCCCGCGAACCGCCGCATGTCGGCGCGGCCCGGGAACAGATCGATGATCGAGCCGTAGATGCGCGCCGCGGTCACCGCGCTGCCCTTTGCCTCGAGCGCGTCGCCGAGGCCGATCAGCGCGAGCACGTTGCCCGGCTCGCGCGCGTGCCAGTCACGCGCCTTCGCGAGCGCACCGTCGACGTCCTTCTGCTTCAGGAGCTTGTTGATCTGCGCGAGCTCGCCGGTCAGTGCGACCGGCGCATCCTTCGGCGGCCACGCGTCGCGCGACTGCTCGAGCGGTTGGTCGCGGCCCTCGCTCTCGTCCTCGCCGTCGTCATCGCGCGCGACCATCCGGCGCGATGACGCCTCCTCCTCGCTGCGCACCGCTGCGGCTCGACGCTCCACCTCGCGCGGAGGCGCAGGCCGGCGTTCCATCGCGGGCGCGGGCTCGGCCGTCGGCGCTGGAGGCGGAGGTGGCGGCGTGGTCGTCGAGGGCGCAGCCACGCCACCGAGTGCGCCGCCGACGACGCCACCGACGACGCCGCCTTCGACGCCACCTTCCCCACCACTCGGCCCCGCTTCGCCCTTCGCGCCCTCGGCCATGCCCGTCCCGTCGAGGTCGAATTGCGCGCCCGACTGCTTGCCGGCGACGACGTCCATCTCGAGGTTCGCGTCCTTCTGCTCCTTCGCGAAGGCTTCCTCCGCCTTGTCCGCGGCCACCTTCTTCGCCGGCACGTTCTTGGTCTCCGTCGGCTTCGGTCGCTTGTTCGCCGCGACCTGGTCCGGCTGTGCGAGCTGCACGATGCCCGCGCGGCCCTTGCGCTCGATGCCGTTCGCACCGACGACGAGGACGTCCGCGAGCGCCTTGCGATCGATCCCGTAGCGCGCGTAGTCGGCGTCGCTCTCGAGCACGAGCAACGACGTCTGGCTCGAGATCACGCGCGCCGCGACCGAGCGCTTCGCGATCGCCTGCCGCAGCTCTCTCATCACCTCGGGCTTCGTCGCCGCGACGAGCTGCGCCTCGAGGTCCTCGATCTCCGCCGACGCGAATGCGCGCTCGACGAGCGGCGCTGTTCCGCCGCGCACGGCGATCCGGTTCGCGCCCTGGCCGACCTTCACCTCGACGGTCTGCACCGGCTGCTTGAACTTCGCGTACACGACGGCCTGGCTGCCTGCGCGCGCCGTAGAGATCGTGCGCGGATAGACCCACGTCGCGCCCGGGACGTCGATCGCGACGTCGAGCAGCACCGACTCGCCGAGCGCCTTCGCGACGTCATCGCGATCGAGGTCGAGCACGGCGCCCGCCTTCGGCAAGCCAGAGCGCACGAGCGCGGCCATCGCCTTGTCGTCGCGCAGACCGCCGGCGAGCACGAAGTCGATGCGGTCGACCTTCTGCTGCGCGAGCGCGGCGACCTGCTTCTTCAGCTCGTCGCCCTCGCGGCCCGCGGTCACGACGCCATCGGTCACGACGACGACGCGCGCGAGCGGCGAGTGCTGCGCCGTCCACGCCAGCGCCTGGCCGAGGTCGCTCGCGCCGGCCGCGCCACGCTCGACGAGCTTCTTCATGTGTTCGGCGGTCAGCGCACCGGCGCGCCCCGACCAGATCGGCTCGGCATCCTGATCGAACGCGACGAGCTCGACGGGCAGGTCCTTACCCCACTTCTCGCCGATGCTCTCGACCAGCTTCTGCACCGACGCCACGTAGCCCTCGTAGCCGAGGCCGCGCGACGCGCTCGTGTCGACAAGCAGCGTGATCCCCGTCGGCGCCTCTTGCTTCGCGATCCACGTGCCGAGCGGTACCTGCGCCGCGATGATGCCGCTCGCACCGACCGCGGACGCTGCCAGCGCGCCGGTCGACACGAAGTCGCGGTCCGGCTGCCAGTTGCGCTCGCTCAGCTTCTGCTCGGTCTTCTTGCCGCTGTCGTCGGTCATCTGCAGCGATACGTCGACGCGCTCCGTCTTCGGCAGCCCGCGCAGCGGCAGCACGTACGGCGTGCCCGGCAGCTCCTGGCTGTACGAGATCACGATGTGCTTCTCCGCGTTGCCGGCGATCGGAAACACCTTCGCGGTGAACTGATTGCCCGCCGCCTTCTCGAGCAGCGCGGGGTCCTGCCGGCGATGCAGGAAGTCGTCGTACGCGCGCCGCGCGAGCTGCTTCTCGACGACCTCGGCCTCCATCCACTGGCCGTTTGTCTCCATCGCAAACCGGCTCACCGCCGCGCCCTGCGGCAGCGTGATCTGGAACGTGCCCTCGCGCGTGCGGTTCTCGGGATTGAAGAAGTAGAGGTGCAGCTCGGTGAACGCGAGCGGTCCCTCGAACACCGCCTTCGCGTCGACGCGGCTCAGCAGCAGGCCGCTGCCATCCGATGCAGTCAGCGTCCACGGTGGCTGCACGTCCTCGTGAATTGGCGCGCTCGTCGCGATCGATGCGCTCGCGGCCGTCAGCGGTACCGCCATCACCTCGGCGGGCGAGCTCGTGAGCGACGTCTGCGCGCCCGTCGAGCACGCGGCCGCATACATGAGGAAGAGGACAGACGCGCGATGTGCCATGCACATTCAAACGCACGACCTGCCGCCGCGCTCTAGCGTTCTAACGGCCCGGATCCTGCGCCCAACCTACATACGGAAGCCGGGAAGAATCCGTCCGCGACCGGCGTACGGATTCCGCGACGAACCCGAGCGTCAGGTCGCCGGATGCCGTCACCCGGCCGAGCGTCATCGTCCCCGACAGCCAGCGTCACCGACGGGACGCCGCGCATCGTGGCCGAGTGACCAGCCGGATGCCGTGCTTCCTGCCGGTATCCCGGCCGAGCATCATCGTCCCGACAGCCAGCGCCCCCCTACGGGCCGCCGCGCATCGTGGCCGAGTGACCAGCCGGTGCCGTGCTCCCTACCGGTATCCCGGACGAGCGTCATCGTCCCCGCACCGACGACGACGAGCCGCCGCGCGTCAGGTCCGCGTGACCAGCCGGATTCCGTGATCCCGGCTCGTGTCCCCGCCGAGCGTCATCGTCCCCGACAGCCAGCCCTGCCACGCCGCGCCGACGACGTCGCGCCGCCACGTCGACAGCGCCGGCGTCTTCTCCGCGGCATCGAGGCC
>JABFXX010000356.1 GCA_013368795.1 Kofleriaceae bacterium
TACGCGACCGAGCAGTCGCGTTCGCGCGGCTGCGGATACTCGATCGGCGTGCCGCGATACGTCCGCACCAGCACGCGCTCGTGATCGATCTCGTCGATGTAGCTCGGCACGATCGGCACCTTACCGCCGCCACCGGGAGCGTCGAGCACGAGCATCGGCACGGCCATGCCGTTCATCCAGCCGCGTAGTCCCTTGTACAGCTCCTGCGCCGCCTCGACGGGAGTCCGGAGGTGATCGGTGCCGAGCACGGTGTCGCCCTGGAACAGGTAATACGGCTTCACGCGCGAGCGGAGCAGGCCGCGCATCAGCGCGCGCAGCGACTTCACGCTCGAGTTGACGCCGCGGAGCAGCACCGTCTGATTGCCGACGGGAATACCGGCATCGACGAGCCGTTCGCAGCCGGCGCGCGCCTCGGGCGTCAGCTCCTTCACGTGGTTGAAGTGCGTGTTGATGAACAGCGGATGGTGCTTCGCGAGCGCGGTCGTCAGCTCGCGATCGATCCGCATCGGGCAGACGACAGGCAGGCGCGTGCCAATTCGGATCGTCTCGACGTGCGGGATCGCGCGAAGCCGGCCGAGCAGGTAGTCGAGCCGACGCGTCGACAGCAGCAGCGGATCGCCGCCGGAGAGCAGGACGTCGCGGATGCGCCGGGTCTTCGCGATGTACTCGAGGCCGGCTTCGAGCTCGGCAGTTGTCGGCGGCTCGTCTCCGCCGACGAGCCGGCGGCGGTTGCAGTGTCTGCAGTAGATGCCGCAGCGATCGACGACGAGGAACAGCACGCGATCGGGATACTTGTGGACGACCGACGGCGCCGGATTGTGCGTGTCCTCGCCGAGCGGATCGCGCAGCTCCTCGTCGCGGATCTGCGCCTCCTGCGCGCGCGGAATCGCCTGCAGGCGGATCGGGCACGACGCGTGCGCCGGATCCATGAGGCTTGCGTAGTACGGCGTGATGCCGACGCGAAACAGCTCCTTGCTCGCCGCGAGGCCCGCGCGTTCCTCGTCGGACAGCGTGACCGCGCGCGCGAGCTCGTCGGCGCTGGTCAGCATGTGGCCGAGCTGCCAGCGCCAGTCGTGCCACTGGGCGTCGGTCACGTCGGCGCGACGGACGCTGGGGGCTCCGAGCGGGGCGAGCGGCAGGTGATGGACCACGGCGCGAGTGTTTAGCACTATCCCGGCGCGGCTGCGCGCGGCCTAGCTGTTAGTGCGCCAGGCCGCAAAGCTCGTGCGTGCGCGCTGGATGAGCGGCGCGAGCCCGTCGGTCAGCGGCAGCTGCGTGAGCCCGTCGGCGTCGAAGAACTTCGCCGCGCGAACGTCGCTCGCGGGCGCGAGCTCGCCGCCGATCTGCCGCGCGAGGTAATCGAGGATCACGTAGTGATAGCCCTCGGACATGTGCTCGACGACGCACGCGAGCGCACCGACCTCGACGACGAGGCCGGTCTCCTCGCGGACCTCGCGCGCGACGGCCTGGGCGAGCGTCTCGCCAGCCTCGACCTTGCCGCCGGGCACGGTCCACAGGCCGACGCCGGGTGGCCGGCCGCGCTCGATCAAGAGGACGCGGCCATCGCGATCGAACACGAACGCGCCGACCGCGACCTTTGGCTCCGGGCTCTCGGCCGAACCCCTCGGCTCCGTGACACGGGGGGGCTCCGGGGCTTGTCCGCTGCTCATCGTCCGCTCCTCGGCTTGGCCTTCTTGACGACCTTCTTCACCGCCTTGGCCGCCTTGCCGATCTTAGTCCCCTCTGCGGCCTTCGGGGGTCTCTTCGACGGCCGGCGCGTCGACGGGAGCTGGACGAGCGTCGCCGATGGACAGAGCGGGGCGAGGATGCAGTGGTCGTGGTCGGGCTTCTTCGCATGGCAGACGCGCCGGCCGTGCCAGATGAGCCGGTTGGCGAAGCTCGTCCACTGATCGCGCGGGACGATTTCCATCAGGTCCTGCTCGATCTTCACCGGGTCCGAATTCGTCGTCAGGCCCAGGCGCTGCGCGAGGCGCGTGACGTGCGTATCGACGACGATTCCCTCGTGGACGTCGAGCGCATTCCCGAGGACGACGTTCGCGGTCTTGCGGCCAACGCCGCGGACCTGGACGAGCTCGTCGAGCGTCCGGGGGACCTCGCCGCCGTGCCGCTCGACGAGCGCCTGCGCCATCGCGATCAGGCTCTTGGCCTTCTGCCGGAAGAACCCGCTCTTGAAGATCATCGGCTCGAGCTCGGCCGGGTTGGCCTGCGCGAGCGCGTGAGCATCGGGGTATTTCTCGAACAGCGCTGGGGTCAGCGTGTTGATCATCTTGTCGGTCGACTGGGCCGCCAGGATGGTCGCTACGAGCAATTGATACGCGTTTTGATGATCGAGCTCGACGACGGCGTCTGGCCACTGCTCGGCCAGTAACCTCGCGAGCTCGGATGCATTCTCCGGCGTGTTCCGCTTTGTGCTATTCCGAGGGCGTCCACCCATGGCGCGGCGCAACCGTATCATTTTCCTCGCGGCCCTCTCGCTCGCGGCCTGCGGATCCAAGAAGGACGTCCAGCACGCGAAGCGATCGCTCTACGACACGGAGTTCACCGTCGTCTACAACGCCGCGCTCGACGCGACGCGCGAGCTCTATCCGACGCTGAACGACAATCCCGGACCGGGAAAGATCTCCACCGCCTGGCACCAGGTCGCCTACGCCAACAACCAGGACGATCTCTCGAACCAGCGCACGCTCGCGCAGCAGCAGGGCGTCGCGGTCGGTCAGGACGCGAGCAGTCCGACGACGACGATGGCCGGCGTCCCGACGCGCCTCGCGTACAAGCGCTACTTCATCCGCTTCGACGTCAGCGTCCTCGGCGGCCGGCCGTGGCGCGTGAAGGTCATCGGTCACGCCTCCGAGTGGGACCCGGGCGCGGCGATGCCGAGCGAGATGAAGGGGGCGCAGCGGCCGTCGTGGCTCGACGCGCGTACTGACTCGCTCCAGCTCGCGATCTACAAGCGCATCAAGCAGTTCGCGGTGCCGATGAAGGAAGAGGTGCAGATCGTCGTCGAGGATCCGAAGACCGATCCGTCGACGTTCGCGGGCGTCCCGGCGGGTGCCGCGAAGCAGCTCGCCGCGATCAAGGACCTCCTCGGCAAGCGCGACTACGTCGGTCTGCGCCCGGTCCTCGACGACGACGTCGTGTGGAGCCTCGGCGGCGGCACCGGTGCCGACGTCGCGCTCGCGACGTGGCAGGCCGATCCGGGCACGTTCGAGTCGATGTCCGCTGCGATCGAGGCGGGCTGCGGGTCTGGGGCAGACAAGAAGGTGACGTGCCCCGAGGGCCCGGCGAAGCGCGGCGTCTACCAGCTCGTGCTCGACGACAAGGGCGGCGCCTGGAAGGTCACGTCCTTCGTGAAGGCGGAGTAGGCCGCCCTCAGCGGCGCTCGATCACGATCAGACAGTTCGAGTCGGGAAGCTCGACGGGGCGGTCCTGCTCGTCGGTCAGCTCGATCTTGCCTTTCAGGTTGTCGTGATAGCCCGGCTGCAGGTAGCTGCGCATCGCCGGCGCGATCTCGACGACGCGCGCGACGGTCTCGCCACCGAACCAGTCGACGAGCGTCCGCACGTACTGCTCGTACGGCAGGATGCCGTACAGCTCGCGCACCTCGTACGGGAAGCTCGCCGGTCCCCACGTGTACGTGTAGAGAAACTCCATCGCGTCGGCGGTCGATAGCTCGATCCAGTCCGGCGCGAGCTCCTTGTACGCGATCTTGCGGCCCTCGAACTGCGAGACATAGAGATCGAACACCGGCCGCGCATCCTCGGCGAGCATCCGAATGCGGCGCGTGCCCGGCGGCGGCATCACGCCGTCGCGGATCACGATGCGCCCGCCCGGCACGAGCGTCGCCCACGCCGCGCGCACGACGTCGCGCACGCTCTCGAGGTGAAACCTCGTCCCGCCGCGTTCCGTGTACGAGAACACCTCGTGCAGGATCGAGCAGAACACGACCGTGTCGACCGACGACGGCGACACGAGCTCCGGCAGCGCCTCGGCCGCACCGAGCGCGACGCGCCAGCGATGGTTCCCCGCACGCGCACGTGCCTCGAGCGCGGCGACGACCTCCTTCGACAGATCGACGCCGATGATCTCGGACTCGGGAAACCGCGCCTCGAGCAGGTCGAGCACGATGCCGCCGCCGGGACCGATCTCGACGATGCGGCCGGGCCGCACGAAGTCGAGCATGCGCTCCTTGTCGCTCCTCGCCGCGTTCATCGATGCGAGGTAACTCGCCTCGTTCGCGACGCGATCGAACTCGTCCTTGCGCAACCCGTAGAGGTCGCACAGCGACTTCAGCACCTGGTGGAACGCGACCTGCGAGCGCGTCTCGTAGAGCCCGAGCAGCGTCACGAGCGCCGCGCTCTCCTCGGTGTCGACGTAGTCGATCACGATCGCGTCGGGATCCGTCGCCGACGCGAGCCGCGCCGATAGCGTGCCGAGTGGGCCGAGGTTCGCATCGCCGGTCAACAGCTGCCGGAGCGGCCGCTGCGCGAGGGCAGCCTCGACGAGGCGCAGGCGATACCGTACGCCCGCGCCATCGCCGGCGAGCCGTGCGACGAGCGGTCTCAGCTGCGCGTGCCACGGCCTCGTCGTGTCGACGCCGATGCGTCGCGCCGCCCCGATCGCAGCGGCGAGCACGGCGAGCTGCGCAGACGGAGACAGCCCGCTCGTCGCCGCCTCGCAGTACCAGAGCTGGCACGTCTGCAGCGCACCGAGCGCCGCGAGCTCGTTCTCGCCGAGCGCGGCGACCGCGGCATCGACAGCCCCCGCTGGCTCGCCCGCGTGCTGGCGACCCGCGCGCAGCGAGCGCAGCCTCTCGGCCAGCCTCGCGCGGTCGAGTGGCGGTGCGAGCGCGGCGAGCGTCGCATACGGATCCGTCCAGCGCGCCTGCGCCGCGACGATCGTCAGCTGATCGCGAACGCGCGCGAGCTTGCCGAGCAGCACGTCGTCGAGCAAACCCTCGCGCACCGCCGCCGTGTCACACGCGTTCAGCACGTGAAGCCCGTCGAGCGCGAGCTTGATCGCATCGTGTGGCTCGATGCGCACGATGCGCCCGAGAGCCGGCGCGAGCTCGCGCAATGCCGACACGAGCGGCGCGAACATCAAGATCGGTCCCTCGCCACGCACGTGCTGTCCCGCGAGCCCGTGTGCCTCGATCCACGCGATCGCGAGCTTCTGCAGCGTCGGCGGCAAGCCCCACGTTCGCGACCGCTCCGTCACTCGAAGGATCTGCGCGGCTGCCTCGTTGTGCACCTCGAGCGAGATGCCCTGCGCCGCCCACGCCGTGCGCAATGCTCCATCCGCCGTCTTCGCGATGTCGAGGTGAATGATCGCGGCGCGCAGTGCCGGCCCGAGCCCCGCATCGAGTACGCGGCGCGCGACGCTCGCGAGCTCGTCGAATGCGCCCTGCGAGAGTCCGTTCTTTCCCGCGACCTGGAACTGCGCGAGCTCTCCCGCCTCGAGCCCGGCGAGCTTCGTACCGAGAATGCGCGTCGCGATGTGATCGAGCAGCGGGCGCGTCTCGCCGCGCTTCCTGTCGACGATCGGCGAGTCGTGCTCGACCTGCGGCGGCGCGGGATGCGCGAGCGCGACCGCCTCGGGAAACGCCGCGGCCACCTGTTGTGCAGCTGCCGACTCGGGCGCGCGCAACGTCTCGAGTGCCGCCGCGGCGAACCGCGTGTCGCCGAGCATGCACGCGACCAGCGCGCGCGGTGACAGCCAGCTCGCGACGGCGCCGGCGCCTGCGCGCTCGACGAACCGTCGCCATGCCGCGAGATCGTCGGCCGTGGCCGACGACAGCACCCTCAGCAGATCGTCCACCGAGGGCAGTGTACCGCGAGTTCCAGCGTATCAAGCCGACGCGCCGTGCGGCGCGACGATCACATGTAGCGGTGGTGGAGGACGCGGTTCGGCGTGACGCGAACGCGGATCTTGCCCGTCGCTGCCGAGCCGCTGCCGGTCTGGACCTCGATCGGGCCGCTGAAGCTCGCCGATGCGATGGTCGATTGGCAGTCGCCGACCGCCGTGTCCGACGGGTCACCGGTCTCCGGGTCGATGCCGACGCGCGCGAAGTTCACGTTCTGGAGCGTGCCCGTCAGGTTCGTCGTGATGCTCGTGATGTTCACGACGCCCGACTGCGCGAAGTAGTAGTCCGCCGGCCCGTTGTCCGGGTCGACATCGGCCGCGAGATACGCGCAGATGCCGCACGTCGAGTACGCCGCATCTTCGCCCGAGATGACGTACTGGCCGGTCTTGATGTCGCCACTGCCAAAGCCGCCGTAGCCCTGCCAGAGGTCGAGATAGAGCGCATCGGGCAGCGGGTCCTGGTTCAGGTAGCCCGTGTAGAACATCACGTGGCGCGTCGCATCCGAGCCCGAGCCCTCCGCCGGGTAGTCGTCGGCGAACTGATCGTCCGAGCCCGCGAACGTCGGCGCGTACGTGTCATTCGCGAGGCACGGCGCCGGCGCATCGACCATGTTCGAGCCCATCGACGCATCGTGGGTGACGGGATGCGCGGCGCCATCGTCGCCCCCGCAGGCGAACGTCATCGGAAGAGCCGCGAGCGCGGCGACGGACACGAACGAGAGCTTTGCGGTCATGGGGGCGGACCTTATTCAGATCCGCCGCGCGAATGGAACTGATTTCTACTCGCTACACATGCTGTTGCGATTGGGAATGACCTTGCCCGGATTGAGCAAACCGCTCGGATCCCAGAGCGACTTCCACTTGTGCTGCCAGGCGATCAGCTGCTCGCTCTGCTCCATCGGCACGTAGTCGCGCTTGGTGAGACCGATGCCGTGCTCGCCGGAGAGGGTGCCGCCGAGCTCGACGGTGTGAGCGAAGACCTGCCTGGCTGCTGCCCACATTCGTGTGCGGACGGCAGGATCCTGCGGGTCATCGTTGGAGAGGAGATTGACGTGGAGGTTACCGTCGCCTGCGTGGCCGAAGACGGCGGCCTGGATGCCGGTCTCCTGCGATACGCGATCGACGCGAGCGAGCATCTCGACGATCTTGCCGCGCGGGACGCAGACGTCCTCGTTGACCTTGATGCGATAGGCCTCTTTGAGCGCGGGTGAGATGAGGCGGCGTGCTTCCCAGACGGCGCGGCGCTCGGCGGGTTCGGTCGCGCCGAGGACGTCGACGGCGCCGAGCTCGTCGCATGCGAGGCCGATCTTCTCCATCATCGGCTGCATCTCTTCGGCCTGGCCGTCGACCTCGATGAGGACGATCGCGCCGGCGGCGTCGGGGAAGCGGTAGCGCGACTTGGCGCGGATGTGATCGATCGAGGCCTTGTCGGCGAGCTCGAGCACGCGAGGGCGAAGGCCACCACGGAGGAGAGAGGAGATCGCGGCGCCTGCGGTCGGGACATCGGCGAACACGCCGAGGACGGTCGCGGCGGCAGGAGGGCGGGGGAGGAGCTTGAGCGTCAGCTCGGTGATGACGCCGAACGTGCCCTCGGTGCCGACGAAGCCGGCGACGAGGTCGTAGCCGGTGACGCCCTTCGCGGTGCGGCGACCGCAGCGCAAGAGCTCGCCGCCCATGAGGCCGACCTCGAGACCGAGGACGTACTCGCGGGTGACGCCGTACTTGAACGCGCGAGGGCCGCCTGCGTTGGTCGACGCGTTGCCGCCGATCGAGCAGAACTCGAGCGAGGCTGGGTCCGGTGGATAGAAGAGGTCTTGCGCCTCGACGGCCTCCTGGAGGCGGCCGGTGACGACGCCGGGCTCGACGACGCAGACGAGGTCGCCTGCATCGATCTCCTTGATCTTCTGCATGCGCTCGGTCGAGAGGACGATGCCGCCCTGCACGGGGAGCGCGCCGCCGACCATGCCGCTGCCGGCACCGCGCGGCGTGACCGGCACCTTGCGCTCGAGGCAGATGCGCAGCACCGCGGCGACTTCCTCGGCGGACGAGCAGAGGACCGCACACTCCGGCGGATAGAACTCGGGCAGCGGGCTCTCGTCGCGCCCGTAGTCGTCGAGCCGCTCGTGGCCGGGCCCGATGATCGCATCGGCTCCGAGCTCGCGCTCGAGGACGCCGACGATAGAGGAGCTCACGCTAGACGGAGAACGAAGAGCCGCATCCACACGTCGACTTTACATTCGGGTTCTGGAACTTGAAGCCCGCACCCTGCAGTCCCTCGACGTAATCGATTTCAGTGCCGACGAGGTACATGAGGCTCATCTCGTCGACGACGCACTTCACGCCCTCGACCTCGAACTGGCGATCGACCTCGGCCGGCTCGTCGAAGTAGAGGTCGTAGGAGAAGCCGGCGCAGCCGCCACCGACGACGCGGAGGCGAAGCGCCATGTTGCCCTCGATGCCCTCCGCCGAGCGGATCTCGTTGACCTTGCCAGCGGCGACGGGGGTGATACGGAGCATCGACTCCGGACCGGCGGGATCGAGCGTTTCTGACGTAGCGAGAGCTGCTTCGGACATCGCGAGGGACCTTACCCTCACGTGAGGGTCTGAGCAAGCTGTTGTGGTAAAACCGCGAATGTGCCGAGTTACGACGCACTGCTCCGCGACCTACGTAGCAAGACTCCCGAGACCGACGTCGCCGGGCTGGAGGGCCAGCTCGGTAAGGTCGCCCTGATCGACTGCCGCGAGGCGGACGAGCACGCACAGGGAGCGATCCCCGGCGCCGTGTGGATCCCGCGCGGCTTTCTCGAGGCGCGAATCGAGAAGAACGTCGCCGATCGCGACGCGCCGATCGTCGTCTACTGCGCGAGCGGCAACCGGTCGCTGTTCGCCCAGCGGACGCTCGCCGAGCTCGGCTACACGAACGTGCGCTCGCTCGCCGGTGGGTTCACGGCATGGAAGCGCGCCGGGCTGGCGTGGGAGATGCCGCAGGCGCTGCGGGCGGATCAAGAGACGCGCTACTCGCGGCACACGCTGCTCCCTGAGGTCGGCGTCGCGGGGCAGATGAAGCTCCTCGCGAGCAAGGTCGTCTGCATCGGCGCGGGCGGGCTCGGCTCGCCGTCGAGCATGTACCTGGCAGCGGCGGGCGTCGGCACGCTCGGCCTCATCGACGACGACGTCGTCGACGCGTCGAATCTCCAGCGCCAGATCCTCCACGGCACGGATCGGCTCAAGACGCCGAAGGTCGACAGCGCCGAGAAGACGCTGACGAACCTCAACCCCGACGTCCGGATCGAGAAGCACCGCGCGCGCATCACGAGCGCGAACGCGATCGATCTGCTCGGCCGCTACGACGTCATCATCGACGGCGCCGACAACTTCGCGACCCGGTACCTGGTCAACGACGTCGCGCTCAAGCTTGGCAAGCCGGTGATCCACGCCTCGATCTTCCGGTTCGAGGGCCAGCTGACCGTGTTTCCGGCCAGTGGCGGGCCCTGCTACCGCTGCCTCTACCCCGAGCCGCCGCCGCCCGAGGACGCGCCGTCGTGTGCCGAAGGTGGCGTGCTCGGCGTCCTGCCGGGCGTCATGGGCGTCCTCCAGGCGACCGAGGCGATCAAGATCATCCTCGGCCTCGGCGAAACCCTGGCAGGGCGGCTGCTCGTCTACGACGCCCTCAAGGCGAAGTTCCGCGAGCTCAAGCTCCGCCGCGACCCCAGGTGCCCGACGTGCGGCGACGGCGTCGATCGAAGTGCGATCGCGCTCGTCGATTACGAGCAGTTCTGCGCTGCGCCTCGCCGCTAGGCTACAATAATCAACGCACTTGATCGCAGCCGGCCAATCGATCGGCAGCTACCGCATCCTGCAGAAGATCGGGACCGGCGGTATGGGAGCCGTATTTCTCGCCGAGCATCCGCTGATCGGCAAGAAGGTCGCGCTCAAGGTGATCCACCGCGAGCTGTCGAGCAACAAGGAGGTCGTCCAGCGCTTCTTCCAGGAGGCGAAGGCGGTCACCAAGATCGGCAACGAGCACATCATCTCGATTCACGACTTCGGGATGACGCCCGAGGGCGACCACTTCTACATCATGGAGTACCTCGAGGGTCAGACCCTCGCGCAGCTCCTCGCGAAGACCACCGTGCTGCCGGTGATGCGCGCGCTGCACATCGGCGCGCAGATCGGCGCGGCCCTCGCCGCGGCGCATGCGGCCGGCGTCATCCACCGCGATCTCAAGCCCGACAACGTCATGCTGACGCCGCGCCTCGGCGATCAGGACTTCGTCGTGCTGCTCGACTTCGGTCTCGCGAAGATGTTCGTCGGCGGCGGCCAGAGCGCGGTGAAGACACAGGCGGGCGTGTTGCTCGGCACGCCGCAGTACATGTCTCCCGAGGCGTGCGAGAGCCGCGGCAACCTCGATCACCGCACGGACATCTACGCGCTCGGCATCCTGCTGTTTCAGATGATGACCGGCCTCTTGCCGTTCGACGGCGAGTCGATGGGCGAGGTCCTCGTCAAGCAGGTGACCCAGCTGCCGCCGCCGCCGCGCGGCCTGAACCCGAGCATTCCGCCGAGCGTCGAGCAGATCCTGCTGCGCTGTCTCGCGAAGAGTCCCGACGCGCGGTTCCCGACGATGCTCGCGTTGCGCGAGGCGCTGCTCGATCCCGAGTCGTACCTCGCGAACTCGCCACCGATGGCGCCGGCTCGCTCGATCGCACCGGGCGAGATGCGCGTCGACGCGAAGACGGTGATGGCGTACGCAGCGCAGCAACAGCAGGCCGCGCAGGCGACGCAGATCGGGATGATGGGCTCGTCGCTGCCACTGCCCGCGCCGGGGCCGTCGCTCCCGG
>JABFXX010000146.1 GCA_013368795.1 Kofleriaceae bacterium
GGCCTGCGGCCGGATCGCTCGGTGCTCGTGTACTCGCAGCGCTGCCGCGAGGCGTTCCCCGACGTGCCGCTCGTGATCGGCGGCATCGAGGCGAGCCTGCGCCGCATCGCGCACTACGACTACTGGAGCGACAAGGTCCGCCGCTCGGTGCTCGCCGAGACGCGCGCCGACCTGCTCGTGTTCGGCAACGCCGAGCGCGCGATCGTCGAGATCGCACATCGCCTCGCGAGCGGCACGAAGCCCGCCGAGATCCGCGACATCCGCGGCACCGCGTTCCTCGCGCCCGCCGGCGTGCCTCGCGAGGGCTTCGCCGAGATCGACTCGACGACGCTCGACAAGCCCGGCCGCGTCGAACCGAAGCCGGATCCGTACGCGATGGAGGAAGAGCGCCAGGACGCGGCGTGCTCGACCGGCGAAGGGGCGCCCGCGCCCGAGCAGCTGGTCACGCTGCGCCCGCGCAAGGTCGATCGCGGCAAGCAGGCCGTGCGCATGCCGAGCTACGAGCAGGTGAGCGCTGACCCGGTGCTCTACGCGCACGCGTCGCGCATCCTCCACCTCGAGGCGAATCCCGGCAACGCGCGCGCGCTCGTCCAGCGCCACGCGAACACCGACGTCTGGATCAACCCGCCGCCGGTCGCGCTGACGACGCAGGAGATGGACGCGCTGTACGAGCTGCCGTTCACGCGCCTGCCGCATCCGCGCCACCAGCAGACGAAGCTGCCGGCGTACGAGATGATCAAGTTCTCGGTGACGATCCTGCGCGGCTGCTTCGGCGGCTGCAGCTTCTGCTCGATCACCGAGCACGAGGGTCGCGTGATCCAGAGCCGCTCGGAGGGCTCGATCCTGCGCGAGATCGAGCGCATTCGCGATCAGACGCCGGGCTTTCACGGGATCATCAGCGACCTCGGCGGCCCGACGGCGAACATGTATCGCCTCGCGTGCAAGAGCCGCGAGATCGAGGGCGCGTGCCGCAAGCCGTCGTGCGTGTTCCCCGACATCTGCGACAACCTCGGCACCGATCACACGCCGCTCGTGAAGCTCTATCGCAAGGCGCGCGCGATTCCGGGCATCAAGCGGATCTTCGTCGCGTCGGGCGTGCGCTACGACCTCGCGGTGCGGTCGCCCGAGTGGATCCGCGAGCTCGCGCAGCACCACACCGGCGGCTATCTCAAGATCGCGCCCGAGCACACCGAGGCGGGCCCGCTCGAGCACATGATGAAGCCGGGCATCGGCGCCTACGATCGGTTCAAGGAGCTGTTCGATCGCTACTCGCAGGAGGCGGGCAAGGAGCAGTACCTGATCCCGTACTTCATCGCGGCGCACCCGGGCACCACCGACGAGGACATGCTGAACCTCGCGCTCTGGCTCAAGCGGAACAACTTCCGTCCCGACCAGGTGCAGGCGTTCCTGCCGTCGCCGATGGCGAGTGCAACCGCGATGTATCACACGGGACTGAATCCCCTCCGCTCGCTCAAGGCGAAGCAGAAGGTCCCGGTCGTGCGCGACCTCGAACGCCGCCGCCTCCACAAGGCATTCCTGCGCTATCACGACCCGAACAACTGGCCGATGCTGCGCGAGGCGCTTCGCCGCATGGGCCGCGAGGATCTCATCGGCGGCGGCAAGCACCACCTCGTGCCATCGTGGCAGCCGGCGGGGACGGGGCAGGCGCGTGAGGGACGTCGCAACCAGAGCGGGAGTAGGGTGCAACCGGGTGTTGCACTGACGCAGCACACCGGGCTGCCGCCCGGGCCGAGATACAAGCGTTCTCGCAAGCGTTAACACTTCGAAGCGTCCGATCTTGGATTACATCGGGGCCTGTTGTGGTCCCGCGATCGCGCGGTATTCTCGTCGAGCGCATGGGGGCGCCTTCTTCATCTCAGGACGACTCTGGCGTCGTCGCGATCGGCAGCCTCCTGGATGGTCGCTATCGCGTCGACGCGGTGCTCGGTACCGGCGGCATGGGCCGGGTCTACAAGGCCGAGCACACCGGCATCGGTCGCGCCGTCGCGATCAAGGTGCTGCACGCGCGGCTCGGTGGCCAGAAGGAAGCGTCGCAGCGCTTCCAGCGCGAGGCGCTCGCATCGGGTCGTCTCGATCATCCGAACATCGTCGGCGTCAGCGACTTCGGCGTGCTCGAGGACGGCGCGCTCTATCTCGTCATGGAGGCGCTCGAGGGCGAGTCGCTCGGCAAGCGGCTCGAGCGCAACAAGCGCATCCCGTGGATCGAGTCGCTGCAGATCATCCGCGGCGTGCTCGCGGGCCTCAAGCACGCGCACGACAAGGGCGTCGTGCATCGCGACATCAAGCCCGACAACGTGTTCCTCGCGCGCAAGGACGGCGAGGAAGTCGTCAAGATCCTCGACTTCGGCATCGCGAAGCTCTACGCGGGCAACGCCGACGATCCGGCGACGACGCGCGCAGGCCTCACCGTCGGTACGCCGGCGTATCTGTCGCCCGAGCAGGCCGTCGGCGGCGCGATCACGCCCGCGAGCGACCTGTACTCGACGAGCGTCGTGCTCTACGAGATGTTGACCGGCCGAGCGCCGTTCCTCGACGAGGAACCGCTCGCCATGCTCACTGCCCACGTCAGCCGCGACCCGCCGACGTTCGCCGAGGTCGCGCCCGATCTGGCGGTGCCGCCGGGACTCGAAGCCGTCATCCAGCACGGCCTCGCGAAGGTCTCGGCGGAGCGCATTGGCTCCGCGATCGACTACATGCGCATGCTCGACGAGGTGACCCGCGCCGCGGGCTACGACCTCGGCCTCGCGCCGCGCGCGTCGAGCAATCTCTCGATCCAGTCGGGGCCGCACGTCATCCCGTCGGGGCCGCACTCCATCCCGACGCCACCGCCGGGCTTTCTCACGACGCCGGTACCGCACGCGCGGCCGACGCACACGCCCTACACCGGCACGCCGATGCCGGGTCACTACGCGACGCCCGCCGAGCTCGGTGTCGCGAACACGCAATCGCTCGACTCGCTTCCGGCGGCCGCGCAGCGCGTGACGCTCGCCAACATCAAGGAGCCGCTGCCGCGCTCGATGAAGACGGCCGCGCTCGTCATCGTGCTGGCCGCGATCATCGGCGCGGTGTTCTTCTTCGTGTTCCACACGTCCGACAAGAAGAAGGGTGCAGCGACGCCGCCGACGATCGGCTTGCCCGCGCCGAACCCGGTCGACGTCGAGACGCGGATCAAGGCGGCCCTCCACGACCTCGAGAACGGCAAGACGTGCGCCGATCGCAAGGCTGCGATCCCCGTCCTCGTCGAGCTCGGCCCCGACGAGCGCACGATCGCAGCGCTGAAGAAGGCGCGCCATCGCATGCGCGGCGGCGTGATGGGCCTCGGCGACAGCAACACGAACGCCTGCCTCAAGTCCGAGGCTGAGTCCGCGCTCCAGGCGCTCGGCGCGTCGAAGAAGTAGGGCCCGAACCTTCCCCCGTGGGGGTCACGCCGGTGGGCGCGTCTTCCAGTCCTTCTGCGTGAACACGTCGAAGTCGACGACGAGGCAGATCGGCTTGTCGGCGCCGTCGACCGCCCAGTAGCACGTGTACTCGCCGTTGGGGCACGGCAACGCGAGCACCTTGCGCCCGTCGGTGAGCGGCACCTCGACGGGCGTGATGCCCTGGGCCGCGGGCAGCGCGACCGGGCCCGGCGAGTCGGTGCCGTCGACGAGCGCGAGCCAGCCGGTCGTCACCGAGATCACCGGCAGCTGGTCGGCCGACTTCGGCTTCTTGCCGCCCTTGTGGTGCGCGACCGTCCATCGCGCGATCGGTGGACGCCCGGTGTGGATCGTCAGCGCGGCGAGCTTCTCCTTGCCGTCGTCGGTGCGCGCGATCGACAGCATCGGCTTGAACTGGCCGGTACCGACGGGACGATCGAGCACGCGCCAGCTCTTCGGTACGCCCGGATCGAACAGCGCGATCGCGTGCGCCGCGATCGGCAGCTGGATCGACGGCCACCTCACGTCGATTCGATTGGCGCCGAAGCGCTCGCCGTAGCGCGTGAGGCGTGCGATGTCGCGCGGTGCAGCGAGCTCGTCGCGCTGCGGCGGTGGCAGTGCGGGCGCGGGAGGCGGCGGAAGCGACGGCTTCGTAGGTTTGGCCGGTTTCACCGCGACGGCGGGCAACTTCGTGGGCTTCGCGATCTTCGGGGCCTTTGCGGGCTTCGCGATCTTCGCGGCCTTCGCGGGCTTTGCCGCCTTCACCGCCTTCCTGGGTGCAGCCTTCCCCTTCGGTGACTTGCCCTTCGTCTTCACCACCTTCGCACCGTAACATTTCCATATGCGCCGCGTGTGTACCCAGTGCCATGCCCAGAACCGCATCCCCACGAACCGCCTCGCCGATGTCGGCAAGTGCGGCAAGTGCAAGGCGCCGCTGCCGCCGCAGGCATCGCCGATCGACGTGAGGTCGGCGATGGAGTTCGACGAGATCGTCGCGACGTCGCGCGTGCCGGTCGTCGTCGACTTCTGGGCGCCGTGGTGCGGACCTTGTCGCGCGGTCGCGCCCGAGGTGAAGAAGGCCGCGCACGATCTCGCCGGCAAGGCGCTCGTGCTCAAGGTCGACACCGACGCGCTCGCCGACCTCGCCCAGCGTTATCAGATCCAGAGCATCCCGAACTTCGCCGTGTTCAGCGGCGGCCGCCTCGTCCGCCAGCGCGCTGGCGCGCTCGATCACCGCCAGCTCGAGAAGTGGGCCGTCGCGCCCCAATAGACTGAGGTGCGAGCTCGTTAGACCGAGCCGCAGGGGCGTGCGTTCAACGCACCCATGACCGGACTCCGTTGGACGCTCGCCGCGCTCCTGACCTTGGGTGGAACTGCCGCGGCGGATACTGCCCGGCCGAGCGCCGCCGATGCTGCGACCGAGGCGATCGCGGTCCAGGGCTCGCACCGCGGTGTCGCGCAGGATCAGATCGTGATGCCCCGCGGCGGCGAGCTGTCAGCACAGATGCGCTTTCTCACCGCAGGACCGATCTTCGGCGACGACAAGCTCGAGTTCACCGACCTCGCGCTGTTCGGCATCTCGGGACGATGGTCGCTGTTCTCGAAGCTCGAGCTGTCGGGCAACGTCGACCTGCTGCCGAAGCAGCCGTCGACGACCGACGAGAAGGTGTGGCAGAGCGTCGGTTTTGGCGTCCGCAGCCCGCTCGGCCGCAACATCGCGGTCGCGATCAGCGGCGGCGGCGGTCACCTCATGAATCACGGCGGCATGTGGACGCGCGAGTCGCTGACGCTCGAGTGGAAGAAGCCGATCCACGACGAGTTCCTCGCGTTCGACGTGCAGGCGGGCGTCAATGGCCTCGGCTTGTCGGCGAAGGAGACGACCGACTCGACCGCGTTCATCACCGAGTTCGCGGTCAGCACGACCGCACTCTTTCACGAGCCGAAGGGACACTGGGGCGCGTGGCTCGGCATCGCCTACGCGGTGCCGGTGCAGGTGAGTGGCCGCGATCCGACGACCGAGCTGGAGATCGACCCGCAGCCGCGGCTCAACTTCCACATGGGCACCGTGCTCGCACTCGTGCCGAAATGGGATCTGTTTGTCGATTTCGCAGTGATCGATCGCGGCGATCTGGCCGACCCTGCAACGCGGCTCCCGATCCTCGATGGCGGGTTCGATCAGCGTCAGATCGTGTTCGGCGTGACCCGTCACTTCGAGTCGAAGGCGAAGCGCTCGTACGACGACGAGGGCGGTAACGACGGCATCCGGGTGGGTAGCTTGTAGGGGTATTTTTCTACCCTGGGTGGGTTGCTACCGACCCCGGAAAAGCTCTCATCAAGCGATGCAAGATTACGTAATCACGGCAGATTCTGCGGGGTGGCTGAACGTACCCGGTTGGCGCGTGGGTTGTAATTACGCCGCGGTGTGCAGGCCTTCGGCGCTTCCGCTCTCGATAACCGCAATCGTCTGATCCGCGAGCACGCGGATGTGGCGCGGCGCATCGCCCTCAGGATGGCGCGCCGCTGCCCCGACTGGGTCGCTCGCGAGGACCTCGTGTCGGCCGGCATGGTCGGGCTGATCGAGGCCGCCGATCGCTACGACGACAGCCGCCAGGAGCCGTTCGTCGCGTTCGCCGAGCACCGCATCCGCGGCGCGATCCTCGACGAGTTGCGCCGCGGCGACATCATGCCTCGCCGCGTTCGCCAGCTCGCTCGCAAGATCAGCGCGGCGATCCGCGAGCTCGAGAAGGACGGCGAGACCGCGACCGAGCAGCGCGTCGCCGATGCGCTCGGCGTCGGCCTCGACGACTACCGCAACGGCCTCGCCCAGCTCGTCCACGTCGAGATGAAGCCGCTCGACAACGAGGAGCTCCGCCTCGCGACCCACGAGGCGTCGCCCGAAGCGCAGGCGGCGCATCGCTCGATGATCGCGCGCGTGTGCGCTGCGCTCGAACACATGGAGGAGCGCGACGTCACGATCCTTGGCCTCCACTACGTCGAGGACTTCACGTATCAGGAGATCGCTGACACGCTGAAGATCACGCCGTCGCGCGTGTGTCAGCTGCTGTGGCGCGCGGTCGAGCGTCTGCGTGCGCTGATCGGCGCCGAGGTCGCACCGAAGGCGAAGCAGGGAAAGGCGGCGGCATGAGCGTCCGCGTCCTCGTCGTCGATGATGATCCGATCGTGTGCCGGACCCTCGCGCTGGTGCTCTCGCGTGGTGGGTTCGACGTCTCGACCGCGAGCGATGCGATTCCCGCGCTCGAGACGGCCGACAAGCAGCGACCGAACATCGCGGTCGTCGACTACAACATGCCGACGTGCGGCCTCGAGGTCGTCCGCGAGCTGAAGCAGCGTCTCAACAACGATGTGTTCGTCGCGGTCTTGACCGGCGACGATCATCCCGAGATGCGAGAGACCTGTCTATCGGCCGGCGCCGATGCGGTGCTGATCAAGCCGATCGCGCCCGACGAGCTCAGGCGGCGCCTCAGCGCCGCAGCGGTCGCGCTGCAGGCACAGCTGGCTGCGCTGTGATCGGATGGATTTCCGTCGCGCAGCGTGCGAGCCTGTTCGCTCCGCGCATGTCAGATGCGTCCAAGGTGATGGTCCTCGAAGACGACGAGGACGTCTCTCGAGCCATTGCCCGTAAGCTCCGGTCCGACGGGTTTGCCGTCGAGGAATCGATGGAGCCCGTGCCCGTGCTCCAGCGGCTCGACGCCGGCGAGGGCGACTGGGACGTCGTGATCCTCGACATGGGTCTGCCCGGAATGAGCGGCCTCGACGTGCTGAAGCGGTTCCGGGAAGCCGGATCTCACGCAGCGGTGATCATGCTCACCGGCGATCGCAGTGCGAGCACCGCGACCGAGTGCATGCGCGCCGGCGCGTTCTACTACCTCACGAAGCCGTTCGAGCCGTTCCAGCTGTCGTCGATGGTGCAGTCCGCGGCGCGCTACTCGCAGCTGCGGCGCAAGCTCGCCGGCACGCAGACCCAGCAGCAGGACTCGCTCGTCGGCGCGTCGGCGGCGATGCGCAAGCTGCGCGCGTCGCTCGAGCGCCTCGGCGAGCAGGACGTGCCGATCCTGATCCAGGGCGAGAGCGGCACCGGCAAGGAGCTCGTCGCGCGGGCGCTCCACGACCGAGGGCCGCGGCGGCGCAAGCGCTTCGTCGCGCTCAACTGCGGCGCGATTCCAGAGACGCTGATCGACAGCGAGCTGTTCGGTCACATCAAGGGCGCGTTCACCGGCGCGACGACCGACCGTGCGGGCGTGTTCGTCGAGGCCGACGGCGGCACGCTGTTCCTCGACGAGATCGGCGATATGCCACTGGCCGTCCAGGCGCGCCTTCTGCGCGTGCTCCAGGAGAGCGAGGTCCGGCCGCTCGGGGGCAGCGGCGTCCGCAAGGTCGACGTCCGCGTGATCGCGGCCTCGCACGTCGACCTCGCGCAGGCCGTCGAGCATGGCCGGTTCCGCCAGGATCTCTACTACCGGCTCAACGTCGTCGTGCTGCGCGTGCCGCCGCTGCGCGAGCGCCTCGACGATCTGCCGCTGCTGGCCGCGCACTTCCTGGCCAAGCACGGCGGCGCGAGCCCACCGAGCCTCGCGCCCGACGCGCTCGAGGCGATGACCTCGTACACGTGGCCGGGCAACGTGCGCGAGCTCGAGAACGCGGTGCTCCACGCGATCGCGCTCCATCACGGCGACGTGATCGGCCCCGAGTCGCTGCCGTCGGCAATCTACGGGCGCACCCGGCCGGCGGCCGCCGTCGGGCCGAGCCTCGACGACGCGAACCTCGAGCCGCTGACCGAGGCCAAGCGCAAGGCGAGCGCCGAGTTCGAGAAGCGCTACCTGACGAAGGTCATGGAGCGCTCGAAGGGCTCGGTCTCCGAGGCGGCGCGGCTCGCCGGCCTGGACCGCACGAACTTCCGCCGCCTGTTGCAGCGCCACGGCCTCGATCCTGCCTCCTTCAAATAGTCCGGAGCCGGTCGACCCATCCGGGCATGAGCGAAGTCGACCTGCTGGAGCGGGCCCGAGCGCTGGAGGCGATCGGGATCCTCACGCGCAGTGCGACTCACGATCTCAACAATCAGATGGCGGCGATCATGTCGTTTGCCGACCTCGTGCTCGAGGCACTGCCGTTCGAGCACCCCGTCCGCGACGCGATCGAGGAGATTCGCCTCGCGGGTACCCGCGCGATCGCCAAGACGCGCGAGCTCGACAAGTGGGCGCGCACGCTCGCGCCGATCGGAACGCACTCGTGACGGTGCTGGAGGAATTTATGAGGGTCGCGCGAGAAGAGGACGTGCAGGTGTTCGCAGCGAGCGTCGACGCGATCGACGATCAGGTGATGACGATCGTCGGGTTCATCGAGATCGCGCTGTTGCGCGCCGGCGACGACGAGGCGCTGCGCGCCGACCTGCAGGAGATCCGCGACGCGGCGATCCGCGCGGTCGAGAAGACGGGCGACCTCCGCCCGCGCCGCGCGAAGACCGCCGCCTAAGTCCGCGGGGCCACGGGCGACCCGGGAGGGCTCTCAGGTCCTCCTTGACTCCGCTCCTTACCAATTGGTAAGGAGGTACGGACCAGATGGTAGCGCGCGCGGCCCAGAAGCTCCCGATCCGCGATCAGGTCATCGAGGCCGCGACGCGGCTGTTCGCGGCGCGCGGGTTCGACGCGACGCCGCTGCAGGACATCGCCGACGAGGTCGGCGTGACCAAGCAGGCGGTGCTGCACCACTTCCCGTCGAAGGAGCAGATCCGCCGCGGCGTGCTCGACTCGATCCTCGCGCACTGGCGCGACGAGCTGCCGAGGCTGCTGCTGTCGGCGACCGCGAGCGACGAGCGGTTCGACTCGGTCCTCGACGAGGTCTACCGGTTCTTCGCGGCGAGCCCGGAGCGCGCGCGGTTCATCGTGCGCGAGGCGCTCGACCGGCCGGCGGAGGCGCGCGAGATGCTGCGCGCGATCGCGCCGATCCTGCGCGGCATCGGCGGCTACATCCGCACGGGGCTCGGCGAGCGGTCCGACGACATCGATCCGGACGCGTACGTGCTTCACGTCATGCAGATGATCATCGGCGCCGCGGCGGTCGCCGAGGTCACGACGTCGGTGCTCGACGCCGGCGGCCAGGCTCGCTACGACCGCGAGCTCGCGCGCATCGCGAAGGCGAGTCTGTTCGGCCGGCGGCGGGCTGCCGCGGAGCCGGCGAAGAAGGGGAGGCGGTCATGACCGTGGCGATGAGACACGTGCTCGAGCACGGCCCGATGCTGCGCGCGCTCGGCGCGACCGCGCTCGGCGCGCTGCGCGGCGCGAAGGCCGGCGCGAAGCCAGAGGTGCCGGGGCCGTGGATCGAGAACGAGGTGAAGGCGCCGTCGCCTCGTCTCGTGCGCGCGTTCGTCGCGACGACCGGCGGCGATCCCGCGTCGTACCGCGGCCAGCTGCCGCCGCAGATGTTCCCGCAGTGGACACTCGCCACGGCGTCGCGCGCGCTCGGCTCGCTGCCGTATCCGTTGACGAAGGTGGTCAACGCGGGTTGCCGGCTCGAGATCAACAGCCCGATCCCAGCAGGTGAGACGCTGCTCGTGCGCGCGCGGCTCGCTGCGGTCGACGAGACCGAGTCGCGCGTCGTGTTGACGACGCGAATCGAGACCGGCTGCGCGGCGGCGCCCGACGCACTCGTTGCCGAGCTTCGGGCGTACGTACCGCTCGCGGCGAAGAAGGAGCCCAAGGCGCCGGGCGCGCCGCTCGCGATCGCCGCCGATGCGCGCGAGCTCGCACGCCCGCGGCTGTCGGCGAACGCGGGCCTCGACTTCGCGAAGCTCACCGGCGACTTCAATCCGATCCACTGGGTCGCACCGTACGCACGCGCGGCCGGGTTCCGCGGCTGCATCTTGCACGGGTTCGGCACGTTCGCGCTGGCGGCCGCCGCTGTCGTGCGCACGCAGCTCGCGGGCGACGCGAACCGCCTCGAGCTCCTCGATGTCCGCTTCACGCGGCCGCTGCTGCTGCCGGCGCGCGTGGGCGTCTACGTGACGACAGCCGGCGAGATCTTCGTCGGCGATGCCCCGGGTGGCGCCCCGTACCTCGCGGGCCGTTACCAGATCGGAGAAGCACGATGAACGACCTCTTGCTCGCGCTCGGCACCAACAAGCGCGCGCGCTCCGTCGTGGGCGCGCTGAAGCTCCCGATCCCGTTGCCCGAGCCGCTGGCGCGCGCGAGTGGACCGTGGGCGGCGCGCCCGCTCGAGGGGCAGCGCGTGGT
>JABFXX010000241.1 GCA_013368795.1 Kofleriaceae bacterium
ACCACCGCAGGCGGCAAGACCCAAGGCGAGGACCGACGCTAGAACGCGCGACACGGCGGGCATGGGGAGCACGATTCGTGCCCCGAAGAGCGTCTGGAGATCAACATGTTATTGATCACGCTCCGTCGGTGACGTTGCGAACGGCAACGCGTGTTAGGACGAGCGTGGTGAAGAAACTGCCGCTCGCGCCGAAGGCGCCGCCGGCCAAGCGCGAGCTGAACCTCGCTGCGGAGGTCCGCGCGCTCGACACGGCGGCCCGACCGATCCTTGCGGTCTGGGAGATCACGCTCGCCTGCGACCTCGCGTGCGGCCACTGCGGCTCGCGCGCCGGCCGCGCCCGGCCCGACGAGCTGTCGACCGCCGAGGCGCTCTCGCTCGTCGATCAGCTCGCCGACCTCGGCGTGATCGAGGTCGTCCTCATCGGCGGCGAGTCGTACCTGCGCGAGGACTGGCTCGAGATCATCGCGCGCATCGCCGAGCGCGGCATGGAGCCGCTACTGACCACCGGCGGTCGCAACATGACGCGCGAGCGCGCCCGCGCCGCGAAGGAGGCAGGCCTGCTCTCGGCGAGCGTGTCGCTCGACGGCCTGGAGGCGACGCACGACACGCAGCGCGGCGTGACGGGCTCGTGGACCGCGGCGATCGAGGCGATGGCGAACCTTCACGAGGCGGGCGTGCTCGTCTCGGCGAACACGCAGATCAACAAGCTGTCGATGCCCGAGCTGCCCGACGTGCTCGAGACGATCATCGCGCGCGGCGTGCACAGCTGGCAGATCCAGATCACCGTCGCGATGGGACGTGCGGCCGATCGCCCCGAGTGGATCCTCCAGCCGTACGATCTGCTCGAGCTGTTCCCGGTGCTCGATCGGCTCGCGGCGCGCTGCAAGGAGGCCGACGTGCTGCTGTGGCCGGGCAACAACGTCGGCTACTTCGGCCCGTACGAGACGACGTTGCGAGGCACGCTACCGCGCGGCCATCACGTCGGCTGCGGCGCTGGCGTGTGGGGCATCGGCATCGAGGCCGACGGCACGATCAAGGGCTGTCCGTCGATGGCGACCGAGACGTGGGGCTCGGGGAACGTGCGCGATGCGCGCCTCGTCGACATCTGGGAGCGCTCGGCGCCGATGCGCTTCAATCGCGGGCGCGGCGTCGAGAGCCTGTGGGGCTACTGCGCGAGCTGCTACTACGCCTCGGTGTGCAAGGGCGGCTGCACGTGGACGAGCGAGGCGCTGCTCGGCAAGCCGGGCAACAACCCGATGTGTCATCACCGCGCGCTCGAGATGCAGCGCATCGGCAAGCGCGAGCGGCTCGTGCAGATCGAACGCGCGCCGGGCCTGCCGTTCGATCAGGGCAAGTTCGAGCTCGTGGTCGAGAACATCGACGGCTCGCGTCCGTCTTGATCGTCGTGCGTGTCGTACTGTTCCTCGGCTGTCTGCTCGTCCTCCTCGCGCCGCGTGTGGCCGGCGCCCAGATCGTGAACGTGCAAGGCGCGCTCGCGAAACCGCCCGCAGAGGACGGCGTCTCCGGCGAGCTGTCTCTCAAGGTCAACTGGCGCGAAGGCAACAACCCGATCCTCGACGTCGGCGCCGGCGGCTCGACGGTGGTTCGCCACGGCCGCTGGATCGGCCTCGCGATCGCACGCGGCGGCTACGGCAAGAGCCGCGGCGTGCTGCTGACGCGCAAGACGTTCGAGCACCTCCGCGCGCGCGTGAAGCTCGACGAGGCGTGGCGCTGGGAGGCGTTCGCGCAGCACGAGTACGATCAGTTCCGGCGGCTCCGCTTTCGCGCGCTGACGGGTACGGGCCCCGCGTACCGGATCGTCGACAAGCCCGCGTTCGGTCTGCTCGCGGGCGCGGCCTACATGCTCGAGGTCGAGGAGCTCGACGATCGCATGGGCACCACCGACGCCGGCGCGCGCACGCTCGCGCATCGAGGCTCGGCGTATGTCACCGGCCACCAGGGCGCGAATCCGACCGTCGACATCGTCGAGACGCTGTACTTCCAGCCGCGCCTCGACGATCCGAGCGACTTTCGATTGCTCGGCGAGCTCGCCGTGCAGAGCAAGCTCGCCAGCCGGTTCTCGCTGCGCACCGCGTTCACGTTCGCGTTCGACACCAGCCCGCCGGAAGAGCTCGTGCGCTACGACACCGCGCTCGAGGTCGCGCTGGTCATGTCGTTCTAGACGACGCGCCGGCGCGCGGGCGGCGCACCGTACGGCTTGCAGCATGGACCGGTGTCGACGGGATGCGGATAGATCCTGCCGTTCGCCTCGACGATCTTGTCCGCCTCCACCTTCACGTCACGCAGGTTCGGGCCCTCGTGTGGACGGCTCGGCATCTCGTAGATGACCTGGTAGTCGCCGGGCGGCACGTCGGCGAACACGAACTCCCCGCGCGCATCCGTCTTCGTGTTCTGCTGGCTGTCCCACGTGCCGGCGATCGCGAGCGCGACCGGCATGTTCGGGATGAGCGCGCCGTTTTGATCGGTGACCACACCATGAACCGTCCCGGTGCCCGGCGCGGGCTGTGCGACCTTCGTCGGCGCGGTCTTCGTGTCGTTCTGGATCTGCGTGTTCGTCGCGCCGGTGCTGCTCGTGTAGCAGGCGGTCAGCGTCGTCGCGCCCGCGAAGATCGCAGCGCGGCTCCACCGTCCGACGAGCGCCGACCGCGGCGGCGACGCGCCGATCGGTGCGTCGCAGAATGGGCACTTCGTGGCATCGACCGCGACGTGACGCTTGCACTGCGCGCAGGGCTCGAGCTGCATGCTTCGACGCTACACGACGCGACGACGCGCAGGTGGCGCACCGTACGGCATCGGGATGTTGTTTGGATTGCTCGGCGCGACGTAGACGGTCATCGTCTCCTGCGAGCTCTGGTCGGCCTCGACGCGGACGGTGAGCACCGACGGCGAGTGACGCGGGTGACCGTCGTGCGACTGGACCTGGTACGTACCCGGCGGCACGTTCGCGAACGTCGCGTTGCCGTTCGCAT
The DNA here is from genome assembly GCA_013368795.1 of Kofleriaceae bacterium. GTDB lineage: Bacteria > Myxococcota_A > Polyangia > Haliangiales > Haliangiaceae > JABFXX01. The sequence goes on from JABFXX010000241.1 coordinate 2,991, forward strand.
CGGTTGCGACCTGCTGGTTCGCCGGCGACTTCCCACCGACGAGGCGCACCCAGCGGCCCTGCACCGCATTGCCGGTGTTCGAGTCGACGACCGTGATGACGATCGTTCCCGTGCCGGGCGCAGGCGCAGGCGTGTCGTCGGCCGGTTCATCGCTGCCGCTTCCGACGTTGCTGATCGGCGTCTCTTTATGCGCGGAGCTCCAGCACGCCGGCACCGCGAGCGCGGTGCTCGCGAAGATTGCGGCGCGCGTGAGGCGCTTCGGCGTCGACGGCGCGGGCGCGGCGGCGATCGGCGCACCGCAAAACGGACACGCGTGCTCGCGATCGGCGACGTGACGGCGACACGACGGGCACGGCTGAAGGCTCATGGCTCGAGCTTAGACCACGCGCGACCGCGCCGGCGGTGCGCCGTACGGCATCTTCGCGCGAGGGTCCATGCGATACGTGCTCACGTCGTGCTCCACGGTCTCACCAACCTTCACCGTGATGCGATCGCCGGCTGTCTTCACGTTCTCGTCCTGTTGACGATGGGCGTCGACGTGCACGCGCAGGAAGTAGTCACCGGCGACGAGCGATCCGAACTCGTAACGACCGTTCTCGTCGGTCGCCACGTGGCGCTCGTCGCCGTCCGGCCCGACGAGATAGACGAGGTCGCCGACGAGCGGGCTGCTCGTGCGCGTGTTCGTGACGATGCCCGTGATCTTCGCGGTCGCGACGCGCGGGAAGCTCTGCTCGACGGGGGCCTCGGTCGTCGTGGTGTGCTCCACCGGCGCAGGTGGCTGGGCCGCGGGCTTCTCGCGCCAGCACCCGGGCAGCGCGAGCGCACCGGCGAGGACCGCGATGCGCGACCAGCGGGACAGTCCACAGAACGGGCACGCGTGATCGTCGGCGAGAACATGGCGGCGACAGCGCGGACACGGCACGAGCGTCATGGCGCCGAGGATAGCGGATCGAGCCAGCGGCAGAGCGCGGTCGACAGCGACTCGTCGGCGCGGCCGATACCGTAATCACGGAGGCTCGCCTCGTGATCGGCGTGCCAGCCGAACAGATGATCGAGGCCGGGCACGTCGACGATCGTCGTGGCAGCGCGCGCGAGCGATGCGATCCGAGCCTGGTCGTCGGCGCGAACGACCCAGTCGTGCTCGCCGCGGACGACGAGCACCGGGACCTCGACGGTGCGCCACGCCCCCTCGATATCGACCGCCGCGAGCTGGCGGTGGTACGCGGCCGAGCGGCCGTTGAGCTCGCCGCGATCGGCGAGCGCGCGCATCTCGTCCTCGCGGTGGACGATCTCGGCCTCGCTCGCCCCGCGCAGCTCGAGCTGGCGCCGCGTGCTGTCGACGAGGCAATCGATCCACCGCATCACCGGCGTGCCGTAGACGACGATGCCGGCGAGCGTGCGCGCCTGCTGCGCGACGAGCGGCGCGATGATCCCGCCGACCGAGTGGCCGAGGATGACGAGCGGGATACCTCGCGAGCGTGCGCGGTCGGCTGCGAGCGCCACGGCCGCGCGTGCGTCGGCGAGCTCGGTCTCGAAGTCGATGTCGCGACAGGGTCCGCCTTCGCTGTCGCCGACGCCTCGCTTATCGAAGCGCAACGTGTCGTAGCCGGCGCGCGCGAGCTCCGCGACGAGCATGGCGAGCGGCGCATCGGGCGATGCCGCATGATCGACCGACTCGCACGCGATGCCCTGGATCACCAGCACGAGCGCGCGCGGCGATCCGCAACGGCTCTCGATCGTGCGCAGCCTCGCGCCCGCGACCTCGAGCATGCCGTAGTCGACGATGGCGCAGTCGACCTGCTCGGCCGGCATCGCAACGGTCTCGACGGTGCGCGCGACGCGCTCGCCACCGCGGAGATAGACGAGCTCTGCCATCGACGCCGCACCGGCACGTCGCAGCGCGACCGCGAGCTCGCACAGATCGCGTACCTGAGTACCCGCGAGGGTAATGAGCGTGTCGCCGGGCAAAATGCCGGCACGATCGGCCATCCCGCCCGGTACGACGTCGACGATGCGTACGCCGTCGACGGTGAATGCTTCGTCGTCGCCGGGCAGCTCCGCACCGAGGAGTACGCGGCGTGGCAGCGTCGCGGTCATTGCAGAATGTTTCGTGTAACACGACCGCGATGTAGGTTACGTCCCGTCACTGTGCAGGGTTGGAACAGCGGAAACCGGCTCGTGGCTCGGTTACGATGTGCCCCGTGGCAGCCGATACGCTTCGCTCGTTGATCGAGGCCGGGCGCACGGGCAAGAGGCTCGATGAGCTCAGTAGCGCACGCGTGATCGGAAAGATCGCGATGCAGGTACACGCGGCCCAGCAGAAGGCCGGCGCCGGCAAATCCGTCGGTCCGATCTCTCCCGCGAACATCACGCTCGCCTCCGATGGTGACGCCAAGCTCTCGCAAGGCGAATCCGTCGGACTCGGCTACGCGTCGCCCGAACAGGCAGGCGGCGGCTCGGGCGATCGCCGCAGCGACGTGTTCTCGCTCGGCACCGTGCTCTGGGAGGCGCTGACGCACCAGCGCCTGTTCGACGCGATGAACGACGCGGCGGTGAAGGTCGCGGTGCAGGAGCGCGAGATCCAGCCACCGTCGGAGCTCAACGCCAACGTGCCCGCCGAGCTGTCGGCGATCTGCATGCGCGCGCTGTCGCGCAATCCCGCCGATCGCTACCAGAGCCTCAAGTCGATGGCCGTCGAGATCGAGGAGTTCCTCTCCGAGGCCGGCTACGAGGACAGCGACGACAAGATCGCCGCGTATCTGAAGTCCCAAGGTGAGGCGGCGAAGAAGATCAACGTCGCCCTCCCGGTCACGAAGCCGCTCAGCCAGCAGCCCGCGCTCGCACGTACGCCGAGCGCGTCGCAGCCGCCCGAGGACAAGAAGCTGCCGAGCGCCGTCGGGACGCAGACGCTGATCGGTCACACGTCAGGCCCCGGCGGGATGCTCCCCGCGGCCGCCGCTGCGCCGACGCCGATCGGGGTCGCCGGCGGTCCGACGCCCGCGGAGTGGCAAGACAAGAGCGCGCCGACGCACGCCCCGGTGATCGCGACGGTGCCGACGCCGGCGCCGAGCGAGACGCCGATCGTGCCGCTGCCGCCCGTGCTGCCGAACGGCTCGACGCCGCCCGCGCGCAGCGATCGCTCGACGATCGCGGTCAGCGTGCCACCGCAGGTGAAGGTCGGGACGAAGGCAGAGCCCGAGGCGGCGAAGCAGCCGGCGATCCTCGTCGATCCGCCGAAGCAGCCCGCGACGATCGTCGAGAGCACCGAGATCCCGAAGGTCGAGGCCAAGCAGCCTGCGACCATCGTCGAGAGCACCGAGATTCCGAAGGTCGAGGCCAAGCAGCCTGCGACCATCGTCGAGAGCACCGAGATTCCGAAGGTCGAGGCCAAGCACGTCGAGACGAAGTCCGTCGAGAGCACCGAGGCGAAGACCGCCGAGGCGTCGAAGAAGGACACGCTCGTCGACGCGAAGACCGCCGAGGCGTCGAAGAAGGACACGCTCGTCGACGCGACACCGCCGGTCGTCGACACGACGCCTGCGCTCGGCGACGGCAAGGATGCTCGGCCGACCATCGTCGATCCGCCGGTACCGGACAGCGTGCGCCGCGAGGCGCCTCCGGTGACGGCTAGCGCGGCGACGAGCTCGCCCGCCGCGAGCGCAGCCGCGCCGGTCGCGACCGCCGTCGACGCGAGTGCGGCACAGAAGCCCGACGACAAGGCCGCGGCGCGTGGGCCGTCGCAAGGCGAAGGATCGAAGGGCGCAAAGTCGGAGCGCGAGGGTAAGCGCGCGAAGGGTTCGAAGCGCGCGAAGGCAGAGAGCGAAGGTTCGAAGCGCGCGAAGGAGAGCGAAGGATCGAACCGCGCGAAGTCGGAGAGCGAAGGCTCGAACCGCGCGACGTCGAATTCCGACGCGACCCCGCATCCGGCGTCCGTGGTCGCGCTTCCCCCGCCGGGCCGCGAGTCCAAGGACGTGCTCGCCGGCTGGGGCTGGGGCACCGACAAGCACGACGCGATCGCGCCCGATCACTACAGCGACGACGACTACGAAGCCCCGACGACGAACAACAAGAAGATCCTGACGTACGTGATCGGCGGCGGCGTCGGCCTCGTGCTGCTCGTCGTCATCATCATGGTCGGCTTCGGCGGCAACAAGACGAAGAAGGAGAAGCCGAAGCAGGCGATCCAGGGCGAGCTGAGCCCGACCGCGCCGGAGGCCTCGCCGACGGCACCGACGGAGACCGCGCCCGCGACGACGGATGTCGCGACGACGCAAGGCAGCGCGGCCCCGACCGGTAGTGCGGCGCCCGAGACAGCGCCGTCGCCGAGCCCGTCCACGACGGCCACGGAGAGCGTCGCGACGACCACCGCGACCACGCCGACCACTGCCTCGAACACGACGGCGACTGCTGCGAACACGGCGAATGCGACCACGCCGACCGCTCCGAGCGACACCGCGAGGATCGCGACCTCGTCCGCGACGACGGCGCCGTCCACGACGACGACGCCCACGACCGCGCCAACCACGAACGCGCCCACGACCACCAACACCGCCAGGACCGCGACGCTCGCGCCCACGACGACCAACACGGCCAGGACCGCGACGACTGCGCCCACGACGACTGCGCCCACGACCACCAACACCGCCAGGACCGCGATCGCGCCCAACACGACCGCGCCGACCACCACGAAGGCGACGACGACCACGGCGAAGGTCGCGCCGACGCCCACGACCACGCAGGCCGCGACGACCGCCGCACCCACGACCACGAAGGCCGCGACGACGGTCGCGAAGACGCAGCCGACGACGAAGACCGAACCGACGACGAAGACCACGAAGACCGAGCCCAAGTCGCTCGCGAAGACCGAAACGCCGAAGACGACCAAGACGACGAAGGCCGAGCCCAAGACCGTCGCGAAGGCGGAGCCCAAGGGCAACTACGAGGCGGCGTACCGCACGGGCCTCCAGCAGTTCGCGCGCGGCGAGACGTCGGCGGCGCTCGCGTCGCTCCGCTCGGCGCTGGCGGGCAATCCGAACTACGCACCGACGTGGCGGGGCCTCGGCCTCGTGTTCGAGAAGATGGGCGAGCGCGATCAGGCGCGCGCCGCATTCCGTCGTTACCTCCAGCTCGCGCCGGGCGCGGGAGATGCGGATAACATCCGCGGCCGCCTGGAGAGGTTGGGCTCATGAAGCGCTCTGCGATCCTCACGTTCGTATTCGTCGTGCTCGCCGCCGGTGTGGCGAGCGCGGGACCTCGCAACATCCTCGTGATGCGTACGGAAGGCACCGCCGACGCATCGACGCGCACCAACATCGACACGCACGTGCTGCGCCTCGCGAAGAACCTCGACGGCAAGGTCGAGGGCGGCGACATCACGTTCACCGATGCCGCGGCCGTCGTCGGCTGTAACCTCAGCGAAGCCTCGTGCAAGGACGATGTGCTCGCGACGCTCGGCGTCGACGAGATCATCGCGACGACGGCGACTTCGACCGCGAACGGCACGAACGTCACGGTGCGCCGGATCGCGAAGGGCGTCGCGCCGAAGACCGCGCAGACGACGATCGTCGCCGGCCGGGCGCCCGAAGGAAAGCTCGACGCCGATATCGGCCCGATCTTCGGCCTCAAGGCGACCGCCGCGTCGGCGGGTACCGCGCTCGGCAGCACGTTCAACGAGCCGGCGCAGCCGCCGCTCGAGACGACACTCGAGCCAACGCCGTCGGCGACGACCACGACAACGGAGCCGACGCCGGCGCCGCCGGTGCCCGACACGAGCACGGCGCCGATCGACACGACGGTCACCGCCGCACCGACGAACCAGGTGACCCCGATGCCGCGCGACGACGGTGGTCAGCGCAATCGTCGCCTCCAGAAGATCGGCATGGCCGCCGGCGGCGCGTTCGTGCTGCTGTCGTTCGTCATGTGGTCGCAGGCAAACGGCGTGCAGCACGACATCGACGACGCGCCGGCGAACACGGTTGCCGACCTCCGCCACCTGCAGGACCTCGAGGGCGACGCCGACGCGTACGCCGGTGCCGGCAATCTGTTCTTCCTCACCGGCCTCGTCGTCGGTGGTGTCAGCGGCTACTACTACTGGCGCGGTCGCCGCACGGCGAGCTCGCAGCAGGCCGTCGTCGCGCCGGCCGTGTTCCCGCACGGCGCTGGCGTCGTGCTCTCGTTCGGAGGTGGGCGATGAAGACGGCGCTACTCGGCACGATCATCGGCCTCCTCATCGCGGTCTCCGCGACGACGAGCTGCTCGATCAACCATCGCAGCGATCAGTACGCGTGCACCAAGAGCTCCGACTGCGAGCCCGGACGCACGTGCAGCGACGGCTTCTGCATCACCGGCGAAGGCCCCGTCGTCGACGCGGGCAAGGTCGACGCGCCGAAGACGCCCGACGGCGGCCAGCCCGGCTGCCCGTCGCAGTGCACCTCGTGCAACGCGACGACGAAGAGCTGCGTGATCGACTGCGCGATGGCGAACGGCGCCTGCAACCAACCGATCGTCTGCCCCGCCGGGTTCAAGTGCGACATCCGCTGCAACCAGGACAACGCGTGCCGCCAGGGCATCAACTGCCTCCAGGGCGCGTCGTGTCAGATCTCGTGCTCGGCGCGTCAGTCCTGCGACCAGGTCGCGTGCGGTCCGGGCGCGTGCTCGGTGACGTGCAACGGCGTGCAGTCATGCCGCAACGTCGCGTGCGGTAACTCGTGCGCGTGCGACGTCATGTGCACGGGCAACCAGGCCTGCTTCGGCGGCTCGATCTCGTGTAGCTCGATCGCGTGTCGCAGCGGCCTCGGCTGCACCTCGTCGCCGAACCTCTGCCACAGCTGCCAGTAGCAGCTCGACGACTCCCCGGTGGAAGATCTTCGCGTGCTAACGTGGCCGTCATGCGTGTTGCAGTTGTGGTTCTGAGCGCAGCGATATGTTGCAGCTGTGCGCACGGAAGGTTCAAGCCGGTGACGGTGCCCGTACCGCGCGATGCATTCGCGCGGGCGAGTCGCACGCTCACGGACATGGGCGAGACGGTCGCGACCAAGGACGAAGCCGCCGGCGTGCTCGTAACGGAGTGGGACGTCGCCAGAGTGATGGGCACGGAGTACCGTTATCGGTGGAAGGTCTCGACAAGCGGCGGGATGCTCACTGTTGATTCCCAGTGCCAGCGGTTCGTATTGAACAGCGTGGCGGGCCCCGACTGGGAGGCTTGCCCTACTCAGCCCGATAACCGATCGAAGGCAGCAAAAGACCTCGCCGAAGCGATCCGCAACAACCAGGACGTTGCCGCTTCCGAACACGATGCCGCACCTGCAGCTGGCGCCCCCGCACCCGCCGTCACCGGCGCCTCCGGCGACGCACGCGAGATCAAGACCGGTACAAAGCGGCTCTGGTGCAACATCACTGCGCCCGACGTCGGAGAGTGCTTCCTCGACGACGAGAAGGCATGCGCCGCGACCGTGAGTGAAGGTGCAGCGCCGTGCGAGGTTCGTACCGCCGGATCTTGCTTCGACGTGACGAAGGCGATCGATGGCAGCGCAAAGACCGTATGCGCAGCGTCCATCAAGGACTGTGACGCTCGCCGAAAGCAGTTGCTCGGCGACCCCGATTACGTGGTCACGTCATGCGGCATCTACCGCGTGATGAAGGGCTGGTAGCGCTCAGCGGTACGTGGACGAGTTGAACCA
>JABFXX010000083.1 GCA_013368795.1 Kofleriaceae bacterium
GCTGATCACGCTGTCGCTGGTTGCGGTCTCGCTCGTCACCTCGCTCGTGCTCGGCCCGTCGACCGATGTCGGCGTGCTCCTGCGCGACGGTGCGCTCGTCCGCGGCCTCGTTCACGACGGCCAGTGGTGGCGCGTCGTCAGCGCGAACTACATCCACATCGGCGGTCTGCACCTGCTGACCAACGCAGTCGGTGTGTGGATGCTCGGCCGCATCGTCGAGGACATGTTCGGATCGTGGCGAACGGTCGCGATCTATGGGCTCGCCGGGATCGGCGGCATGCTCGCGAGTCTCTACGCGGTACCTGCCGGCATCACGGCGGGCGCGTCGGCGGCGCTGTTCGGCGTGCTCGGCGCTGTGTTCGTCGAGCTCACGTGGCATCGCAAGCGGCATCGTCTCGCGTGGTCGCGCGGCGTGTGGGGCGCGATCGCGATGGTCACCGTCGCGCAGCTCGGCATCGGCTTCGTCTACCCGGCGATGGATCAGTGGGCGCACGGCGGCGGCCTCATCGTCGGTGCGCTCGCCGGTTTCGTGTTCTCGCCGAACGCGCACTGGCACAAGCTCGGGCAGCACCTCGCGCGTCTCGTCGCGCTCGCGTTCATCGCGATCTCGATCGCGAGCGCGGTGTTCGTCGTGCGGACGTCGATGGCCGACAATCTCGCCGCCGCGCCGATCGTGCGCCGCACGGTCACGGGCGCGACGCTCGCGATTCCCGAGACATGGAGCGGCGACAAGGGCCTGTTCGCAGAGCCCGATACATCGTCACAGATCTACGTGCATCGCGGCCCGCTCGGCGCCGGCCCGCTCGAGGACAAGCTCGACCTCGAAGCCGAGAAGGCCAACGCCGCAAAGCTCGGCCTCACCGACGTGAAGACCGCGACCGCTTCGGTGATCCCGCTGCCGGCCGGCTGGGTGTCCGTCGAGCTGATCGCGAAGGCCGAGGACGCGATCAGCACGCAGCCGATTCGCGTCGTGCTCGCCGCAAAGCGGATCGACGACGTCGAGGTGCTGACGGCCGCGCTCTACATGCCCGACACGATGGCGCGCTGGGCACCGGGCTTCTTCACCGCGATGCTCGCGTCGATCCAGCCGGCCCCCTGAGCGAGAACTTGCCCGCCCCGGGCGCCTCGGCGACGCTTTCGTCGTGCGCCTCGTTCTCGCCATCGGCCTCGTCGCGATCGCTGCGGGCCACGCGCGCGCCGATTGCTACGACGAGCTCGACGCGCGCCACATCAGTTACCAGCGGACGAAGAAGCCGGGCATCGAGCTCGGGGTCGAGATCGAGGGCCCGCTCGGCGGCGTCACGTTCGCGAGCCACCAGCCGCTCGTGATCGATTGCTCGCTCGCGGTCTCGCTCGACGAGGCCGGCCGCTATCTTCGCGCGATGGGCGTCGCGACCGCATCGTTCTCGTCGGCGTACTCGCGGCGCAACGTGCGCGGCACGGACCACCCGAGCAAGCACAGCTACGGGCTCGCGATCGATGTCCACTCGTTCGCCGGCGACGACCTCGGCGCGCTGAGGATCGATCGCGACTACGAGCAGGGCCTGGGCGATGCGATCGACTGCGTCGGTGCGCCGCTCACGCAAGGCGGCGCCGTCCTCAAGGTGCTCCAGTGCCAGCTGGTGCGCTCGGGTCTGTTTCACCTGGTGCTGTCACCGGATTACGACGATGCGCATCACGATCACTTCCATCTCGAGGTGAAGCCGTGGCGCGAGCGGACCGCGCTGCGCGCTTCGACGCCCGCGATCCACTGATCCTGAGCGCGATGAACAGCACGGCGAGCGACCACGCGAGCCAGATGATCGCCCACGTCCACACGGCCCACGTCGCGGTCGTGCCGAACGTCGACAGCGCCATGTTGTGCGCGTCGGACATGCCGGCGACCTTGCCGTCGACGACCTGCGAGGGCCGCAGCAGCACGCGGATATCGAGCAGCGCGTTGACGCACGACTGCGCGGCGATGAAGTGCGCGCCGAGCACGCGCCAGCGGTCCGGCAGGAGCACCGCACACATCGCGATGCCTGCGCCAATTGCGGGCGTCACCCACTGACCGAAGCGGTCGCCGTTCGGTGCGGGCGCGACGACGAGGATCGTTGTCAGGACGAGCAGGCCCGCGAGCACGAGCAGCGCGCGCCGCGCGGCGCGTCCGGTCGGCGTCACGACGAGGAGCAGCGCGCCCCACAGCGGCGTGCCCATGTAGCCGGCGGCCGCGATGATCGCGGTGCCGAACGAGCCGACCGACGTGTACGCGTACGCGAGGCCGCTCGTGTCGCGATAGATGATGACGTGATCGAACCCGGCGCCCGTGATGATCATCGCGAGGCCGTGCGAGAGCTCGTGCAGCCACGTCGCGAGCAGCTTGAACGGGTAGAGCAGGACGCCGGCGAACGGCAGGTTCCACAGAAGGAGCGACGCGAGCAGTGCGATCGCGAGCGTGCGCAGCTCGTGGGTCTCGGGTCCCTTGTGAAATCCCCCGGCGAAGTCGAGGCTCGTCGCCGGATCGAACGGCTCGGAGGTCACCGCATCGTGCGAGTCGGCCGCCATGTCACTCTCGCGGGGGCTCGACCGGTTTGGCCTCCGACGTCGCCGCACTGCCCGGGACCTTCTTCTCTGCTTCGGCAGGCGGACGCTCCGCTGGCTCGAAGATTCCCTCGAACATCTGGGTCGTGCGGTGGCGGACCGCCGCGCCGAGCTTGATCAGGTCCTCCGGATCGAGCAGCTGGCGGAGTGCCTCGCTCGGCTTCTTGATCGCGGCGGCCATGACGTCGCCGATCCGGACGGGAGCTGCGCCGCCGCAGATCGCGCCGATCCCCGCGCCGCACACGGCACCGATCGCCGCGCCGACGATCGGGATGAGGAGCCACGCGATCCCGCGATCGGGGAAGTGGCCGTGGGGGATCGCGGCGATCAGGACCAGGCCGGCACTCGCCGCGGCGTGGGCCCGGGCGCCGACCACCATCGCCCGCCGCCGCCCGCCGCCCTTGTCGACGGAGGCATGGGCGGTGAGCCGGCCGATGCCCCCGGCCGTGAACAGGGCCGCGACTCCCGCGAACACCGCGGTCAGCCGCATGATCGACATGAACGGGACCGAGGGATCTCCCACGCCTAACCTCGCGAGAATCCACACGCCCGAGGCCAGCGCGGGCACTTCGATAACCGCTCCGCTAAGAAGGCCCTTGAAGAATCCCCAACGCGGCGGAAATGCCGGGGGAAGCCGGGTGCTTACCGTGGGAAGCCTGGATTCAGCCATAGGCGCGGCGCGAGGAAGACCGCACGCCCATTAACCGTAGCATGCATACAGGTTGCGCCTCGCGGGACCTCCCGCCGGCCGTATACAATCCCCAAAGGGCACCTAATGGCCATCTCCTCACGCGCCTACGCAGCAGCGCACTTCGCCCTCGAGCTCGACAACGTCAAAGGGCCCGTCGGCCTGTTCCGTTCGATCGAAGGCGGCGGGGTCAAGGCCGACGTCATGACCTATCAGTTCGCTGCCAACGAGCAGACGGGCTACCAGCGCTATCGCCAGCTCGGCAAGCCGAAGTTCGAGGACATCAAGCTGCAGGTCGGCATGGCGATGTCCCAGCCGTTCTACGACTGGATGACCGCGTTCTTCGCCGGCAAGGGCACGCGCAAGAACGGTGCGATCGTCGCCGCCGACTTCTATTACGTCGAGCGCGCACGCCGCAAATTCACCGAGGCGCTGATCAAGGAAGTCACGTTTCCCAAGCTCGACGCCAGCGACAAGAACGCCGTCTACCTGACGCTCGCGCTCGCCGTCGAGGACATCGCGTTCGAGAAGGGCACCGGCCAGAAGCTCCCGGCGCCGTCGGGCTTCGCGGCGCAGAAGAACTGGGCCGCCTGCAACTTCCGCTTCGCGCTCGACGGCTTCGACGACGCGTGCAGACGCGTCACGAAGGTCGACTCGTTCACGGTGAAGCAGAACATCGCCGAGTACCACGCGGGTGGGTTCAAGGCCGCGGTCAAGACGCCGACCGTCGTCGAGTACCCGAACCTGACGTTCTACGTCCCGGAGGCCGACGCGCAGCCGTTCATGGATGCGATGGCGACGAGCGTCGGGTTCGGCGGCAAGGGCAACGGCTCCGTCCGCGACGCCAAGGAGAAGCACGGCTACCTCCAGGCCTACGACATGGACAACCGCACGTTGTTCTACGTCGACTTCTACGGCGCCGACATCGTCAGCGTGACTCCCGATCGCTCGGACTCGACGTCCGAAGAGATCAAGATGGTCAAGGTCGAGCTCTACACGGAACGGATGGAGTTCAACTATCCGATCATGGAGCTCGAGTAGCTCTCGTTCGCGACCGTCTGGGTCCGCAGCGAGAACCAGTGCTGGATCCTCGAGTGCTCTAGTTCGCGACCGTCTGGGTCCGCAGCGAGAACCAGCGCTGGATCGCTTCTTCCTTCGCCGAGCCGAGTAGCTCGGTGACGGCTTCCAGCTCGTCCGGATCGTCGACGTGGGCGAAGGCCTGCACCGGGGTCAGCACGAACGCGAGCACGTCTCGCGCGCTCTTTGGATCCGGCTGATAGCTGCTGCTAAAGAGGGTTTCTCCCACGTCTGCAGACTCGCCTCCGGGGATCGACGCCGCAAGTTTTCGGCGGTAGGGTCGCGGCCATGGCGCGCTCGAAGGTAGCGGTGATCCGGGTCAACCCGGACCGCGTTCTCGAAGACATCGATCGGCTCTACGACCTCGCGGACGTGCGCTCGGCGCTGCGTCCCGGTGCGCAGACGATCCTCAAGGACAACATCTCGTGGCACTTCCCGTTCCCCGGCGCGAACACGACGCCGTGGCAGCTCGAGGGCACGGTGCGGAGCCTGCGCGCGCGCGGCTTTGGAGATCTCGTCTGCGTCCAGAACAAGACCGTCGTCACCGACGCGTTCAAGGGCGAGGACCTGAACGGCTACGTCCCGATCTTCAAGCGCTACGACGTGCCGGTTCGCTACAACTTCAAGCCCGAGGACATGACCTGGTCGGTGTACCGGCCGAAGGCGAAGATGAACGTCCTCGACCAGATCTTCCCCGAGGGCATTCAGATCCCCGACGCGTTCCACGGGACGAACATCATCCAGATGCCGACCGTGAAGTGCCACATCTACACGACGACGACCGGCGCGATGAAGAACGCGTTCGGCGGCCTGCTCAACACGAAGCGGCACTACACGCACTCGTGGATCCACGAGACGCTTGTCGACCTGCTCGCGATCCAGAAAGAGATCCACGCCGGCCTGTTCGCGATCATGGACGGCACGACCGCGGGCGATGGCCCCGGCCCGCGCACGATGCGCCCGGTGATCAAGGACGTGATGCTCGCGTCCGAGGATCAGGTCGCGATCGACAGCGTCGCGGCGTCGATGATGGGCTTCGATCCGATGTCGCTCAAGTACATCTCGATGGCCGACGAGCAGGGCCTCGGTCACGGCCGCCGCGAGGACATCGAGGTCGTCGGCGACGTCGATCTCGCGAACCAGCGCTGGGGCTTCTCCGTCGGCGATAACGGCGCGTCGATGGTCGGCGACGTGATGTGGTTTGGCCCGCTCAAGCGGTTCCAGAAGCTGTTCTTCCACACGCCGCTCGTGAACCTGTTCGTGATGGGCTCGGAGGCCTATCACGACTACTACCGGTGGCCGCTGCGCGACCGGAAGGTCTTCGAGCAGTGGCGCGAGACGACGACGTGGGGTCGCCTGTTCGACTACTACCAGGCGCACGGCACGCTCGCGCCGAACGACGTCGCGAAGGTCGGCTAGCTCTTCGATTCCTTGATCCGCGCCTCGGGCAGCGGCGCCGCACCGGTTGCGGCCCGGTAGTTGTCGACGAGCTGATAGCGCCGCGTGTACAGCTTGAACACGAGCGCGATCACGAACGCGAACGCGGCGAAGAAGAACATCAGGAACGCCGGCTCGGACAGCCCAGTATCGGCGATCATCGACTTCGCGCTGTCGTTGCGGATCGCCGCGTCGACGAGCAGCACCCACAAATTGCCGATCGTCGTCGTCAGGTTCCAGAACGACATGATCACGCCCTTCATCTCGAACGGCGCCTGGCTGTAGGCGAACTCGAGGCCGGTCGCCGAGACGAAGATCTCGCCGAACGTCAGCACGACGTAGGGGAGGATCTGCCAGAGGATCGAGACCCTGTCGCCGGCGTCCATCGCGAGCTGCAGGCCACCGACGATGATCCAGGCGGCGCCCGCGAATGCGATGCCCCACGTCATCCGGCGCAGCGTCGTCGGCTCGTAGCCGGCGCGACGCAGGAGCGGATAGAGCACGAGGTTGTTGAACGGGATCAGGAGCATCACGAGCAGCGGGTTGAACAGCTGCATCTGCGCCGGCAGGAAGCGCATCTCCATGAACCACAGGTCGATCGTGAAGCCGGGAGACGCCATGTGCTTGGCCTGCTCGACCCACACGGTCGCCTTCTGATCGAACAGCGAGTGGAACGGCGTCACGAGCGCGAACACGACGAGGACCTTGAGCACGGCGCGGACGCCGTTGACGGCAGCGTCGCCATGAACGCCGCGCGCGCGGTCGAGCTGCAGTCCCGCGCCGATGCCACCGAACACGAGTACGCAGACGAGCGCGAGACAGAGCGACGCGACCGGGAGGAGCCAGCCGAGCGGCCAGGTCGCGAGCGCGCCGACCGCGAGTACGAGACCCGCGACCGCGATGATCAGACCGACGCGGTCGCCGTTACCGCGCGCGAACAGCGCGGTTCGGATGACCCGCAGAAACGAGTTCGGGTTCGGTGGGGCGATCGCGATCCTCACGTACCGCTTGCTGCCGACCCAGAACACGATCGTCGCGATCAGCATCAGAATGCCGGGCACGCCGAACGCGACCTTCGCGCCGTAATCCTTCAGGATGACTGGCATGAAGAACGACGCGAAGAACGAGCCGAAGTTGATGATCCAGTAGAACGCGTCGAAGACGACCTTCGCGAGATGCTTGTTTCGCTCGTCGAACTGGTCGCCCATGAACGACGCGACGAGCGGCTTGATGCCGCCGGCACCGAGCGCGATGAGGAACAGGCCCGCGTAGAAACCGGCCGCGCTGTCCTCGAACATCGCGAGCATGCCGTGGCCCGCGCAGTAGATCAGGCTGAACCAGAGGATCGTGTTGAACTTCCCGAAGAACCGATCCGCCAGCCATCCGCCGAGCAGCGGGAAGAAGTACACGCCCATCACGAACATGTGAAAGACGTCCTTCGCGGCACCCGCGCGCGCGGACTCCGGCAGATGCAGCAGCAGCATCGACGCCGGCAGGAACTGATACAGGATGTTCCGCATCCCGTAGAAGCTGAAGCGCTCGCAGCCCTCGTTGCCGATGATGAACGGGATCTGGCGCGGCATCCGCGCTTTCGGATCGGGTCCTGTCACCGCATGGAGATACTACGAATCCCGTCGGGCGCGCGTGTAGAAGTGCGAACCCTCGTCAGGTCTCGGCGTCGACGATCGTCCGCAGCCGCTCGACCGCCTGCGCGTGCAGCCGGCTCGCCCACGACTTCGAGATTCCGAGCTCGGCGCCGGCCTCCAAGAGGTTCTTACCCTCCCAGTAGTGCTTCGTCATGAGCGCGCGCTCCTTCTCGGGCAGCGCCGCGATCGCGTCGCGCAGCTTCGCCGACAGCCGCTGCGCGTCGATGCGCTCGTCGGGGCCGGGCGCAGCCGCGGGCGTGTCGAAGCCATCCTCGCGCATACCCTCGAGCGATGTCATGTACATCGTCCGGATCGCAGACATCGCGCTCTTCACCGCGGCGAGTGCGTCGGCGCCCTCGGGCGGCTTCGCGCCTTGCTTCGCCGCGCCAGCTTCGCGCTCGGCGCGATTCTCCAGGTACTCGCTCGCGGCCCTGAGCGCGACGAGCTTGGCCCACACGCGGCGGGGCAGGTTGGTCTGCTTCCGCAAGCCGTCGATGACCGAGCCCTGCACGCGGTACCACGCAAACGTCGCGAACGTCGCGCCGCGATCCCGCTCGTAGCGCGTCGCTGCCTCGGCGAGCCCGGTATTCGCGAGCGCGACCAGCTCCTCGAACTCGATGTGCTCCTTGACCCGCGGAAAGATCATCGCCGCCGCCTTCCGGGCGAGGTCCATGTGCGCCTCGACCAGCCGCGCACGCTCCGCTGAGTCCACCGACCGAACCTATCCCACCCGCGACAAAGCGTGAAGCGTGGCGCGAGGATGAGGGGCACGCGGGGCGTCTTCTGATAGCTTCCGCGCATGGGCACCTTCACGGTGCTCGGCGAGGCCGAGCTGACTCAGCTCGCCGAGTCCTTCGGGCTCGGTGAGGTGCAGAAGTACGTCCCGATCGCGGCCGGCACGATCAACACGAACTTCGAGCTCGTCACGGATTTCGGCACCTACTTCGTGCGCGTCAACGAGGGCAAGGCCGAGGCCGACGTCGCGTGGGAGGCGCGCGTCGTCGCCACGCTCGCGGCGGCGGGCGTCGTCACGCCGCCGCCGATCTTCGCGCTCGACGGTCGGCCGTACGCGCCGCTCGCGGGTCACCACGGCAAGTGGTGCAGCGTGTTCGCGTGGCGCTCGGGCCATCACCTCGCCGCCGACGACGTGACGCCCGAGCTCGCGAGCCGATTCGGCGAGTGCCTCGCCGGCCTCCACGTCGCCGCGCTCACGCTGCCCAAAGCGTGGCGGCGCGGCAGCATCTACGATCACGACCATCTCGTCGCCAGGTTCGAGAAGATCGCGCGCGTCAGCGATCCGGCCCTCGCCAAGGCCACACGCATCATCGACGAGGAGCTGAACCTCGCCTCCGATGTTGCCTCCATTCGCCGCCGCGCGACCCAGGGGATCATCCACGGCGACCTGTTCCGCGACAACGTCCTCTGGGACGGCGGTCAGATCAGCGCCATCCTCGACTTCGAGCAGGCCTCCGGCGGCAGCCTCGCGTACGACATCGCGGTCTGCATCAACGACTGGTGCTGGACCGGCGCGCCGCGCATCGACCTCGCCCATGCCCTCCTGGCTGGCTACCAGCGCGTGCGCCCGCTCTCGGCCGGCGACCGCGAGGCGCTTCCCTACGAGGTTCGCGCGGCCGCCACCCGTTTCACGATCACCCGCATCACCGATGTCTATTTGGCAAGGGTGGCCAACCCCGAGAAGGATTTTCGTGCCTTTCTGGCGAGGGTCGAAGCGTGGAGAGGCCAATCGCTTGGCGAACTTACGTCGACATTGTAGCGTCTGCGGCGCTGGCGCAGGTTCTGCAAACGTCAGCACTCGACACTCGATGACCAAGCTGTCCATTCTTCTCGCGATCGCTTCGCTCGCCGCGTGTGCCCACGGCCAAGCTCACATCGCTGGCGCCCCCAACATCCCGTACTCGGCGAACAACAAGAGCGTGCTCGAGGCATGTGAGGAGTACCGGCTCGCCGTCGAGCACGGCGATGCCGACGCCCTCATGCTGATGGCCGACAAGCAGTACTGGGAGGACTCGGGCACGCCGTCGGGCAGCGACGACTACGGCTACGAGGGCCTGCGCAACGTCCTCACGTCGCGCCTCCAGCGAGCCAGCGATATCCGCTACTCCATGCGCTACATGAACGTGAAGCAGACGTGCCCGGGCGAGCTCCGTACCGGCTGCCGTGCTGCCGTCGATGTCCTGGTCGACGCGAGCTTCACGATCCCCAACGCGCTCGGTCAGCCCAAGCGCCCCGACAAGCGCGACCAGAACCAGCTCGTCCTGCAGTGGGACGGCCATCGCTGGCTGTTCCTCTCGGGTATGTAACTGGGGACGGTCTTAACTTGCTTAACTTGTCGCGCGTAACTCGCTGTTATCTGCCGACTCGGTACCGGTAAGTTTTACTTGTGGTCGAAGCGCAGCCGCTCGGCCCAGTCATCGGCGAGCAGATGATCGGTCTCGCTCGTGCCCGGTCCACGGAGCGCGGCGATCGCGTCCTCGACGCGCTTCCGATCGCCGGCGCGGTACGCCGCGATCGCCAGCTTGCGTGCCGCGTTCTTCGCGAAGCCGCCCTCGGGCAGCCCCGCCGCCAGCGCGCGATCGAGTGACTCCGCGGACGCCTGCCAGTCGCCGCTGTTCGACAGCTGCAGTCCCAGCAGGTAATGCCCGAGGCCGAGGTCCGGCTCGGCGAGCGTCGCGAGCAGGGCCCACGTCGGCGCGTCGAACGTGCCACCGGGCGCGAAGAAGTACCCTCGCAACGCCGCCCCCGCGGGCCCCTGGTGATGCAGTGCGAACCACTCCGCATCGAGCTGGCGCTTGCCGTTCGGATCGACGGGCAGCTCGCGCGCGCGGCCGATCAGCGCGATCGTGCGGGGCAGGTCGCCGACCGACGACGCGATCCGCGCCAGGCGCTCGTACGCATCCGCGCGAAGCGAGGACGTGACGTTCTCGTTCTCGGCGAGCATCGTCCACAGCGCGAAGGCCTCCGCCTGTTCGATCGGCGTACCGCTGACGAGGAAGTCGCCGAGCTCGAGCTTGTAGCGAGGCTCCTCGGGCGCGTCGGCGCAGACCTCGCGCAGAAGCTTCACGGCGCGCGTCCGGTCCCCGCCTGCATACGCCTCCGCAGCCGCCTCGCGCCGCGCCGCATTCGCGTGAGGGCAGGGGCGCGCGAACACGCTGCCGCCGCGGAAGCGCTCGCGCGTTCCCTCGAC
>JABFXX010000472.1 GCA_013368795.1 Kofleriaceae bacterium
CATGAAGTGGACGAGCGTCATCACGACGATCCTCAAGTTCGAGTCGAACGTCATGATCCTGACGACGATCGGCACCGACCTCGTCGTCACGAACCTCGATCGCGCTCGCGGCTACACCGAAGGCAAGGAGCAGATCGAAGAAGAGACCGAGCAGAAGATCGCGGCGTTCGTCGGCCTCAACGCACCGCGTACGCCACCGCCGCCGGGCCCGGCGACGTACTAGCGAATGACGTCTCCGCTGATGGTCGCGGCCTGAACATGCGGCTCGTGCTCCTGGTGCTGGCACTCGGTGCGTGCGGCCGCATCGGCTTCGATCCGCTCGACGACGGCGGGCTCGGCGGCAGTGATAGCAGCGGCGGTTCCGGCTCGGGCTCGGGTGTCGCGTGCAACGCGGGAACGGACAGCGCGTGCTTCTCGAACGGACTCTCGCTGGCGAACAGCTCGAGCGGCAGCGGCGGCAACAACCTCGCGATGTTCACGAACGACGTGAGCGGCACGTGTGGTGGGGCGAGCGGCCCGGACTACGGCTTTGAGTTCATCGTGCTGCAAGCGGGCAACTATCAGTTCGACGTCACGGCCGACTTCGACACCGTGCTCTACGCGCTCGACGGCGCGACATGTTCAGGCGCCGAGCTCGCGTGCGACGACAACGCCGGCGCGAGCGGTGAATCGCTCATGCTCGCACTGGGGACGAATCAGCGAATCGTCGTCGTCGTCGATTCGGCGTCCGGTTGTGGCGAGTTCAGCCTGAACTATCGCGGCCTTTGATCCCGCGACCGCTTGCCGCACGTGCGCTGCGGCGAGCCCGCGCATCGTAGAGCGATGGACGTGCTCGTGATCGGCGGCGGTGGGACGCTGGGCCGCCTGGTGTGCAGCGAGGTGTCGTCGCGCGGTCATCACGCCATCCCGCTCGGCCGGCGCGACGGCGACCTGCGCGAGCCCGATGTGATCGCGCGCGCGAATGCCCGCGTGATCGTCAACTGCGCCGGTGCGAGCGTCGCGCTGGGCTTCGGTCACGGCTGGCGCGGCTATCGCGCGGTCGATGTTCCGATCGGTCACGCCGCGATCGTCGCCGCGCATCGCACGAACGCGCGGCTCGTCTACGTCGGCGTGCATCACTCGCCCGCGCTGCGCGACACCGCGTATGTCGAGGCCCACGAGCGCGTCGCCGAGGCGATGAAGGACATCGACGGCGCGGTCATCCGCGCGACCGGCTTCTTCTCCGCCTATGCAGCGCTCTTGCCGATGGCGAGGCGCGGATTCCTCGTCGATATCGGCGACGGCAAGGCGCGCACAAATCCGATCGCCGAACGCGATCTCGCCGAGATCATCGTCGACGTCGCGCTCGGCGGCGACGGTCCGCGCGATATCGCGGCCGGCGGTCCCGAGGTGTTCACGCGGCGCGAGATCATGGAGCACGTCGCGGCGTGCGCCGGTCGGCACGTTCGCATCGGCTCGATCCCGGTGTGGCTCGCGGCGATGAACGCGGCGGCGCTGCGGCTCGTCCATCCGCGGATGGGGCAGTTCGCACAGTTCGCGGTCGGGCTCGCGAAGCACGACGTGATCGCGCCCGCGCTCGGCACGACGAGGTTCGGCGACTACCTCATGGGCATGCCGGCGAAGGCCGCCTGAACCGCGAGAGCTATCACCGAGCGCGGCCCGTCAGATCGCCGTCGAACACGTCGAGGTCGACCGGGCCTTCGATCCCCGGCACGCGACCGTTGTCGGTGTACTGCCAGAAGCTCCACTTCTCGAACGGGCGAGGTAGCTCGGGACAGCCTTCCGTGTAGTGCGCGATCCACAGCGTCTGCGTCGCGAGCTCGGGCACGGCGCGATACGCCCACATGCCGGGGTTCGTGTAGACGATCGGCTCGACCTTCAGCTCGGTACGGATGCGCGCGATCCAGGCCTGTGCGCGAGCCGCGACCGTCGACAGTGGCAGGCCCGCGTTGTCCTCGACATCGATCACCGGCGGCAGCTCGCCCATGCCGTACTTGCGCAGCGCGCGGATCACGACATCGGCCTGATCGGTCGGACTCTGATCGGCGCGGAAGTACTGGTAGGCGCCGCGGAGGATCTTCGCATTGCCCGCGCCGCGCCAGTTCGCCTCGAACTTCGTATCGAAGATGTCGGTGCCGTCGGCGACGCGGATGAACGCGAACTTCACGCCGGAACGCGCGACGCGAGGCCAGGTGATGTCGCCCTGGTAGTAGCTGACGTCTATGCCGGGTGTCGTCGGGCCGAGCCTGCAGTCGTGGGGCATCCCGAGTTTCGGCTCGCGTTCGTGGTCGCGCCGAACTTTGATGACCACGACGATCGTCGCGGCGACGACTGCCGCCATCACGACGGCACCGAGCCGGCCACTCTTGCGCTTTCGCCGCGCCACGTAGGCCTAACACTCCCACGCCTTCCAACTATTCGGGCCCGTGGCACCATATCAATGACATGGCACTGCGCCTGGGCGGACTTGCCGACCTCGATCCGACGGCGGTGCCCCTGCCGCCGGGCACCGAGGTCACGACGCGTGTCGACCGCATCGTCGACGGAGAGATCCGGCCGCAGGGCGCGACCGGGCGGGTGTCCAGGCTCGATGGCGAGCGTGTCGAGGTCACGTTTGTCGATGGCAAGCGCGCGACCTACCTCCGTGTCGAGGTCATGCCGCGCAAGCTCGGCGTCGCCAGGTACGCGCAGCGGCGGGCCGCCGCGTGGGACGCGCTCCACCCGTGCATCGCGATCGACACGCTCGTCGGCTCTCGTGCGTGGGGCGTCGCTGACGAGGGCTCCGACGTCGACCGGCGTGGCGTGTTCGTCCTGCCGCTCGCGTGGACGACGGGCCTCGTCGATCCGCCGGCCGATCTCGTCTCGGTCGATGGCTCGGAGACCTACTGGGAGATCGGCAAGGCGATCCGCCAGGCGCTGCGTGCCGATCCGAACACGCTCGAGATGCTGTTCGCGTCGCCGACCGTCGTCGATCCGATCGGCGAGCCGCTCGTCGCGATGCGCACCGGATTCTTGTCGCAGGAGATCTACGGCAGCTTCGGCCGCTACGCGCTCTCGCAGCTCGATCGGCTCGAGCACAACCAGCGTCTGGCCGAGCATCGCTCGACCGTGATCGGCTGGCTGCGCGATGACCCGTCGCTCGAGCTCGACGTGGCGGCCGAGCGACTCGCCGACTCCGCGCGGATCGCGGCGCCGTCGCGCGCCGATGCGATCGTCCGCGCGAGAGACTACATCAAGCAGCTCTACCGCTCGATGTACGACCAGGGCTTCATCGCGGCGAACGACTGGGCATCGCTGCGTGCCGCCGCGAAGACCGAGCTCGAGCTGCCGCGCGACCTGCGGCCGAAGAACGCCTACAACCTGATCCGGCTCCTCGATCTCGCGATCCGCTGGCTCTCGGGAGAGCCGCCGGAGGTACGCGCGTCCGACGCGATCCGGCCGACGCTGCTCGCGATCAAGAAGGGCGAGGTGCCGACGCCCGACGTCATGGCGCTCGCACGCGAGCTGACACCGAAGCTCGAGGCCGCGCGCCAGACGAGCCCGCTGCCGCGTCATCCCGACGTCGTTGCCGCCGATCGCGTGCTCCGCGACGCGCGCGGCGAGGCGGCTCGGCGCGCCGTCCTGCTGACACCCGATGCGTGGGGCGAGCTCGCGCCACCGCCACCCGAGGCGCGCTTTGACGATTGACGTCGTCGTCCTGTCTCCGCACCTCGACGACGCGGTCCTCTCGCTCGGCGGCCTCATCGGCCGCGAGGTCGCCGCCGGGCGCAAGGTCGAGGTCGTGTCGTGCTTCACCGCGGGCCCGCCGCTCGACGAGATTTCGCCGGACCATCGCGTGTTCGGCGACTACACGATGCGCCGCTCGGAGGACGAGCGCGCGCTCGAGATTCTCGGCGCATCGCACCGCTGGCTCGATCTGCACGAGCGCATCTGGCGCCAGCCTCCGCTGCCGCCGAGCGGCATGTTTCCGACGCACGTGTTCCGCACGCCGAAGCGCATGGAGGACTTTGCCGAGCTGCGGGCGATCCGGGCCGCGATCGCAGAGCTGCTCGCGAGTGCCGCGACCATCTACGCGCCGCTCGCGATCGGCCATCACGTCGATCACGTCGAGGTCGCGCTCGCCGCGCTGCGCGAGGTGCTCGGCCGCGGCGCGTTCGATCGCATCCGGTTCTACGAGGACCCGTACGGCCTCGGCCGTGCGTGCCGCTCGCAGCACTTCGTCGCGCGTCGTCGCATGTGGCGCTGGTTCGGCGCGCCGGCGTGGGCGAGCCCACATGTCGGCGTCCTGCTGCGCATGGTCGCACACGCATCGAAGGGGCCGCGCATCGAGAACTACTTGCCCGAGGCCGATCGGCTCGACTGGCGATGCGTTCCCGCGCCGGTCGCGCCCGTCGACGAGGAGCGCAAGCTCGCGGCGATCGAGCAGTACGGCTCGCAGGTGCGCGCGTTCGGCGGCATGGCGCGCGTGCGTGCATTCGTGCGCCGTGGCCACGCCGCGCTCGGCGGTGAGCCGATCTGGTCGTGTCGCCCGGCGAGCCCGCGCTAATCGCCGCCGAGCGAGAACAGCACTGCGGCGAGCGCGAACAGGCCGATAGTCCGTACGCCCGGTCGCCGGGAGCATCAAAGCGCAACCTAGGAACGGCTCCGAGCCATCTTCTCGATCCAGACGGCTAACTGGGAGACCCCATTGATCGCCGAACGTGCCGTTACGAATGGAATTTAATTCAAATCGTTTGGTTAAACCATGCGGATCGAAAGGTTTAGCTTTGCGAAGCGCATGGTTTATCCTGTAAGTATGCTCGACCAGAACTCCCTGGAAGCGGCTTTGGTAGCCGTGGGTGACCTTCTCGAGGAGCGCAACGAGCGTATCGAGGTGGTCGCGATTGGTGGCGGAGGCTTGCTGTTGTTGGGCCTGATCGAGCGCGCTACCAAAGATCTCGATCTCGTAGGTCTCAAAATCGGCGACGAACTCATCAAGCCGGTTCCGCTCCCTCAAGCGCTCAGCGAAGCAGCCGACGATGTTGCGAAGCTGATGAAGCTATCACCCGGTTGGCTCAACGCAGGCCCTGCATCGATGCTGGATCTAGGGTTGCCTGAGGGCTTCCTTGGAAGAACCTCTCGGCGTGAGTACGGCGGGCTCGTGATCTACTTGGCGAGTCGCTACGACCAGATCTGCTTCAAGCTGTACGCGGCTGCAGACGACTCGCCGCGTGGAAAGCACTTTGCCGATCTGAAGCAACTTGCACCAATTCCAGACGAGCTTCGTGGGGCGGCCGCTTGGGCAATCACGCACGACTCGTCTGAAGGTTTTCGCCAAATCTTGGACCAGGTGCTCGCGGCACTGGGTGTGGGGTAGGCACGATGCGCAGCGTCTTGATGGATGCCTCGCTGGGTCTGGCCTGGCAGCAGTGGACGGCATTGGGCGTTTCGGGAACCGTGCACGTGCCTGATCACGCGGTCGATCTCGAGGCGCTGATCTGTTTCACACCGCTACTTGGGACTGATGATCCGCGACTTCGAGACGAAGCGCTTGACTGGTGTGTTCATTATTCGAAGCGCCTCGTGTCAATTGCTCGGCTTCGGCACCTTCGAGGCCAGCTGTCCGACCGTGCACGTGAAGCATTCGACCAGTTCGCTGCGTCGCTAAACGCTACTGCAAGGGTGAAGAATGCATGGCCCACCGATCGTACCGGCGCGAGCGTTGCGACCAGCGGGAAATCGCAAGCACCGGACATTCGTCAACCGGCGCTCATTCAACTGAAACTCCGCGCTCTCTTCGGCACTACGGCGCGTGCCGACGTGATGCTGCAGATGCTCCGTCCTGGGATGACTCAGGAAACGCTGTCGGGCATGAGTCAGAGCGTGAGCGCTCTTTCCGACATCGGATATTCGAAGCCCGCTGTCGCGGAGGTCCTATCGGATCTCACGATGGCGGGCGTTCTCGATAAATGGCGGCGCGGCAACCGAGACTATTACGCGTTGACACGCATCGACGCGCTCATGGGACTCGTCGGCGGACCGCTTCCAGCTGTTGCACCGAATTGGGCCCTGCGGTTTCGCATCGCTGGCGAACTGCTGACGCTTGAGGCAGAGATGCGCGGGAAGAAGGAGATCGTTCAGGCAGTGGCGCTCAATAAGCTGTTCGAGCGCCTTCAAGGTGAACTGGATCGCGCAAGCCTGAAACCACCAGGTACCGCTGATTGGGACTCTGTGGGGAACTGGGCTGCCGAGACACTTCTCGCGGGGCACACGCAGCACGAATCGTACTGGCGCTTCAGGCAAGCGCATCGGTAGCGCTGACGGTCAGCGCGTGAGTCGTCATCATCCCGTCGCGAGTACGAGCACCGCGAGTCGCATGTCCGCGATGGTACCGTGACCACATGACCTGGAGTGTCTTGACCCCGCAGCAGGCGGAGGTCGCACGCGCGTTCATCGAGGCGCGCGAGCGCGAGCGCAAGCACCTCGTCGTCTACCTGTCCGGTGCGCACGCCTACGGCTTCCCGTCGCCTGACAGCGACCTCGATCTCAAGTGCGTGCACATCGCGCCGACGCGCACGCTCGTCGGGCTGAACCCGCCAGACGATCCGCCCGATCGCATCGACATCGTCGAGGGCGTCGAGCTCGACTACGGCTCGAACGAGCTCGCGCCGGTGCTGCGCGGCGCGCTCAAGGGCAACGGCAACTACCTCGAGCGCATCCTCGGCGAGCTCGCGCTCGGCGGCGACATGACGCTGCTCGAGGGTGCGCGCGCGGTGGTGAAGCCCGCGCTGTCGCGGCGGGTGGCGAAGCACTACGGCGGGTTCGCGACGAGCCAGCTCCGCGCGTTCGACGACAAGCCGACGGCGAAGCGCGCGCTGTACGTGCTGCGCACGGCGGCGACGGGCCGCAAGCTGCTCGCGACCGGCGAGCTCGCGACCGACGTGGCGATGCTCGGCGAGTTCGTGCCGCGCGAGATCGACGAGCTGCTCGCGATCAAGCGCACCGGCGAGCGCCAGCAGCTCGAGCCCGATCACGCGCGTGTGTGGAGGACGCGGCTCGCGGAGGCGATCGATGCCGTCGATGCCGCATGGCCGACCTCGGTGCTGCCGGTGGAGCCGCCCGAGAGCGCGATCGCGGCGATCGATGCGTGGCTGCAAGACGTGCGGCGCACGCACTGGTAGGAGCTCTGCGCTCAGCGTTCGCGCGCTTCGAGCTTCACGCCGGCCGCGGGCAGCTTCTTGACCACGATCGAGTCACCGAAGAACTGTTCTTCGTCTCTGCCGTACTCGAATGATCTGAATGCGTACGATACTGCGACGAAGCACGGCGGCGCGCCGACCTCGGTGAGCTTGAACGCACCGCTGGCATCGGTCTTGGTGCTGCGATAGACGTCGCCGCCGGGGCCACGGCACGTCGATGTGACCTCGAGACCGGCCACCTCAGGCTCGCCTCGGCGCACGAGACTCGCCGTGCCGCGGATCATGTTGCCGCGACCGACCCCGACGAGCACGACCTTGCGGCGCAGTTTCCTCGCCGTGAAGTCCACGTCGAGCGCGAGCGAGCCGCGGTGCTCCGTGGGCTGTCCCGCATCCTGCACGATGTCGATCGTGAAGCTGCCGGGTGGCACGCGCGCGAGGTGCTTGCCGTCAAGCCCTCGCTCGTCGGCCGTGAACTTCATCGTCAGTTTGCCCGCGCATGGCCTCTTGCCGCACCGTGCATCGAGGTCGAGCGACGTCGCTGGCCTGAGCACGAAGTCGCCGAACTTGCTCGCGTCGGTCAACGCGGCGACGTGGTAGCCGAGCTCGCGCCTGGGCGCCACCGCAACAGCGATCAGCTGCTGAGAGCTGGACGACACCGGCAGTGCGATCGACGCGCTCCACCGACCGTCGGCGTCCGTCGTCGCAAGCGTGTATGAGCCGTCCCAGGGCGACTGCGCAGCGGCGCGCATGTTGGCGATCGACGCCGATGACGTTCGTGCCTGACGGGTGACGATCTCGCACGCCGGCGAGTCGATGCACGCGATCACCTCGGCGTCCGCGATCGGCGCGCCGGTCTCGTCGACGACGCGCGAGCCGACGCTGACCGACCTCGGCGGCGGTGGGGCCGGCACGCCGGCCACGAGCTGCGCGTACGGATACGTGTTGTCGGCGAGCCATGTGCCGGGCCACATGCCGCCCCAGCACTCCGCACGACCATCCGTGCGCACACCACAGATCATCTCGCCGCGCGCCGACAGCTGCGCGAACGCGCCCGTCGGCGTTTGCAGCTCGATCGGGCTAATCACGCCGGACCAGCACTCGACCCGAGCGTCGTCGCGAACCGCACAGGTTTGCCGCCCCGCGACCGCGACGTCACGGAAGCGGCTGGCACGAGGCCGGTCGACGGTGCGGGCGTCCTTGGACCAACACGCGAGCGTTCCGTCCTTGCGCAGCCCGCAGACGGAGCTTTCACCTCCAAACAGCCGTGTGTACGAGCCGCGCGGCTTCACGACGGACTGCTTGTCGGGCCCCCAGCATTCGACGCTGCCATTCTTGCGCAGCCCGCACGTGCCAAACGCGCCCATCACGAAGTCCGTGAACGCACCCTCGGGCGCAGTCGTAGCGTTCTTGTAGTTGACGCCCCAGCACACGATCGCGCCGGACTTGTCGAGTGCGCACGCTTTGCCGTACGTGACGGCGAGCTTCGTGAACGTTCCCGTCGGCGGCTTTTCGATCCCCGGTGTGCAGCTCGCGGTGCCGGTCTTGTCGAGCGCGCACGACCACTCGCCGAAGAGTGCAAACTTCTGGATGTCGGCCGGCGGCGTCGCGAGCGCGTCGCTGTGCTGCCCGCAGCAAGTGAGCTCGCCCGTCGACGCCAGCGCACATGCACGCGTGTGCGACGCCTCGATCGAGACGTAGCGCTTGTCGTTTGGCATCTCCCAGCGCGGGTGCAGCAGGATGTCCTCGAAGCCGCCGACCCAGCACGAGCCGACGGTGTCGAACTGCTTGCGCAGCGCCGCTTGCTTCGTCGCGCCGAACGGCACGAGGCACAAGCCGTGCGCGCCTTTGACAATGAGCTCTGCCGAGCGCAGCCAGAACGCTTCCCACACCTCGTAGCCGATCGCCGCCGGTATCAACTTCTCCCACAGGCGCGGCACCCACTGCCCCACCGTCGGAAACCACAACCTCTCGGCGTCCCAGAGCCAGGAGCTATCGGTGCGCAAGCACGCGTCGGTCGTTAGCGTGTAGTCCGGAGGCACGAGCTTCGCGAGCTGAGCGCGCGCGGTCACGTCGCCTGCGGTCGCCTTGCGCCAGATCGGCAGCAGCACATCCACCGCGGGCAAGAGCGGCTTTGGCGTGCCGATGCGCTCGTGGTGCGAGAACGAATCGCGGTGAGGAACGCCGCTGCCCGATGGCAGGGACTGCCTGGCGAGCGCGTCGCGAATACACGCGGCGATCTTCGCGCCCTGGCTCCCGAGGCTCTTCGGGCTCTTCAGCTTCCACTGCTTCTTGGTCGCCAACAGCTCGACGATGACGTCGCCGTAGAGCCCGGCCTTGTTCGCGGATGCGGTGCATGCATCGATCGCCGGCTTGGCTCGGCGCACAGCGTCGTCCCACAGCTTGGCCTCGTCGGGCGGCCGAGGCTGTGACGCGTCCGCCATCGACACGGCGAGCCCGAACAGCACGATCCACAGCCCGATTCGCATTCCTTGTAAGACGCACGAACTCGCGATCTGGGGAACAAGATAGCGCGATTTCGTCGCACTCCTCTAACCCCGGTACCACGGCCACTCGGCCGCGACCTGCGTGCCGCCGGTCAGCATGCTGCGCATCGTCGGCTCGAAGAAGTGGTACGGGTGCACGAGCTCGGGCTTGCTCACCTCGTCGAGGCGCTGTGCGAGCGGCGCCGGGATCTCGAGCTCGAGCGCGCGCAGGTTGGCCGCGAGCTGATCGGGACGCGTCGCGCCGACGAGCGACGAGGTGACACCCGCGCGGCGCGCGACCCAGGCGAGTGCGACCTGCGCCGGCGAGCGATCGAGCTCGCGGGCGACCGCGACGAGCTCGTCGACGATGGCCCAGTTGCGCTCGGTGAACAGCTTGAGGAAGCCCGGGTTGCCCTGGTTCTGGATGACGCCGAGGCGGCCGGCGCCGGCGCTCTTCACGCCATCGCGCGTGTACTTGCCGGTGAGCATGCCGCTCGCGAGCGGGCTCCACGGCGTGATGCCGGCGCCGAGCGCGAGCGCGGCGGGGATGTGCTCGCGCTCGATGTTGCGCTCGACGAGCGAGTACTCGAGCTGCAGCGCGGCGACGCGCTCGAGGCCGCGCTGATCGGCGAGCGTCTGGGCGCGCGCGAAGTACCACGCGGGCACGTCGGAGAGGCCGATGTAGCGGATCTTGCCGGCGCGAACGAGGTCGGTGAGGGTCTGCATGACCTCCTCGACGGGCGTGAGGCCATCCCACGCGTGCACCCAGTAGAGATCGACGTAGTCGGTCTTGAGGCGACGCAGCGAGCCTTCGAGCGCCCGGTAGAGGTTCTTGCGGCCGTTGCCGCCGGCATTGGGATCGCCGGGGACGGCGTTGAACGTGTACTTGGTGGCGAGCACCGCGCGATCGCGGCGGCCGGATTGCGAGAGGTAGTCGCCG
>JABFXX010000391.1 GCA_013368795.1 Kofleriaceae bacterium
CGGCTGTTGGCCTGACGGCTGCTGTTGACCTTGCGAGAGCGGCGTCACGATCGGGACGCCGGTGACGTCCTTCGGCAGCGGCTCCTCGCCGCTGAAGCGGTGGACATCGCGCAGCGACCGGATGAACTCGACCAGCGCGGCGACCTCGGGAGCGCTCACCACGCCCTGGTAGCTCGGCATCACGTTCTTGAAGCCCGCGTGGATCTGCGCGCCGGGATCCATCATCGACGCCGTCAGGTAGGCGTCGTCGGCGACAATGGAATGCCCGTCTTCGAGCGAGATCCGTGCTCCATAGAGGCCCGCAAACGTCGGACCGATGTGCGGTGTGCCGTCGGGCGTGTGGCAGCGGAAACAGCCGCGCTCCGCCGCAACGCGCTCGCCGACACGCGCGAGGATCACCGGCGGCCCCTTGCCCTCCGGCTGTGGCTGCAACGAGACGTCCGCGGTCGCGATCACCGCGGGCTCGATGCCCGACATCTGCCGCTCGTAGTCGGCATCGGAGAGCGCGACGACCTCGGCTCGCATCAAGGAGTGGTCGATGCCGCAGTACTCGGTGCAGTACACCGGATACCGTCCCGGGTGTTTCACCTCGAACCAGAGCGTCGTCGAGCGGCCGGGGACGACGTCTTGCTTCACGCGAAATGCGGGCACGAAGAAGCTGTGGATCACGTCGCGCGACGTCATGACGAGCTTCACGGGCCGACCCACTGGCACGTAGATCACGCCGTTCGAGCCGCCTCCGTTGGGATAGGCAAAGCTCCACATCCACTGCTTGCCGGTGACGTAGACCGTTGTCGCGTTCGGAGGCGGCGCGGCCAGGTACACGTACTGGCGGAAGCCGATCACCCAGAAGAACACGAACAGCGCGAGCAGGCCGCCGAAGCCAAACAGCTCGAACCTCAGCGACAGCTCCTTGCGCACGGGCCGCACGTCGACGTCGTGCTCGGCACTCTCGCCGCGCTCGGGGCGCGCGCGATACTTCACGATCCAGTACAGCGTGACCAGTGCAACGCCGGCGGCGCCGAGCATCGTGACCGAGATGACGAGGAAGTGAAGCGCGTCGATCCGGGAGGCGACCGTGGACGCCTGTTCCGGCAGAAACAGCAGAATGCGCATCATCTCGTTCACGAGGACCTCCTGCGCCGCCGCTCCCA
Organism: Kofleriaceae bacterium; assembly: GCA_013368795.1. Classification (GTDB taxonomy): domain Bacteria; phylum Myxococcota_A; class Polyangia; order Haliangiales; family Haliangiaceae; genus JABFXX01. Next base: position 1,155 of record JABFXX010000391.1, read on the forward strand.
CACGAACAGGAGGGCGACCGTCGAGCCGAGCGCGAGCATCACGATCGTGCCGCCGATCCGCAGGTAGGTCTCGATCAGCTCGCGATGCGCGCGCAGCGCCGGGTCGAAGCGGAAGCAATCGAGGACCGTCGCTGCGACGTGGCCGGACAGCACGTCGCCGGCAGCCGCGGAACGCAATGCGGCGGCAAGCTCGACGGGGGCGAACTGCACGCCGTGCAGGTAGCGCGAGATCCTGCCGTCGGGCGTGAGCACGAAGATCACCGCGGGGTGCGCGATCTGCTCGGTGCGGGCGTCGACCTTGTAGCGAAAGCCGAGGCTGTCGGCGAGCGTGCGGATGGCGTGCTCGGCTCCGACGAGATACACGAAGCTCTCAGCGCCACGGTCGAGGCGCGACACGATCTCGCGCCTGCGCGCGTCCGCATCGGCGGTGGTCTCGTTGGGGTCGATGCTGACAAGCACCACGCGATAGTCGCGACCGAGCTGGAGCGGCAATTCGCGTACCGCGTCGATCACGCCGCGCAGTACGAGGCTGCACAGCGTCTTGCAGCGCACGTACGTCAGCACGAACACGACGGGACGGCCGTCTCCGAACAGCGTCGACAGGGCAATCCGCCGCCCCGACGTGTCGGTGAACCCGAGGCGAAGCGGGATGGACGCGCCGACGTGCTCGTCCACGCCGACGCCTTGCAGCTGTGCGGGTCGCGGCGGCTCCGCGCGCGCCGCCCTACCGAGCGCGAGCGCGAGGACGAGGATCGCGATGCGCGTCACTTCGTGCCTCCGTGCTGCTTCTGCAGCAGCAGCTGGTAGGCGACCTCGACAGGCACGCGGACGGTCCCCTTATCGCGATCGATCCAGCTGTACTGCGATAGCAGCTGCTCGGCGCGCTGGTTTGCCTCGAGACCCTGTGCCTCGACGGTGAACGGGCGCGTCTCCATCTCGCTCACGTCCTGGGGGATCTCCGGGCCCGCGGCCGCTCGATAGGGGGAGCGACCGCGCGTGCCGCATGACGCGATGCCGGTGGCCGCGAGACAGCACGCGGCAATGGCGACGATCACGCCGAGCCCGATGGCCGACACGTTGCGAACCGGGACGACGTCCGGCTCTTGTGGCGGGTGGGTCATCATAGCGGGCTCCGGTAGACCGCCCCGAAGGGCAGGAACGGATCGCGCTCGGCGATGATCGGCACGCGGTGTTGCCGCCACGCGGCGACCGCGATGCAGGTCCCGACGACGGCCGCGAGTGCGCCGAGGTCGAGCCAGTGAAACACCATCTCGCCCTGGACGTGCGACGGGATGACCTGCCAGTAGATGTCGAACAGGTGCATCGCGAGCAACCAGCCGCCGGTGATCGCCATCGCGCGCGGCCGGAACTTGAGGCCCTTCGGCATCAAGACCAGGAACGGCAGCACGAACTGGCCGATGATCAGGATCCACACGAACACGCGCCACGCGCCGTCGACGCGCGCGAGATAGAACGTGACCTCCTCCGGCTTGTTCGCGATGCGGATCAGCATCAGCTGGAAGTACGCGACGTAGCCCCAGAACACGACGAACGCGAACTGCATGCGTCCGAGCGCGTGGAAGTGGTTCTGCGTGAGCACGGTCGTGCCCTGATGCGCCCACACGCGCTCGGTCAGCACCGTCACCGCCCCGATCGCCGCGAGGAAGCCGCCGCCGAACAAGATGACCGGGTACATGGTCGAGGACCAGAGCCCGTTCAGTGACATCATCCAGTCGATGATGGCGAACGAGAACGCGAGGCCGACGAGCGGCAGCATCGCGCTCGAGAATTTGCGCTCGCGGCGCAGGGCCTCGACCGGTTCGATGTCACTCGCGACGGCTTCGTGATCGCGGCGGAGAGACCATCGCCTGAGTAGCTCTCCCGCGACGAGCAGCACGCCGAGGTACACGAATCCGCGGATCGCAAAGCCGGTGGTGTTGAGGTAGGAGCTGCGATGCTCGTACACCGCGAGCTCGTGCGGCGGCGTGCCCGCAGGCGGCGTGTGCCACGGATAGAGCCACTTCAGGCCGAACAGGATCGGCACGAACAGCACGACCAGCGCAGGCATCGGCAGCATCACCGCTTCCATCGTGCGGCGCACGACGGACATCCAGCGCGCGTTCGCCGCGTACGAGATCAAGAGCAGGATCAGGCCGCCGGCGCAGGTCGTGAACGCGAACGTGAACGCCATCAGGTACGACAGCCACGTGCGACCTGGATCGACCGCAAGCCCGATCGCGAGCAGCACGAACCCGATCAGCGCGACGATGGACCAGCCGACCAGCATGCGGCGGCCGCGGAACTCCGGCGCGTGCAGCTCGGTGAGTGGCGTTGCGATCACTTCAGCCACTTCTGCGCCTCCTGCTGGATCGGTTGCGGAAGCTCGCGCAGTACGACGTTCTGCGAGAGCTGGAGTGCCTGGAGGTACGCGACGATCGCCCACCGGTCCCGGACGGGCAGCTCGGACGCGTACGAGCGCATGAGCCCGAAGCCCTCGCTGATCGCGGTGAACACGCGGCCCGGCGGATAGGTCGTATACGGTGGCCCGATCAGGTTCGGCGGCTTGCGCAGCGTCATGTTCTCGGCGACCTGCGAGATGCCGTTACCGAGCCGGCCGTGGCATGCGGCGCAGTAGATGTCGAAGCGGTTGCGGCCGCGCGCGAGCACTGCCGTATCGAGCTCGATCGGGATGGTCTGGACGAAGCCGTCCGGGCCGCTGCGGCCGGCACCGAGCGACGCCTCTTCCCCATCGCGCCCGACCGTGCCGGGGGGCGGCATCATCATGATCGTGCCCTCGGGGCAGATCGAGCACGCCTCGTACGAGGTGAAGTGCGGCTGATCGACCATGCGCTGCAGATCGGCGTCACACGCCGCGACGCATGCGACGAGGAGCAAGAGCCTCACGGGTACGCCTCCGGCACCTCGACGCGGGTCGCGCCCGCCTCGGTGAGAAGCTTCCGCGTGTCCTCGTCGCGATACGCGGGATCTGAGGTCCGGATCTCGAGCCAGAAGCTGTCTCGGGTTGCAGACACGAAACCGGGCGTGTTCTGCACCTCGTCGTTGAGGCGGAAGAGTCGACCGAGCACGAGCGGGCCGAAGAACGAGGCGAACCCGGAGAACAGGATTCCCATCTCGAACGTGATGATGATGAACGCGAGCGGAAAGTGCGGCGGTCTGCTGCCGACGACGAGCGGGTACAGGTAGCCGACGAGGTACCACTGCAACAGATACGCGCCGACCGCCGCGCTACCGCCGACCAAGAAGATCGCCCACGGCAGCCGAGACGGCCGACGGCCGAGCGCGGCCTCGACCTCGTGCGACGGGAACGGCATGTAGGCCTCGAGCTTGGCGAAGCCATCCCGACGGAGCCGCTCGATCGCGGACACGATCGCGTCCTCGTTCGGAAACTCGGCGAGGATCCGATCAGGCATGGTTGGCCTTCCGCTCGGCGTGCTCGAGCGAGTGCTTGTACTCGCGTACCTCGAACGTCGCGATGATCGGCACGAACCGCAGGAACAGCATGAACAGGAACGTGAAGAACCCGATCGTGCCGAGCAGGATGCCGATGTCGACCCACGTCGGCGCGTAGGAGGCCCACATCGACGGCAGGTACTCGCGCTCGAGGCTCTGCACGATGATCATGAAGCGTTCGCCCCACATGCCCAGATTGATGAGCAGTGACATCACGAACAGGATCGGGATGGAGCGGCGCACGCGCCCCGACCAGAACAGCTGGGGCACCAGCACGTTGCAGGTCATCGTGATCCAGAACATCGTGTGCCCCGGACCCGTCGGGCGCGCGACGAAGCTCTGGTAGAAGTCGGGCGCATCGCCCGAGTACCAGGCCATGAACCACTCGAGGATGTAGCCGAGCAGAACGATCAGCCCGGTGGTCAGCGTCAGCTTCGCGCAGTTCTCGAGATGCTTCGGCGTGATGTACGCCTCGAGCTTGAAGATCTTGCGTACCGGGATGACCAGCGTCAGCACCATCGCGAAGCCGCTGAAGATCGCGCCGGCGACGAAGTAGGGCGGGAAGATCGTCGAGTGCCAGCCGGGCACGAGCGAGATCGCGAAGTCGCTCGACACGACGCTGTGGACGGACAGCACGAGCGGGGTCGCGATGCCGGCGAGCACGAGGTACGCGGCCTTGTAGTGCCGCCAGGTGTTTGCCTTGCCGTTCCAGCCGAACGCGAAGATGCCGTAGATGGCACGGCGGAACCGCGTCGGCGCACGATCGCGCAGCGAGGCGAAATCGGGGACCAGCCCGAGATACCAGAACAGCAGCGACACCGTGAAGTAGGTCGTGACCGCGGCCGCGTCCCACGGCAGCGCGCTCTTCACCTGCGGCCAGACCTCCATCTGCGACGGATACGGGAACAGCCAGTACGCGAACCACGGCCGCCCGAGGTGCAGCGCCGGGAACATCGCGGCTTGCAGCACGGCGAATAGCGTCATCGCCTCGGCGAACCGGTTGATCGACGTCCGCCACGGTTGCTCGAACAGGTAGAGGATCGCCGAGATGAACGTGCCGGCATGGCCGATACCGATCCACCAGACGAAGTTGATGATGCCGAACGCCCACGCGACGGGGATCATGTTTCCCCAGAGGCCGATGCCGGTGATGAGCGTGTACGTGATCAGCGCGAACAACAGGATCGAGAGCGCGCCCGTGATCGTGAATGCGAGCCGCCAACCGGGACCACCCTTGATCCAGGTCGTGCCGAGCAGCTTGTCGCCGAGCTCGGTATCGGTGGGGCGTCCGATCAGGAGTGCGTCACGCTCACTCATTGCCACCCTGTCCTGACTTCGGGTTCGTGATCTTCGCGAGGTACATCGTGCGAGGTCGCGTACCGAGGTCGTGCAGAACCGCGTACGCACGCGGTTGCTTGCGCAGCGTCACGACCTCCGTCTCCGTGTGACTGAGGAGACCGAACTTGATCGCGCCCGTCGGACACGCTTGCGCGCACGCGGTCACGACCTCGTTCGGCCGGATCTCGCGGTCGGTCTTCCGCGCCTCGATATCGGCGCTACGGATGCGTTGCACGCAGTACGTGCACTTCTCCATCACGCCGCGAGCGCGAACGGTCACGTTCGGGTTGCGCTGCAGCTGCAGCGACTTCGGGGTGTCCTTCGTGTAGTGGAACCAGTTGAACCGGCGAACCTTGTACGGGCAGTTGTTCGAGCAGAACCGCGTGCCGATGCAGCGGTTGTAGACCATCTCGTTCAGGCCATCCGGGCTGTGCTGGGTCGCGTAGGTCGGGCACACGTACTCGCACGGCGCGTTCTCGCAGTGCTGGCACGCCATCGGCTGGTGCACGACTTCGACGTTGTCGTCGTGCACCTCGCGATACGTGTCGATGCGCAGCCAGTGCATCTCGCGGTTGTCCCTGACGCCGCTCGGGCCGACGCTCGGGATGTTGTTCTCGGCCTGACACGCGACGACACACGAGCTGCAACCGGTGCAGATCGACGTATCGATCGTCATGCCCCACGCTGGATGCTCCTCGAAGAAGGTGGGCAGCATGGTCTTCTGCGGCCCGCGCAGCGTCTCGGTGAAGTTCGGGTGGGCCTTGTAGAACGCCTGGGTCACGACCGGCGCGATGTCACGCTCGTGCTGGCTGAAGTGTTCCTGGGTGAGCGCGAGCTCGTGGTGCTTGCTTGTCTTCTCGACGGTGACGCCCGATGCGAAGCCTGCGCCGGGCGGCCGCAGCGGATAGGCATCGACGCCGATTCCTTCGCCGGCGGGGCCGACCACCTTGCGGCCATAGCCGAGCTCGACGGTCGCGCAGTCGTCCGCATGTCCAGGCATGACGAAGACCGGCAGCTCGACGGCACGCTCGCCGATCCGCAGCCGCACGACCTGCTGTTGCTCGACACCGAGCTTCTTGGCGGTCGCAGGCGAGAGGATCGCCGCGTTGCCCCATGTCATCTTCTCGAGCGGCGACGGGAGCTCCTGCAGCCAGGCGTTGTTCGCGAACCGGCCGTCGTAGATCGCGACAGAGGGCTCGAGCTCGAGCTCGAAGCCACCGGCCGGCGGCTTCACCTCGTTCGTCGCGCCGGACGCGACCTGCGCCTGTTGTGGCGGGAACGCCGTGTCGGGCACGACGCCTCGTTGCAGCACGCGCGCCCAGCCTTGGCCGGCCTTCGCGTAGCGCTCGCGCAACATGTCGTGCGCCGACGGGAACGCATTGCCGGCAAACGCGGCGAGCAGATCGGGAAGGCCGATGCTGTCGTGCATCGGACGTATCACCGGCTGGATCACCGACACCGTGCCGTCGTAGGCGCGCGCGTCGGACCACGACTCCATGTAGTGCGAGAGCGGGACGAACGTCGTGCAGTGGCGAGCGGTCTCGTTGCCCGCGAGCGCGACGCAGAAACTCTCGGGCACGCCGTCGAGCAGCTTTGCGAACTCGAGCTCGGGCGGTGCGGTGTAGACCGGGTTGGCCGCGACGATCACGAGCGTGCGCACGGTCCCGCCACGCATCGCCGCGGCGAGCTCCTGGATGCCATCACCGAGCGGATCGATGATCGCCGGCTCCGTGTAGTCGACCGGCGCGCCGAGCGCTGCGTTGATCGCGTGGCCGAGCGCGTGCACCGCGGCCGGCTGCCGATCTCCGACGACGACGAGCGCGCGCCCGCGCTTCGCCTGCAGATCCGCGGCCGCCGCGGCGACCCACCGGCGTTGCGCGGCCGACAGGGCTGCTTCGGATGGATGACCTCCGCCACGTACCGCCGCGAGCAACGACGCGGCGAGCACGCCGATCTCCGAGGCGCGCGCGGCGAGTCGATGGTCGGCGAGGCTGCCGGTCGGGCTGATGCGCGGCTCGGCGATGTAGAGTCGAGACATGTCGCGCAGCGGCCAGGTCGGTCGGCGCCGGTTCGCGAAGTCACGCGCCCAGCGCACCGAGTTCGGCATCGCTGCCGTGAAGTCTGCGTCGAGTGACACGACGACATCGGCGCGATCGAAGTGATACTGCGCCTCGAGCGGGCGGCCGAACGCGGTGCGCGCGCCCTCGTAGACCTGCCTGCGTTCGAACGGGGCGTAGAACGCGAACCGCGCCTGGCGATGACGTGCCCGAACACGTCCGATCAGGTCGGCGACGAGCGGCGAGCTCTGCGGCTCGAGCAGAAACCACAGGCCGGGACTCGGCGGCCGATCTGCGATCTCGTGGATCAGCTTCTCCAGCGAGAGCGGGAGAGTCCCGCGCTCCGGGGCTTTGGGACGGTTCGGGTCGTAGAGCTCGAGAATGGAGGCCTGGTGATATGCCGTCGTCGCACCGAGGCTCGCGGGATGATCGGGGTTGCCCTCGACCTTGGTCGGACGCGCCTCGTACGTGGTCACGACCAGGCCGGTCGCGAATCCGTCGAGCGCCATCGCGGTCGCGTACTCGCGCGGCACGCCAGGTACGAGCTCGGGAGGCTGCTCGACGCGCGGCATGATCCGCTCGGTCGGCTCTTTCATGCAGCCGCCGAGCGCGCCGGTCGCGAGCGCTGCACCGGCCCCGAGGAGCTTCAGCAGCTCGCGGCGATCGAGCTCGCTCGGCGGTTCGTCGACGCCGGCCGCAAACTCGGGCTCGTCGCCCGGCAGGACATGCAGGCGGTGATGATCGTTTGTGCGGCTCATCGGTGGCAGGCCGTGCATGTGGTGAGAGGAGTGATCGTGCGAGGCTCGGCCGGCTCTGGATTGAACAGCTCGACCGACGCCTCCCAGGCGTTACGTGGGATCGGCTCGGTCGGAGCGCGGATCCGGCTCGCGCGCCGGTGGCAGTCCACGCACCAACCCATCGTGAGCGGCTGCACCTGCATCACATGAGCCATCTGGCTCACGTCGCCGTGACAGTTCTTGCAGTCGATGCCCTGCGTGACGTGCACCGAATGATTGAAGTAGACGAAGTCAGGAACCTCGTTGACGCGCTTCCAGTTGATCGGTTGTCCGGAGAAGTAGCTGCGACGGACCAGCTCGAGCAGCGGGCTGTGGTTCCAGACCTGCGAATGGCAGCCCATACACACCCCGGTCGTCGGCACTCCTGCGTTCGCAGAGCGTTCCGCCGAGGAGTGGCAGTAGAGACACTCGATCCCGTCGTCACGGGCGTGGTGACGATGATCGAACTGCACTGGCTGGTCCCACTGGATGAACTGGTTCGTGTTGTACGTCGTCCGCACGTAGATCATCGGGACGACGACCACGCTCGCGAGGCCCAGGACCAAGAGGACGAGACCAACCCGAAAGACGGTGTTCGACCAGCGAGGATAAAGCGGCGTGAACACGGCCCCACCGGCGACGGTGCAAGCACGAGTCCACCACCCGACTGCTGATCTGATATCGCCTGGCGCCCGGAGTGGGGCGGTCGCGCGCAGGCGTTCAGATCTTGCGCGTCGTGATCAGCAAGGCGGCGTGAGTGACGTCGAACGCGCGCCGACGCACGCGGATGACCGCAAGGCCTCTCCGCTGTGCGCCGATGTCAACGAATCACGGGGCGCTGCAGGGACCCCAGAGCGCCTCGAGCGCGGCCTGATCCTCGGCGTTCGGCGGGATCGTCAGGTTGCCCGGGTTCATCACGCTCGGCCGGCCGGTGATGTGCAAGAGGCCGAGCGCGTGGCCGAGCTCGTGCGCGATGACGATCGAGAGTGTTGTCTCGTCGGTGAGATCGTTGTTGATGTAGATGACGCCGGTCTTGTCATCGTAGAGGCCGTGAAACAGCGGCGCGGCGTCGTCGAAGCGGACCTCGACGGTCGCACCGGCGCGAAGGCCGATCGCCGGCACGCCGCGGTCTCGCCACAGTGACTGCGCCTTGTCGAGGCCCGCGCTCTGGACGGCGGTCGGCGTCGCGCTCACCAGCGCGATCGGCGCGCATGCATCGTGCGTGAGCTCGATGGTGTAGTCGCCGCTGTCAGCGGCACAGGCCACGAGTGGCAGGAACGCGAGATACCCCAGTACGCGCAAGGCGCAGACGGTAGCAACCGCCTGCGGTCGTTCAATTCAAATCGTGTCGGAGAACTTCGGAACACTCAGAACTCGTAACCGACGCTGGCGTTGACGCCCCAGCGGTTCATGCCGGCGTTCGGATCGGCGGCGTCGAACACGAAGCCGTCGTCGCCGCCGCTCCGCTCGGTGAGATTCTCGAATGCGGACGCGCGGAACTCGCCGCGCAGATCGACGAGCAGGCCGTTCACGTGGCCGGCGACGCCGATGCCGACCGGCACCTCGAGCACGTCGTCGCTGTTCGCGACGTCGGAGACGTTGGGGCCGCTGTGGCGCACGTTGTAATGCCGCCACGCCGCGCCGGCGTACACGAACGGCGTCACCGCCTCGCCGGGAAGCGCGTTGAGACGCAGCGCGCCCTGCGCACCGTTGCCGACGAGCATCGCGTCCTGATCGAGGCCGAGCGCGTCGATCGACTGCGCCGAGCCGATGTACGAGACCTCGGCGGCGAACGGCGTCCGCGTGCCGAGCGTCAGCCGCACGTCCCACTCGCCGCCGACGTTCGTGGCGCCGCGAAGCGTGTCGTTCGTGAAGCCACCGGCGCCGCCGCCTGCCGTGATACCGATGCCCATCGCGTCGGACGTCGAGTAGGGATATTCCTCTGCGTTCGTCTGGGCGGCGGGCGTGTACGCGGGCGTCGTGACGACCGTGGTCTGGGCCTCCGCGCCGACCTGCTCGTTTGCCGGCGCCGTCGAGCTCGCCGGATCGGTCGTGCTCTGGCCGGTACGATCGATGACATTGCCCTCGCGGGTGATGCCTCCGCTGTTCGAGTTCGTCTCCGTCGGTCCTGCCTGGTTCGAAGTGTCGGAGTTGTTCGTGTTCGTGTCGGAGTTTGAAGTGTCGGGCTGCTGCTGATCGCCGGACGTCGCCGGCGATTGCGCGACGGCCGTGCTCGCGAACGCCAATCCGGCGGCGAACGTCGCGCTGAAAACGAGTCTCGTCATAAGGGTCCTCCTCAACCATGCGTGAGCACCGTGCGTGCCACACCGGCGTGAGTGCACCCGTGTTCAGCAGATGATCGACGAGGCCTCGCTCGTCGTCAGAATTCGCAACGTCAGTGCAGCAGCGAGTAGACGACGATCGTCAGCAGCGAGCCGGCGAGCGACTTGAGAAAGCCAGAGCTCTCGTCGGGAACGCCCAGAGGTACGGTCGTCGGACGTTCGCTGTCGATCCAGACGTGGAACGCCTTGTCGCTGCCGTTCGCCGCCATGATCACCTCGCCGGTTCCGATCGGGACGCCCTCGATCACGACGCGCTCGGTGTGAGCGTCCTCGACGACGAGCGTCCCGTTCACCGAGACCATCACGCCCGACGCCGGCTGCGCGAGTGCGAGGATCAGGGTCCCCGTCGGAGTATCGGGCTGCGACGGGAATCGCGCTCGAACGTCCTTCGCACATCCGGCCACCAAGCACATCACCAGCACGAACCACTTCACGCTCATCAGACGAACGCTGGCCACGAAACGGTTGCTCGGATACCTTCCCGCGCGATGGCCCGTATCAACGAGCACTACGCGAAGCTCCCCGCGAGCTACCTGTTTCCCGAGATCGGTCGGCGTGTTCGCGCCTATCAAGCCGCGCATCCCGACGCCAAGGTGATCCGCCTCGGCATCGGCGATGTCACCGAGCCGCTCGCGCCGGCGATCACCGAAGCGATGCACGCGGCCGTGGACGAGATGGGCAAGCGCGAGACGTTCCACGGCTACGGCCCGGAGCAGGGTTACGACTTCCTGGTCGAGGCGATCCGCCAGAACGACTACGCGGCGCGTGGTGTCGACATCGCCGCCGACGAGATCTTCGTCAGCGACGGTAGCAAGTGCGATAGCGGCAACATCCAGGAGATCTTTGCGCTCGGTGCGCGCATCGCGGTCACCGATCCGGTCTATCCGGTCTACGTCGACTCGAACGTGATGGCGGGCCGCACCGCCGCCGCGGGTCCCGACGGTCGCTACCCCGGCTTCACGTACCTCGTCGGCACCGAGGCCAACGGCTTCCAGCCGGAGCCGCCGGCCGAGCCGGTCGATGTCGTCTACCTGTGCTCGCCGAACAACCCGACGGGCACGGTCGCGACGCGCGCGCAGCTCGAGCGCTGGGTCGCGTGGGCGAAGGCGAATGACTCGATCATCCTGTTCGACGCCGCGTACGAGTCGTACATCTCCGATCCGTCGCTGCCGCGTTCGATCTACGAGATCCCGGGCGCGAAGGACGTCGCGCTCGAGCTGCGCAGCTTCTCCAAGCGCGCGGGCTTCACCGGCGTGCGCTGCGCGTTCATGGTCGTGCCGAAGGGCGTGACCGGCGTCGATCCGTCGGGCAAGCGCGTCGCGCTGAACGCGCTGTGGGCGCGCCGTCACACGACGAAGTTCAACGGTGCGTCGTACGTCGTGCAGCGCGGTGCCGCGGCGGCGTACTCGCCGGCGGGCCTCGAGCAGACGAACGCGCAGATCGCGTTCTACATGGAGAACGCGCGCCTCCTGCGCGAGAGCCTCGGCGCCGCGGGCTTCACGATCTTCGGCGGTGTGCACGCGCCGTATCTGTGGATCCGCACGACCGGCGGCGCGTCGAGCTGGGACTTCTTCGATCAGCTGCTCACCAAGGCGCAGGTCGTCGGTACGCCGGGCGCCGGCTTCGGTCCCGCGGGCGAGGGCTACTTCCGTCTCTCCGCGTTCAACTCGCGCGCGAACATCGAGGAAGCGATCGGCCGAATTCGCAAGGCGTTCGGCTAGCGTGCCGGTTCGCACGGCATCGTGCGCCTGAATCTGCGTAACGCCTCGTTGCGCAGGACGTCATGCTGGCATCCGGTTCGCAACATGTTCGGTACATGAGCACCGAGAAAAAGATCAGAGACCGGATCGACGATGCTGCGGACAAGGTGAAAGACGGAGTCTCCAAGGTCGCCGACAAGGCGGACGACGCGCGCGAGCGCCGCGAGGAGAGCCGAGAGAAGGCCGGCGATAAGGCCGAGGATCTCAGCGATCGCGCGGGCGACAAGATCCGCGAGGCCGGCCGCAAGGTCGGTGGCGCGGTCGAGCGCGCCGGCGAGAAGGTCAAAGACAAGCTCGACTGATCTGCTCGACAACCGAGTGCCCCGGTTCGGTTAGCATGTGAGACATGCGTGCCGCCGGGGTTCTTGTCGTGTTCGCACTGGCCGCTTGCGGCGGCGACGATGGCGGATCGAGCGGCGGCGATGCCGCGCACGAGGTCTGCGTCAGCGAGACCAATCGGCTGCGCGAGATGAACGGCAAGCCGGCGCTCGCGCATTCACCGGAGCTCGAGGCCTACGCCGATGAGGGCGCGATGGTCGACTTCGACAGCCAGCCGCACTCGCACTTCGGTTCGACCGGCGGCGGCGGCATCGCGTTCGCCGAGAACGAATGCCCGCAGCAGGGCAACTGGCGCTTGCCGGCCGGCGGCGACATGAGCGCGCTCGTCGTCCAGTGCATCGCCGCGTTCTACGACGAGGGCCCGGGCGGCGGTCACTACGACAACATGATGAGCAACAACACGAAGCTCGGTTGCGGCATCTATCAGGTCGATACGCGCGTCACGATCGTGCAGGACTACGGGCGATGAAGTGGTCGGTCGAGCAGGGCCTGAGCGTCCGCCGCACCGGCGCGGGGCCGCGCATCGTGTGGATTCATGGCCTCGGCGAGTCGTCGGTCAGCTTCGAGCCGGTGCTCGCGAAGCTGCCCGGCTACGAGCACGTCCTCGTCGACATGCCCGGCTACGGCCGCGCGACGTGGCCCGACGCTCCGCTCGGCCTGCCCGCGCTCGCCGATCACCTCGCCGCATGGCTGCCCGCCGACTCGGTCGTGATCGGCCACTCGATGGGCGGTGTGCTCGCGACGCTGATCGCCGAGCGTACGCGCGTCCGCGGCGTCGTCGACATCGACGGCAACCTGACGCGCGGCGACTGCACGTTCAGCGCGCAGGCGCAGGCGTACTCGGAGGACGAGTTCGTCGCCCACGGGTTCGCGGCGATGCGCGCGAAGGTCTACGCCGACGGTGCGACGCGCCCCGAGCTGCGCACGTACCACGCGGCGATGTGCTTCGCGTCGCCGCAGGTGTTTCACCGCCATGCGTGCGAGCTCGTCGAGATGTCGAGCGCGGGCACGCTCGGTGCGCAGCTCGCGGCGCTCGCGGTGCCGAAGCTGTTCGTCGCCGGTGTGCCCGACGGCATCTGCGCGGAGAGCCGCGCGCTGCTCGATCGGCTCGGCGTGCGCTGGGCTGGCATCGAGCCGGCGGGCCACTGGGTGTATCTCGATCAGCTCGAGAGGTTCGTGGCCGAGGTCGATCGCTTCATGCAATCGCTCTGAGCGATGCACCGAGGCTCGGCAATGGCACGCGCGATGCTGCCCGTATGACTCCGAGAGGCCGCCATGGCGAAAGCGAAGCAACCCAGGACAGAGAAGCGGGCCGAGCCGACGACCAAGCCGTCGACCAAGCCGACCCGCGACAGGATCGATCGCAGCTCTGAAGCAGCCGTCGAGCACAGCCCGATCAGCCGGCACGTGCCGGGGGCCGAGGCGATTCCGACGCGTCGGACCGTCGACTCGCGCCGGCGTTCATGAAGCCATCGGAGCGATGGTCGTTGCGAAACAGCTAGAGCGCGCCGTCGCTCGGCGTCGTCGGGGGTGTCGTCTCGGGCGGCATCGGATCAGCGCGCGGCGCGGTAGATGACTCTGCGGCTGGCGGCTCCGCCGGCGGCTCGGGGGGCGGGGCCTTCGCAGCTGGCGGCTCGGAGGTAGGCGGCGCAGATCCGGAAGGTGCAGTTGCAGGTGCAGGTGCTGGAGACGCGGAGTCCGGGCGAACCCTGGCTTCCTTCGCACCGACCTCGTCGAGTGCCTGGCGCTCCTGCGCGGCGTTGACGAGGCCCTGCATGCGGAACAGGCGAATGAGCCGCACGGCTTTCCTCGTCAGCTCCTCGCTGTGCACGTTCGGCGCACGCTTGAACGGGTTGGGTAGCGCGATCGCGAGCCGCGCGGCCTCCGACGCCGTCAGCGACTGCGCGCCATGACCGAACCACTTCCTCGCGGCGGCCTCGGCGCCGAACACGCCATCGCCCCACTCGGCGATGTTCAGATACAGCTCGAGGATGCGCTGCTTCGACAGGTTGTCCTCGAGCGCGAACGCGATCAGCATCTCGCGCGCCTTGCGGATGAGGCTCCGCGACGGCGACAGGTAGAGGTTCTTCGCCAGCTGCTGCGTGATCGTGCTGCCGCCGACCGAGAAGTCGCCGTTCTCGAGGTTGCGATCGAACGCCTTCTCGAGCGCATCCCAGTCGACGCCCTCGTGCGTGTAGAACCGCGCGTCCTCGGAGTAGATGACGGCGGCGCGCAGGTAGCGCGAGATCTTGCCGAGCGGCCGCCACTCCCATTTCAGATCGAACGCCTTACCGTCTGCGCGCGCTTGCTCGCGGCGCAGGTCGATGAACGCGGTCGACGTCGGGTTCTCGTTGGCCAGCCGCGCGGTGTTCGGGATCGAGCACCAGAGCGCGAGCAGACCGACCGCGACCAGCACCAGCAATGCCTCGGCGGCCATCCTTCCGCGCCGGAACCAGCGGCCGGCGGCACGAGCTCCGGAGCCACTCGGCGGGCGACCTCCGGAGCCGCTCGGCGCACGACCACCACGCGCGGTCGAGGCACGCTTCGGCCGCACCGATGACGTCGAGGACGCCGGCGGAGGCGAGGACGTGCGCCGGCGCGTCGCCATGGCCCGATGATATGCCGGTCGCGCGCATCGTCGAAATTCGCGATCACCCTGGGCGAAATTCGGGCGTTCCCGAGGGATGCGGTATCGTTTTTTCGTGAGGGCCGTCGCCATCGTGAACGGCAACGCACGCCGGTTGCGCGGCAAGCTCCGCGCGCAGCTCGAGCGCGCGTTGCCCGGCGCCGTGCGCTTCACGAGCTCGCTGGACGAGGCGCGGTCGACGATCCGCGCCGAGATCCGCCGCGGCGTCGATCTCGTCATCCTCGGCGGGGGCGACGGCACCGTCGTGATGGGCCTGACGCTGCTCGGCGAGGCGTGTCGCGGCGCCGGGCGGCCGGAGCCCGCGATCGGCGTCCTGCGCCTGGGCTCGGGCAACGCGATCGCCGATGCGGCCGTGGCGAGCGAGGACGTCGTGGAGGATCTCGCGCGGCTCGCGCGCGGCGGCGGCACGCGGCGATCGCTGCCGATGCTCGAGGTACTCGGCGTGCGCGCGCCGTTCGTCGGCATGGGCGTCGATGCGCAGCTGCTCGAGGATCACCAGGCGGTCGATCGCGTCGTCGATCGTGTCCCGGTCGCGAGGCGCCTGCTCGGCGGCGCGAGTCGCTATGCGCTGTCGGTCGCGCTCCGCTCGGTGCCGCGATTCGCTGCCGGGGCGAGGCCGCACGCGATCGTCACGAACCTCGGCTCACCCGCGATCGAGATGGCGAGGCTCGGGCCGACCGGCCGCGAGGAGCCCGCCGGGCAGATGCTGTGGAAGGGCGCCTGCACCTTGGTCGCCGGCGGTACGATTCCATTCTTCGGATTCGGATTGAAGATGTTCGCATTCGCGAGCTCGCGCACTGGCAAGTTCCATTTGCGCTGTGGTGATGCGGGCTTGTTCGAGATCATGCGCAGCACGCCGGCGGCGTTTCGCGGCGAGTACTTCTCGGAGCACGTCACCGACTTCCTGTGCGATCGCGTCGGGATCCAGCTGGATCAGGAGGCGGCGGTCGAGGCGGGCGGCGAGCTGCTAGGTCGGCGGAACCACGTGGAGCTCGCGCTCGGCAAGCCGATCACGCTGGTCGCGTTAGAGAGCTCTCCACGATGACGGAACCAAAGGCGCAATGCACGTTTGCAATTCTCGTCGAGAAATCGTTTGACAGATCGTTCGAGCGCGGTTATTCGTCTATTCACTTCGGAACTCGTGTCGTGAGGAAACTCGACCTACATAACCAGCCGCAAGGCGCCGCGAATGCCGCGACGATGAGCCTGATCCCCTCGTGGATCGAGCGTCGTTATGGCTTTAGCTGCCCGTCGGTCGGTCTCGATACGGGTACCCGGGAGGCCACTTCCCACGGATGACGTGAACCACACGTCTACGTGACGGAGGGCCGCCCGGGAAACCAGGCGGCCCTCTTCGCGTTTCGGGCTTTCGGTCGTCGTTCTGGCCGAACCACAACTACTGATTTGCGACTCGCGATCTGAATTCAGATCTCGAATCGCGAGAGGTGCAACCGCGTAACAGGCGGATGCATCGCGGCCCGAGGTGCGCCCTGCGCACGGCGGTCCGGACGATCTCTGACAACTGAAGATGATGACGATGATGATCTGGCGCCGCGTGCGTGCTCGCCTAAAGCACCGCGCGGCGCTCGTATCCCACTCTTGCGTAGTTGGTCTGCGCGCCTGGCTGAAGCCCGGGAGGTTCTGGTTCGATTCCAGAGGGTGGGACCCAAGACTGTCGCGGGCTCGTAGCAAAACTGGATTGCAACGGACTCTTACTCCGCCACGACGTCGGTTCGAATCCGACCGGGCCCACGCGATGAGTCATCGGACGCAGCAGCGCTGCCCACGGTGACTCGAGTAACGAAGGTGCTGGCCCTGCGGCACCACCAAGCTGGTGCGTCCAGGTGACAGGTCAGTACGCCACACTGACACAGGCCGGTTCGACTCCGGTCACCAGCTCCACGATCGAATCGATCGAATCACGCGGATGCCCCAACCGTCCGTTCGATCCGACCACCTCGATCGGCCTGCCCTCGTAGCACAACGGTAGTGCAGCGGTCCCGTAAACCGCCAGGCGGAAGTTCGAATCTTCTCGAGGGCTCGAGCTCTCTCGTTCGTCAGCGCAGCGAGGCTGCTGCCTGGTCGAGAGAATCGCCCGCGACTCGCGCAGCTCGCGCGACTCGCGCGGCGTCGGCACGCGCTGAAGGCAAGGCGCTGCCGTCTCACCTCTTCATTCATCGCGCCCACAGTTGCGTGGGCCGGAAAGGCTCTCGTGCCATGTTCGATTTCACCAAGTTCTTCTCGACGAAGACGACGCCACAGAGCGAGCCGATTCCGGGCACCAGCCAGGTCCCCAACTCGGCGGGCGGCTACGCCTGGCAGCTCGACGACTGGGCGCGTCTCGATCGCTTTCTCATCCTCGGTAGCGAGGGCGGCACGTACTACGCGTCGGAGCGCGAGCTCACGCGTGACAACGTCCCCTCGGTCGCGCGGTGTATCACCGCCGATGGCCTTCGTACCGTCGACCGGATCGTTGCTATCTCTGATGCGGGACGTGCGCCCAAGAACGATCCGGCGATTTTTTCTCTCGCGATGGCCGCCAAGCTCGGTGACGAGGCCACGCGTCGTGCCGCATACGCAGCCCTCCCCAAGGTCTGTCGTATCGGCACGCACCTGATGCACTTCGCGCACTACGCGCAGGCATTCGGTGGCTGGGGACGCGGCATGCGTCGCGCGGTCGGTGCCTGGTTCAACGCCAAGCCCGCCGCCGACCTCGCGCTCCAGCTCGCGAAGTACCAGTCGCGCGACGGCTGGTCGAACCGAGACCTCCTGCGCCTCGCGCACCCGCGCGCCGCGTCGCCGTCGCACGATCGCCTGTTCAACTGGGCGGTCGCCGGCGAGCTCCCCGACGGCGCGAAGGACGATCCGGCACTCGCGCTGATCGTCGCGATGCACGAGCTCCGTGCGATGGACGATGTCCTCGCCGGCGCGAAGCTCATCCGCGACAAGAAGCTGCCCCGCGAGTGTGTCCCGACCCAGTGGCTCACGTTCCCCGAGGTCTGGGAGGCCCTGCTGCCGGCCATGCCGATGACCGCGATGATCCGCAACCTGGCCACGATGACGCGCGTTGGTTTGCTCACCCAGAGCTCGCATGCGACCAACCACGTCATCGCCCAGCTGCGCGATCCCGCGCGACTCGCCAAGGCTCGCGTTCACCCGATCGCCGTGCTCGCCGCGCTCACGACCTACAAGTCGGGGCACAGCGCTCGCGGTTCGGGCACGTGGCAGCCGGTCGCCAAGATCGTCGACGCCCTCGATGCCGCGTTCTACGCGACGTTCCCGCTCGTCGAGCCCGCGAACAAGCGCATGCTTCTCGCACTCGACGTCTCGGGATCGATGGGCTGCGGCGATGTCGCGGGTGTCCCGAACCTGACGCCGCGGATCGCGAGTGCCGCCATGGCACTCGTCACGGCGGCGACGGAGCGTGACCATTCGTTCGTTGCCTTCACGGCAGCGGCGCATGGCTACGGTGGACAGTGGGGAGGTGGTGAGTCGGGAATCACGACGCTATCGATCTCGCCGCGTCAGCGGCTGGACGATGTCGTCAGTGCTGTCGACAAGCTGCCGATGGGAGGCACTGACTGCGCCCTGCCCATGCTGTGGGCGCAGAAGCACCGCGTCGATGTGGACACGTTCGTGATCTACACCGACAACGAGACGTGGGCGGGTAGCGTGCACCCGGCTCAGGCTCTGCGGGCTTATCGTGACGCACGGGGCATTCCGGCCAAGCTGGTCGTGGTCGGAATGACGTCGACGGGTTTCAGCATTGCTGATCCCGCCGACGCCGGCATGCTCGACGTTGTCGGTTTCGACACGTCGACGCCGCCGGTCATCGCCGACTTCGCTCGCGCGTAGTGCACTACGCGCTCGATGTGAAGGCGCGGCCTGCGACCGCTGCCGGTGGCAACACCGGTATTTGGGCCCGTTGCTCGGTGGTCCGAGCGGCCGTCTGTTAAGCGGATGTTTGTTGGTTCGATTCCAACCGGGCCCGCTTCTTCCTCGAGCATTCGCTCGATCTTGTCCGTGTAGAACAGCAGTAGTTCGCTGGCCTCTCAACCCAGCCACGCGGGTGCAAATCCCGCCACGGATCCCACGTCTCGATCAAAGTCTCCGCAGTGCTTCCGGTGAAGCGACGATCGACAGCACTAGAAGTGCCTCGGTCCGTTCGTCAGGCGCGAACGAACGCTGGGTTCGACTCCCTCCACTGCGACTCGATCGGTTCAAGTCACGCCACCGTTCCAAGGAAGGGACACAACGCTGCGAAGGTTGTCGGCTGAGGTTCGAGTCCTCTCGGTGGTACGTCGTTTCGCGGGCTCCTCGTCCGCATGTTCGCAGTCGGTGCAGGGCACCGCCGCGGCCCATACCCGCGCGCGTGACGGTTCGATTCCGTCGACTGCGACCAGGAGGTCGCTCCTCCTTCGCAATGCCTCGGGTCGAGGCGAGCTCGCACGGCGAGAAGGAACGGTTCGAATCCATTCCATTGCGGCGAACAGATGTCGTCTAACGGCAGGACTGCGGTTTGCGTCGACAATCCTCGCCCGCATCGCGGGCCGACGTTCGAGGCTTATCAGGCACCGCCTACGCCGGTTCGACTCCGGCCGTCTGTTCACGTTTTCGCGGGTAGCCCGAGTCGCGTTCCCCCTCAGTCCGCGGCTCGGGCCTGCGCCCGCCATCTACATCGCGCGTGCTGGTGCACGGCCTCGAGTCCAAATCGAGCGCGGCAGGGTTCGAATCCTTGGCGGTGTGCTTGCCCGACTTCGTGCGGGCCGCCGTGTGGCAACAGAGCCGCTGGGTGATGCCCAGCCCGAAGGCACGGCTCCTTTCTCGGGGTGTAGCTCAGCCTGGTGGAGCGCTTCGTTCGGGACGAAGAGGTCGCAGGTTCAATTCCTGTCACCCCGACCAGTGATGCACGCGTAGTTCAACCGGGAGAACACCAAAACACCCGTTTGCGGCACCTTGTCCATTCGTGGGCCGATCGTGGACGGTTATCCCTCCAACGGAGGAGATGCTGGTTCGAATCCAGCCGTGTGCATCACGCTTCGCAGACGTAGCTCAGTGGGAGAGCGCTAAGGCCCTCGGGCACTCACTTGCCCGTCATCGGGCCGACGCGTGAGGGTTATCGAATTGGATCGAGAGGTCGTCGGTTCGAATCCGACCGTCTGCACGTTCACACGAGCTCGCGATGCGAGCTTCCCGCCTTTAGCTCAGGAGCAGAGCGCTTGCCCGATAAGCGAGTGGTCGAAGGTGCAACTCCTTCAAGGCGGACGCTGCGTCGAAGCCAAAGCAGTCGAGGCACGAGAATGTGGATCTCGTACTAGCGGGTGCAAGTCCCGTCGACCAGCCCATGGGAGTGTTGACGGTAAAGAGACCGACGGTGCCTGTAAAGCGCCCGCCCTCGAGGACAACAGCGTGCAAGTCGCTGCACTCCCACGATCCTATGCCGCCGTAGACCAACGGCAGAGTCAGTAGTTCGAGAAGCTATCAAGTGCCGGTTCGAATCCGGCCGGCGGCACTTCTCACGTTTCGCTTCATGCCGCCGTAGACCAACGGCAGAGTCAGCGCGTTCAGAATGCGTTCAGTGGGAGTTCGAATCTCCCCGGCGGCACGTCGCCCGAGCTTTCTTCGGGCCGTAAAGAAAGGGGGCATGCCGTGATGCATGTCGAGTCCACTCGCACGCTCCTGCTGACGCAGGGCTACGAGCCGATCCAGATTATCTCCTGGCAGCGCGCTGTGACGCTGCTGGCCCTCGACAAGGTCGAGGTTGTCGAGGAGTACGACGCGCTGATCCGTGCTGCCTCCATCGTCGTGAACGTGCCGGCTGTCGTGCGTCTGCGCAAGACGTTCCGCCGTCACGCCAAGCCGGTGAAGTTCAGCCGCGTCAACATCTACGCGCGCGACGGCCACCGCTGCCAGTACTGCGGCATGAAGTGCACGATCGACGAGCTCACGTACGACCACGTCGTACCGCGCTCCAAGGGTGGTCGCACGACGTGGGAGAACATCGTGTCTGCTTGCTACGCGTGTAATCGCCGCAAGGCGAACCGCACGCCGATCGAGGCAGGCATGAAGCTCCTGTCCGAGCCGACGCGCCCGACGTGGATGCCGTCGGTCCAGATCCGCGTGAGCGCGCGCAGCGTCCCGGACGCGTGGCGTGACTACGTGTACTGGACAGCAGAGATCGACAACGAGGAGGGCGGCGCGGATTGAAGACGCGTGCGGTCGGTTGACGGCAATCACGCCGGCCGCCGCGTCTTCTAGGTTTGGAGGACTAGTTCAATCGGTAGAACACGCGTCTCTGGAACGCGAAGTTGATGGTTCGACTCCATCGTCCTCTTCCACAGGTCATCGTCTTCGGAGGACTAGTTCAATCGGCAGAACGCGGGTTTTTGAAACCCGATGGTGATGGTTCGACTCCATCGTCCTCTTCGTCATCGTCTTGGTTTGGTTCCGAGCGTCTCGTCGGGACCGCTCATGGCTCGTGATGCGACTGGTGTCGCAGCGCCGCTGTCTACGGCGTGAGACGGATTCGATCTCCGTACGAGCCGCTGTTTTGGGGATGCCATAAGGATGGACCGGACACTTGCAATGTCTGGTTAGCGGGAGCGTTACCCGTCGTCTCCACCATCTGGGGATCAGGTCACCTAGGGGTGATGCCGTTCTTACAAAGCGGCTGCGGTCGGTGCGATTCCGACGGTCCCTACCCAGCGCTCCGGCCGTTTGCGCCGTTCTCGGCGAATGACTTCGGAACCTCGAACCAGAACAGCGAGCCTCGCCCCATCGCGGCGGGCGAGATCACGCCGACTCTTCCACCGTGCGCTCGGACGAGCCGATCGACAGTCGCCAGCCCGAGGCCGATGCCGGATGCGCGCTTGTCGAGCTGCACGTACGGTTCGAAGATTCGCAGCTGATCCTGGGGCGGGATTCCAGGCCCGGAGTCCTCGACCTCGATGCGCCAGCTCTTGTCGGCATCGCGCACCCACACGGCGATGCTCCGCGTCGGAGCGTTCCCCATGTACTTGATCGCATTTCGCACGAGGTTGGACACCATGCTCGTCAATGCGCCCTCGCTGCACGCAATCCTGCCGTCGGGAACCGGGCCCAGCTCCAGCGCGATCTCCTGTTGCTGCGCGAGCGCGCGGAGCTCTGCGACGAGATCGGTGAGCACGGACGCGAGCGGTGCAGAGACGCCAGGCTCGGGGTGACCGCCGGCCCGAGAGAACGTCAGGAGGTCGTCGACAAGTCGATGGACGCGCGCGATCGCCGACGCTCCTCGCTCGACCTTGTTGAGCACCGGCGGATCTGTGGTCGATTGCCGGATCAGCTCGAGCGAGAGCACGGCAGCAGATAGGGGACTGAGGATGTCATGCGCCACTCGACCCGAGAACTCACCGAGCGCTTCGTTCTGTGACGCGAGCTCCGCCTCGCGTCGGTCGCGAAGGCGTAGCGCCGCCTCTTGATCGCGCGCCGCGCGCTGCAGCTGGCGGACGGCAAGCACGCTGGCCAGTACCGCGAGCGCCACGCTGATGCCGTCGAGCAACACGGTCGTGCCGCGTGCCTGGCCACGGATTCGCTCGATCTCCTGGCCGAGTCGCTGGCCCTTGGCCGCGTCGAATGTGGTGATGCGCTCGATCGCGTCGTCGAACAGATCCAGGTCGCGATGTACCGCGGCGATCACCGCCGGACTCGAATCGGTCCGCAGGAGCGCGAGGTCACGGTGCACGCGCTCCAGGATCTCCTGTGCGCGGTGCGCCAACCTCCGTTGCGGCGGCGGTAGCGGCAACCACACGTACGCGAGGAGGTCGGTGGCGATACTGGCTCGAAATGCGTCGATCCTGGATGCGACCGCAGCTCTCGCAGGACCCGTCGCCGCCGCGTAACGGTCGATCTCATTCTCGAGGCGCCGCACATCGCCGCGCGTGTGCGAGAGCAGCTGGATGCTCGGCATCTCGTCGTTGATGATCTCGTGCGATCGCGCAGAGACCGCGCTTTCAACGTAGTCGCTGATCGCAGTGGAAAGTACGAACGCGAGTACGACTGCCGTGGTGACACCGACGAGCCAGCGCGCTGCCGATACAGATGCGGAGGTTTCGCTCGCAGGGTTGCGCATGGCGTCCGGTTTCAGGTTTCTGGAAATGCCTCCGCACGTAGATCGTGACCCGGGATTCCGAATCCTGGCGAGGCGGTGCGATTCCGCCCGGAGGCACGAGCGGCTACGAGGGCGTGTCCATCGGGCACTGGCCCTTCTGCATCATGTCGGCTCGCATGCGTGCGTCTTGCCGCAGCGCGGGGAGCAGCGACGGATCGGCTGGAACGAGCACGACCCGCGCGCCGCCAGGAACATCCTCGGCCGTCGCGCTCGACGGGGGCATCTGCTTGCCCCCCATGCGCTCGTGGCCCGGCATCTCACCACCCGGCACCGTTTCGCCCTGGCTGCCCACGCCGCCCTGCGTGCCTTGCGGCATGGCGCGATGTTCCATGCCCTCGTCCGTCTCCGCCCCGGCGCGCATGCCGGCGATCCGATTGTGCATGTCAGCCATGTTGTGAACACGCGCGCGCACCTCGTTGACGTCGGAGGTCGTCGTGAACGCGATCGCGACGCCATTGCTCGTATCCGATGTCGTGACCCGTGTCGTCGCCGGGTCGATCATCATCGGGCACATCGCGCTGGTGCGAGGTTGGGGAGGAGGCTTTCCCGTCGTCGCGGTACTGTTCGGCGGCGGAGGAGCCGCCTGCTGCTTCGAAGCGCAGCCGCTGATCGCAATCGCGAGCACTGCACCGCAGGTCAAAGACCGAATTCGCATCTGAACCTCTCCGTCCCAGTTCGTCCGTCCAAAGCGCTCGCACAGAGGCGCGCGCCGTTCACCGGCGATCAGGTGCATTGCGGGTGCCACGAACGCTTGCAAGGGCGACGACGCGACGGCCCGGCGACGTTCACGCTGTCATGAACGCGCTCGCGTCTGGTGACTCGAGTAACTCGCTCAGACCCTGGCGCGCACTCCTTGTTCCGTGCCCGGCGAACGCTCGTGCGCGACCCCTCAGGCCCGCACGTCGACACGATCGCCTGCTTCCGCAGGAGGCTCACCGAGGACCTCGATCCACGCGCGCTTCATGGCCGGATAGTGGGTCGCCGCTACGACTAGCTCGATGAAGTTATCGAGCGTCTTCTCGAGCCGGTCCTGCAATGCATCGTCGGCGAGCCGCTCGCCGTCAAATGCTTCGTGCGCCATGGCGAGCGAGAACATGTCCGGGAAGATGCGCGCACCGAGGTGCTCGAGGGGGACGCGCAATGACCACAGCCCGCGGTTCCCACCGGCCAGCGATGGTGATGCGGACAGCAGGAGACCATGGCGCGAGTCGAACGGTTGTGGCCGGATTCGCGACGTCCAGTCGATCACGTTCTTGAGCACGCCCGGCATCGCGGCGTTGTACTCGGGCGACACGATCGCGAACGCATTGGCGCTGGTGAGGCGACGACAGAGCTCGTTCGCTCCGGGAGGTACACCGGACGCGGTCTCGTCGTCGCCGTCGTACGATGTGCAATCGAAGTCGCGCATCGAGGCCATGTCGACGACCACACCGCGCTCTGTCGCGTGTCGCGCCACGAGCTTCGCGAGCTTCGTGTTGAGCGAGGCCTGGCGCATCGACGCCGAGAACAGCAGTAGTTTGATGACCGTTCTGTCTTGATCGGACATAGCGTCTCCTTCTTGCGTCGCACGTCGTGTCCTCACGTTGTCGGTGCAGCGTGCGTGCCGCGCGGCGGTGGCAGCGCTGGTCCTGTCTATGCAGTCGTGATCGACGAAGGCACGAGCACCGAGGTGCAATTCATGCGTCCCGCCGACGAGGCACTCGCGAATCTCGATCGTCTGCTTCCCGACCTGGAAGCGCTCTACACCGACGTGCACGCGCACCCCGAGCTCTCGATGCAGGAAACCCGCACGGCGAGCCTGGCGGCGGACCGCTTGCGCGCGGCCGGCTACGACGTGACGACCGGCGTGGGGACGACCGGCGTCGTGGGCTTACTTCGGAACGGAACGGGACCCACGGTGATGCTGCGCGCCGACATGGATGCATTGCCGGTCGAGGAGAGGACGGGCCTTCCGTACGCGAGCAAGGGGACGGCGACGGACCGCGGCGGCAACACGGTTCCCGTCATGCATGCCTGCGGGCATGACATGCACGTGACCTGGCTCGTCGGTGCGAGCCGGTTGCTGGCAGAGGTCCGCCGGCTGTGGAGCGGGACACTGATGGTCGTGTTCCAGCCGGCGGAGGAGACCGCGCAAGGAGCACGCGCCATGGTCGATGATGGCCTGGTCGAGCGCTTTCCCAGGCCAGATGTCGTGCTCGGTCAGCACGTCATGGTCGGCGCTGCCGGTGACATCGGTGGGCGCGCCGGAACGATCACGTCCGCTGCCGATAGCCTGCAGATCCGGCTGTTCGGGCGCGGTGCGCATGGCTCGATGCCTCAGGCGAGCATCGATCCGGTCGTGATGGCCGCAGCGACGGTGATACGGCTACAGACCATCGTCTCGCGCGAGGTCTCGCCGAACGAAGCAGCGGTTGTCACCATCGGCTCTCTGCAGGCCGGCACGAAAGAGAACGTCATCCCCGACGAGGCCATCATCAAGCTGAACGTGCGCACCTACGATGCCGGCGTGCGCGAGCGCGTCCTCGCTGCGATCGAACGGATCGTCAGGGCCGAGTCCGCCGCCTCGGGTGCGCCGAAGCCGCCGGAGATCACGCCCCTCGATAGCTATCCACTGGTCGCCAACGATCCTCGTGCGACCCAGCGTCTCGTCGACGCGTTTCGCGGCTACTTCTCTGCCGGCCGGCTGACCCAAACGGCCCCGACATCGGCGAGCGAGGACTTCGGGTCGTTCGGTGCCGCGTGGCACGTCCCATCGGTGTTCTGGTTCGTCGGCGGCACCGATCCGGACACGTATGCGAAGGCCAAGGCGGCCGGCGAAGTGAACAAGCTCCCCAGTAACCACAGCCCGTACTTCGCCCCCGTGCTGCATCCGACCCTCGAGACCGGCGTGCAAACGATGGTCGTCGGCGCGCTCGCCTGGCTCGCGAAGACCGAAGGCGAGAGCACAGGTGTTCGAGCCTGACCCGAATGTCAGCGGCGTTATCAAGGCTGCCGTGCTGGCGCTCGATCTGGTCGGGACGTTCGTCTTCGCAGTCAGCGGAGCGATGGCCGCGGTGACGCGCCGCCTCGACTTCTTCGGGATCATGGTGCTGGCGTTTGCTGCCGGCAATGCCGGCGGAATCACCCGCGATCTGCTGATCGACGCGGTGCCGCCGGCTGCGATCAGCGACTGGCGCTACATGGCGGTATCCCTGATGGCCGGGATCCTCACGTTCTTCTGGCATCGCGTCATCGAACGACTGCGCAGCCCCGTGCAGATCTTCGACGGCGCAGGCCTGGCGCTGTTCGCCGTGGCGGGCACCGAGAAGGCGCTCGTCTTTGGCCTGAATCCTGCCATCGCCGCGGTGCTCGGGATGGTCACCGGTATCGGCGGCGGGATCATGCGCGATGTACTTCTCAACGATGTTCCGACCGTACTGCGCTCGGAGATCTATGCGATCGCCGCGCTGGCAGGTGCTGCCGTCGTGGTGATCGGCCGCATGCTGGGGCTGCCTTGGGCTCTGGTGATGGTCTGTGGTGCGCTTCTCTGCTTCGCAATACGGATCGTTGCCATCCGTCGCAGCTGGCGACTGCCTCGGGCTTCCTCGTCGCGTCAAATCTGAGCCACGCAGTGACGGAGCTGGCCCGATGGTGCCCGCGGACGCCACTGCTAGCCTGTGATCAGCACGGACGCGTCCTCATGATCGCGTTTCTTCGCTCGGTATCCAGCGTGTCCATCATCGCATTTGCGGTGGCGAGCATGCTGTCGGCCGGTCTGAGCTTCACGTTCCGGGACATCGTCGGTCCGTTTCGCAGGCCGAATCGCGTACTACGCGCGACCGTCGCGAACTTCGTGCTGGTTCCGCTCCTCGCCGCCGGTATCGCGCGAGCTCTCTCGCTCGGCCCAGCGCAGGCGACAGGATTGATCCTGCTCGGAGCGGCGGCCGGTGCTCCGTTTCTGATCAAGCTCGTCGGGATCGCGGCGGGTGACATCGCGCTCAGCACGTCACTCCTCGTGCTGCTCGTTCCGTTGACGGTCGTGTTCATGCCGATCGTGGTGCCGTTGCTCTCGCCAGGGGCCGCGGTGAGCGCGCGCGCCATCGCGCTACCTCTCGCGGAGACGTTGCTGCTGCCACTCGCGATCGGGCTCGTCGTCACCGAGCGCGCTCCGCGGTGGGCGAGGGCTCTGCAGCCGATCGCGGAAGTGATCTCCACGATCGCGCTGGTCGCGATGCTGGTGTTGACGATCGCGCTCGACCTGCGCGACGTGGCCGGCATCGTCGCGAGCCGCGCGCTCGTGGCGGTGCTCCTGCTCGTCGCCGGTGCCTTCGTGATCGGCGCCCTGATCGCGAGTCCGCATCACGAGCGAAGGATCGTGCTCGGGCTCGGGACTGCGCAGCGCAACATCGCGGCGGCTACGGTTGTCGCGATCGAGGACATCAAAGATCGCGACACGCTCGTGCTGGTCGTCGTCGCGTCGGTCATCGACCTGGCGATCTTGATCCCGCTCGCGCGGTGGATGCGGACGACGGGAGTCCGCGGAGGTTCGATATGACACGTACGAAGCGGCGGGTCGGAACGGTCCTGCCTCGACCCGAGCATCGGTTTCGCGGCGCGAGGGTCGGTATGACGATCGCTGACTCGGAACCCGACTATCCCGAGCTCGTCAAGGCACCGCCGTCGGCGCCAAACATCGTGATCGTGCTCCTCGACGATGCGGGCTACGGGGTGTCGAGTGCGTTTGGCGGGCTCGTCCGGACGCCGGCAGTCGAGAGTCTGTGTCAGCGTGGTTTGCAGTACTGCCAGTTTCACACGACCGCGCTGTGTGCGCCGACGCGAGCCTCGCTGCTCACCGGCCGCAATCACCACTCGGTGTCGTCCGGCGTCGTCGCCGAGATGGCGACGGGCTTTCCCGGGTATGCCGGCATCATCCCGAAGAGCTGCGGGTTCATCTCCGAGATCCTGTCGCACCACGGCTATGCGACGGGGTGGTGGGGCAAGAACCACAACGTGCCCGACAATCGACAGAGCCTCGCAGGGCCGTTCGAGAACTGGCCGCATCGGCGCGGGTTCGACTACTTCTACGGCTTTCTCGGCGGGATGACCGATCAGTTCTATCCCGCGCTGTATCGCAACACGACCCCGCTCGGGCCCGCGAAGACGCCGCAGGAGGGCTATCACCTCACGATCGATCTCGCGGATGACTGCATCGCGTGGATGCGAGCACAGAAGGCGATCGCGCCCGACCGCCCGTTCTTCGTGCACTTCGCGCCCGGCGCGGTTCACGGACCTCATCAACCACCGCTTGCCTGGCGCGGACGAAATCGTGGGCGCTTCGAGCTCGGCTGGGATCGCTATCGAGAAGAGGTCTACCGGCGCCAGCTCGAGCTCGGCGTCATCGCGCCCGGTACCCAGCTGACGTCTCGCCCTCCCGAGATCCCGGCGTGGGACAGCTTTGGCGCCGAGGAGCAGCAGGTGCTTGCCCGCCAGATGGAGAACTTCGCCGACTTTCACGAGCACACCGACTACGAGATCGGTCGGCTGGTCGAGGCGCTCGAGCACATGGGCGAGTTCGAGAACACGCTCTTCGTCTACATGCTCGGTGACAACGGCTCGAGCGCGGAAGGCGGCTTGACGGGGACGCTGAACGAGTCGGCCAGCATGCAAGGCAATGCACCGTCGATCGATACGTTTCGTGGTCGTCTCGACGAGCTCGGTCTGCCGGGCACGTCCCCGCACTACGCCGTCGGTTGGGCCTGGGCGGGCGATGCGCCATTCAAGTGGGTGAAGCAGGTCGCCTCGCACTTCGGAGGGACGCGCAACGGGATGGTCGTGACGTGGCCGTCGTGGATCGCGGACACCGGTGCCAGGCGGTTCCAGTTCCACCACGTGATCGACATTGTTCCGACGATCCTCGACGTGCTCGACATCGCCGAGCCCGCCATCATCGATGGCGTCGCGCAGAAGCCGATCGAGGGCGTGAGCATGGCGTACACGTTCGACCGCGAGCAAGCAGACGCTCCGAGCACGCACCTCACGCAGTACTTCGAGATGCTCGGGAATCGCGCGATCTATCGCGATGGCTGGATGGCGTGTTGCCGTCACGGCCGGCTGCCCTGGCAGACCAGCGGCAGCGCTCCGTTCGAGGAGGATCGCTGGGAGCTCTACAACATCGCCGAGGACTTCAGCCAGGCGGAGGACTTGGCGGAACGCTATCCAGATCTGCTTCGCGAGCTGCAGGATCTGTTTCTCGTCGAGGCAGCGCGCTACGAGGTTCTCCCGCTCGACGACCGCTTCGTGGAGCGGAGCGACGTCACCCTGCGCCCCGGCTTCTTCACGGGACGCGCCGTGATCCGTCTGGCTCCCGGAATGACACGGCTTCCCGAGGGGAGCGCGCCGCGGATGAACAACGTCGACCACGTGATCTCGGTGACCGCCGACATTCCCGACGACGGCGCAGAGGGCGTCCTCGTCTGCATGGGCGGTGACTGGGCGGGCTGGTCACTGTTCGTCGATTCTGATCGCCTGCGCTACCACTACAACTGGTACGACCTCGAGCGCTACGACGTCATCGCCGATACACCGCTGCCGCGGGGCAGAATCGAGATCCGATTGGAGTTTGTGTGCGACGACCCGCAGACGCGCGGTCAACCGGCCACCGTGCGGCTGTTCTGCAACGAGCATCTCGTCGCAGAAGGCCGCATCGCGCGTCAGGTTCGCGGTCGGTTCGGCGAATGCCTCGACGTCGGCGAGGACACGCTGTCGCCGGTGTGGGGAGGTTATCGGGACCGGCTGCCGTTCCGCTTCACGGGGCGCATCGAGCGCGTCGAGCTCGAGCTCGGCGAGGCTGCCGAGATGACCACCGGCGAGGTGATCGAAGAGCAGGTGCGCGCAGATTGATCACGCCTCACGAGATCGCGCGCGCGCCAGTCTCGCGAGCCGCCGCTGGATCTCGAGCACGAGCACGTTCGCGAGGCCGAGCACGACCGCGATCTCGTAATAGCCGAGCCCGACCGCAGCGCCCAGCGCGCCGCTCATCCACACGGCAGCGCCGGTCGCGAGCCCCCGGACGTCGCGCGTGCCTTTGAGGATCACGCCGCCGCCGATGAACCCGATCCCCGTCATCACGGAGCGCAGCGTGCGAAATAGCCCATCCGCGTCGTAGACGCCTCGCTCGTAGAGGAAGCGGCTGATCAGCAGGTAGCCGCATGCACCGACGGATACCAGTGGCATCGTGCGAAGGCCGGGGCCCGCGCGGCCTCTGACCTCTCGTTCGAACGCGAGGGGCAATGCAAGCACGTATGCGGCGACGATCGAGACAACGGTCTCGAGGGTCTGAGCCCAGGTACCGAACCACATCGACGTGCTCACGCCTCGCCCGAACGATCGCTCGTGGCCTCGGATTCCGACGCGCGATGCGCGAGCCGCCACGTGACGTCGAGGATGATCAGGTTGACGACCGAAAGTGTGATCGCGACGGGGTAGTAGCCGTATGCGACTGCAGCGCCGATCGCGCCGGTGGTCCACACGGCTGCGGCGGTCGCAACGCCGCGTACGTCGCGGGCATGCTTGATGATCGCGCCGGCACCGATGAAGCCGATGCCGGTCATCAAACCTTGGAGCACCTGCGATTGTTCGCGTTCGTGCTCGCCATTGAATAGCTGCTGGCCGATGAACACGTACACGCATGCACCCACCGCGACGAGCGGGAACACGCGCAATCCAACGTAGGCGTGTGAGTGACGCTTGCGCTCCCAGCCAACCGGCAGTGCGAGGAGATACGACGCGACGATCGCGATGACGAGTCGAAGTAGCTCGTGACCGCTGAGCGTCACGAACTTCATTTGCGTGCTTGGCCGACGTCAACAACCGTCATGGGGACAGTCGATGCACGTCACATGCTCGATATCAGCTCCACATGACGCCGTATCGACGATCGGCGACGAGGAGGGGAGACGTCGTCGCCAGCATTCGCATTCGCTCGGTCGCGTACTCGCCGGCGAGTCGCCGCTGCACGTCGAGCGGGACGTAGTCGCGGAGCTTCCGCAGGGTCTCCTCGGTGCGGCGCGCGTGCTCGTACATCCTCACGCGGAACACGAGTGCGCGCTCGTACCAGCCAAGGGTTCCGGGGCGGATGCGGGTCAGCTCGTGCGTGCCGCTGCGCTGCGCGACGTGCTCGAGGCGAGCCTCGGCGATCGCCATCCCGAGGTCGCGCGGGTGGCGGACACTCGACCGGAGCAGGTCGAGCACCTTCGCCTCTGCGGTCCCATGGATGGCGAGCGCGAGCTGGAGGGCGTCGAGAATGTCCGACAGCTCGTCGGGTGAGGTTGCTGGGTCCACCATTGCCGACAGCGCTCGCTCGTGATCTTCGTGGTCGGCTTTCACCAGCGTGCAGAAGTCGAAATCCATCGACTCTCGCGCGCGAGCACCGAGAGTGCCGGTCGAATACGGCGTGTTACTCCCTACGTGTACGATCTTGATCTACGTCGATTCGCGCTGTTGCGCGGCGACCGTCGACATCGTCGGTGTGCGCAGCTGTCACGCGTGGCAGAACGGTACGGGGCCTACCGCACGGCCCGTGCGACCGGCCGCGGCACGAGCTCGAAGATCGCGAACGCCGCTGTTGTCTGCAGCGACTCGCTTGCAGGTGCGGCGATGCGGTCGGGATGAAACGCGGCCGGGCCCATCGCCAGCGCGTCGGCGATGTCCTCGGGCGTGAGGCAGAGCGAGAGCTCGAGCTGGGTCGTGCGCGCGAGCTCGAACCAGGGAGCGAACGTCCGCAGCAGGCGCTCGCGCTTGTTCGGCTCGATGGCGAGGCCTCCGTAGCGCCCGCGGAGCTCCGAGAGGTGCGATGGGGATGGCGTCACGACGAGGCAGCGTCCCGTGGTTCGCAGGACGCGGTGCAGCTCGCTCGGATCGCGCGGTGCGAAGACACACGTGACCAGGTCGATCGCATCGTCACGCAGCGGTAGCCGATGATGATCGGCGACGACGCTGGCGATGCGCGGGTGGACGCGAGCGGCCTGGCGCGCCGCATGGCGCGAGACATCGACGGCGATGCCAGAGGATGTCGGCGAGCGGTCGACGAGCGACGCGAGGTAGTAGCCGGGACCGGCGCCGACGTCGACGATGTACGTCGGAGGCCGGCACGCGACGATCGAGGCGAGCGTGTCCGCCAGCGGCGCGAAGTGTCCGCGCGCGAGGAAGCGCAGGCGCGCCTGGACCATCGCGGCCGTGTCGCCGGAGGGGATCCGGCCGCGGGAGAGATGTACGTGACCCCAGCGCGAGAGGTCGAAGTGATGCTGGTTGGGACAGCCGAGTCGACCGGGTGTGGCCGAGAGAGGGAAATGACAGACGGGGCACGCGAGTACGCGCACGATCTCAGGCGAAAACATGGATGACTCCGCAAGCTCGAGGAATGCGAGCGCGCGGACGTCGGCGGGCGTGAAGCACGCCGCGACGAGCCGCGCACGGTGACGAGCGCGCGGCGGGAGCTTGAAACTCTCGCCGCTAGCGGCGGCGGAGACGAATCGTCGCGATCGGAGCCAACATCGTGTGAGAGCAGCCTAGCAGCCCGACCTCAGCGACGTGCGGCCGTCGGCGCCAGAACATTCGGGTCACGACCACGACTCTGCACACGAGCGTGGGCAGGCTGTAGCGTCGGGCGCTACAGGCGCCTGTCGTCAGCCGCGAATCTGTGAAGAAGACGGGGCGGCACATCACTTGCTGACGCCGGGCGGATGCGGCTCGCACCGGCCTTCATCGCTTCGCTCTTCGTCACCGCCTGCGTCTTCGCGCCGGACTCCGAGCCCGACGAGGATGATGATCCCGCGTGGGACGTCGCGAGCGATCCGGACGCGCCCGCCGAGCTCGATGAAATCGATGACGCGGCGGACGACCCGGTCGAGCTCGTCGACGACGCGCCCGATCCGGCAGAGCTCGACGAGGTCGCCGAGGCGGCAGAGCCGGAGGTCGTCGAGGATCTCGACGTGCTCGCGCGCGCCGGTCAGTATCGCAACCCGCTCGGGCCGACGTGCGCGGACCCTGGCATCATCAAGATCGCGGGCACCGACGGGCCGACGTTCTGGGCCGCGTGCACGGGCAACGGCTTCCCGCTGTTCAAGTCGCGCGACCTGGTCCACTGGACGGCCGCCGGGCGCATCTTCACGGTCGCGACGAAGCCGAAGTGGGCGGGCGGCAACAACTGGGCACCCGAGATCCATCGCGTCGGCAACGGGCTCGTCGCGTACTTCACGGCGCTCTCGCCGAGCCGCGGCCGCATGTGCATCGGTGCTGCGCGCGCGGCCTCGATGGCCGGCCCGTGGCGCGACATCGGCCACCCGCTCGTGTGCGATCGGAACGTCAGCTTGATCGACGCGCACGTCTACAGCGATGCCGCGGGCAGGCACTACCTCTATTACAAGACCGACGGCAACGGCCTGTCGCCGAAGAAGCCGACGATCATCTACGGTCATCAGCTGCGCGCCGACGGCGCTGGGTTCGTCGGCAAGCGACACGCGCTGCTTCGCAACACGCTCGGCTGGGAGGGCGATGTCGTCGAGGCGCCGTGGGTCATCCACCGCGGCACGTACTACTACCTGTTCTACAGCGGCTTTCGGTACTGCAACGCGACCTACGGTGTCGGGGTCGCGCGGTCGCGGTCGCCGCTCGGGCCGTTCACGAAGCGCAGCGCGCCGATCCTGAAGTCCAACGGCAGGTGGGCCGGACCCGGCCACAACTCGGTCGTCCGCACCGGCGGCAAGGCGTACATGGTCTATCACGCGTGGGATGCGCCCCACGCATGCGGTGACCCCGGCGGCCGTCACTTGATGATCGATGCGATCAGCTGGAAGGGCGGCTGGCCCGTCGTCAACAACGGCACACCCAGTCGCACGGCGCGGCAAGCGCCGGCGATTCCCTAGGTCGCGCGTACGCCGCGCATCGGAGCAAGCACGAGCGGCAAGCTCGTCGAGCCCGGTCGGGCGTTCGGGAGCTAGACCGGATCGATGTCATTGCTCGACAGCATTCAAGGAATGGTGACGCCCGGGCTGATCGATTCGCTCGGGCAGAAGTTCGGCTTGTCGCCCGCCAAGCTCGCAGGCTCGATGGGCGGCCTCGCAGGGACCGTGATGAGCGGCGTTGCAGGCAGGGCGAGTGATCGGTCGTCGATGGACAGCTTGTCGGGCCTCGTCAACGAGTCGCCGAACGAGCCGGAGGACTTCGACCGTCTCGCCGACGCGCCCGACGACAGTCCCATGAAGAGGCGCGGCTACCAGCTCCTCGACCTCGCGACGGGAGGCAATCCCTCGGCGCTCGGCGGAATCGGCAGCATGCTCGGCATCGGAGGTGGCGCGACGAGCGGCCTCATGGGCTCTGTCGCGGCGCTCGCGATGGGGGCGCTGCGCAAGCTCGGTCGCACGAGGCGCCTCGATGCGTCGTCGCTCAGCTCGCTCTTGCACAGCGAGAGCAAGTCCTATCGCGACGCGATCCCCGAAGCGTGGCGTGCTCACGTACCGGAGGTCGAGCATCCGCGTCACGCTCGCTCCGTCGCGATCCCTCGACAGTCGTGGTGGCCGCTGCTCGCGATTCTCGTCGCTGCCGTCGCGATCTGGGGGCTGACGCGTTCGCATCGACAGCGCAAGGAGACCCGCCGCCCGGAGACGTCGCAGACGTATCAGCCTTCGCAACAGCAGCAGCGCGAGGCGAGGCCGCAGCAAGGCCACCAGCGGATGGGGGAGCCGTCGGCCGCGCGCGCACCCGGCGGTACGGCGGAATCGAAGCTCCTCGCCGAGGCGCGCTCGCAGGAGCCGACGGGACAATCCATCCCGCTCGACAAGGTGACGTTCGCGACCGGTAGCTCGACGCTCGAGCCTACCTCCGACGATCAGCTTTCGCGCGTGGCGCGGGTCCTCGAGCGCAACCCGCTGGTTCGCGTCAACGTCGCGGGCTACCCCGATTCGGCCGCCGCGGAGAACGAGACGCTGTCGCGAGCGCGCGCTGCGAGCGTGCGCGATGCGCTCGTCCAGAAGGGCGTCGCAGGGTCCCGGATCCAGATCGCGACGGGGCGCGAAGCCGCGCTCGCCGCCGGGCGCGAGACCGCGTTCGGCCACGTGTCGATCCAGGTTCTTCCCGGCGACAATCGCGGCTAGTCCTCGGGCTCGGGCGCGACGACGAGGATCTCCGAGCCACTGGAGTGCGCGATGTAGACGGCGCCTGTCGATGTGACGACGCCGTTGCGCGCGCCCTTGGCGGTCGGCACACGCGCGAGCGGCGAGAGGCTTCCGCTGGCGGCGAGAGATCCGACGGTGAGCGACGCAGCGCTCGCTGCGGCCGCATAGACGGTGCGCGTCGCAGGCGCGTAGTCGACGTTGTCGACGCCGTCGCCGGTGTCGAGCGAGCCGATGGACGCGCCATCGTGGCCGACATCGAGCACGACGACGCGCGCGCTGCAGCCGACGATCAGGAAGCCGTCTCGCTCGGCGAGCACGATGCCGTGGCCGCCGTCCTCGCCGCAGCCGGTCTTCCAGGTCGCGACGGTCTCGTGCGACGCGAGGTCGATCGCGATCGTCGTGTCCTTGTCCTCGAGGTTCGTGTAGAAGCGCCCGCGCGTCGCATCGGGTGCGTAGCCCTCGGGCTGGCCATCGAACGGCAGCCGCGCCTTCTGCTTCAGCGTCGTCGCGTCGAGGATCCGGATCGAGTTGTCCTGCGGCGCCGTCACCCAGACCTCGTTCGTCGGCGCGACGTAGGCGACGCCATCGGGCATCGAGTCGAGCTTGGTGCAGGTGCCGCGCGCGAGCTTGATCTCGTCGACGGCGCACACGCTGAAGTCGCCGCGGCTGCCGACGTAGACGGTGCCGGGCGGACCGAGCGAGGCGGCACTGGGACCGA
>JABFXX010000322.1 GCA_013368795.1 Kofleriaceae bacterium
GTACTTGCACTTCACGCACGGATCAGCCACGACGTATGCCATGGCGGCGAATCTAGCCAATCTTCATCCGAAAGTGCAGAGTGTCGCTCCATGAAGTGGGCCCCTGCGATCGCGTGCCTCGTGCTCGCCGCCTGCCAGGCCGATTCGACGCAAACGCCTCCGACGGCGTCGTCGGGCGGTTCCACCGCGCAAGGCTCGAACACGGCTGTCATCTCGCTTCCGAAAGCGCAGGTGACCGACGAGTACCGAACCGACATCACGTCGCTCTGCGATTGCGTGCACGAGTCGGGAGCCGACCAGATGCCCAAGAACGAGCGCTGGCCGGTGATTGCGATGTGGCTCGGACCCCACATCACCACCGATGCAGGTCACGAGTTCCTCGTCGCGATCCAGCCGCTCCAGGGCGAAGCCAAGGCGCTCGCTCTCGAGACGGAAGCCAGGCGCGTTGGCCTCGCGAAATGCGATCTGGCCAACGAATGGCGCGGCGAGTAGTACATTCCCCGGTCGTCTCCGTCGGTGATACGATGAGCGTTCGGTGGAAACGATCCGTGCGATCGCGATCGTAGTCGGCCTCTGTGCCGTCGCCAGCGCGCAGCCCTCGCCGCGCGAGACGCCACCCACGAATCCGAGCGACGAGCCGCCGGCCGTCGAGGACGAGACGCCCGCGCAGCGCGCGTTCGCCGAGGGCAGAAAGCTCCTCGAAGAGAACCGTCCCGCCGAGGCGTGCGCGGCGTTCGAGACCTCGATCCGGGAGGAGCCGGACGCGCCCGGCACGCTGCTCAACCTCGGCCTGTGCCACGAGCGTCTCGGCAACATCGCGACCGCGCTGCAGTGGTTCCGCAAGGCGCAGTTCCGCGCCGCCGAGAGCCACAAGGACGAGTACGAGGCCGCGGCGAAGG
Source organism: Kofleriaceae bacterium (assembly GCA_013368795.1). Lineage (GTDB taxonomy): Bacteria > Myxococcota_A > Polyangia > Haliangiales > Haliangiaceae > JABFXX01. The sequence goes on from JABFXX010000322.1 coordinate 900, forward strand.
AGAGGACCGCCGCGCTCGCGAGCAAGGTCCCGACGATCCGCGTCGACTTCGCGAACCCGCCGCCGGCGAACGCGATGTTCTTCGTCGACGGCAGCGAGGTCACCGAGATCGAGATCGCGAAGCTCGAGGTCGATCCGGGCGCGCACACGATCGAGATGCGGCAGGACGGCAAGACAACGTTTCGCGAGGAGGCGAGCTTGCTCCTCGGCGAGGCGCACACGATCACGATTCCGATCGCGGCGCCGGTGAAGCGGTTCGTCGTCGTCGATCGCGGGCGCTCGATCCGGCGGCTCGCGTACGTGTCGGCCGGCGGTGGCGTCGCGCTCGTGCTCGGCTCGGCCGCGCTGTCGCTCGCGGCGAAGCACCGGTACGACGCGCTCGAGCATCCCGAGGACAAGCAGACGTGGAAGAACGTCGCGCGGTTCGGCGGCACGTCGATGTTCGTCGTCGGGACCGCCGCGATCGCGGGCGCGGCGTATCTGTTGCTGCGTGCGCCGTCGGCGGAGCGCGTCGAGCAAACGGCGATCGCGCCGGTCGTCGGGACGAGCGAGCTAGGAGTGGCCGTTCATGGCTCCTTCTAGGTACCTCGCGCTCGCGCTCGCGTGCACGGGCTGCGATCTCGCGTTCGGGCTCGACGGTGAGGACCCGTGCTCGCTCGGCTCGTTCGACACGGCGCAGACGACCGACATCACCGAGGCCGACGACTTCTCGATCGACTGGGACGAGACGCTCGCGGTCTACACGCGGGCGGGCCTCGCATTCGAGCTCGCGCTGCCGGGCGCGACGCCGAAGCCGATCGACCTCGGGCCCTACTCGATGCTCGGCCTGTCGCTGACGCCCGAGGGCAACGCGCTGTTCTACACGGCGAGCATCGAGCCCCCGGTCCTGCGCGGTGCGCTGCGTGCGGGCGACGCGCAGTGGCAGCTCGACGCCGGCGTTCCGCGCGGCAGCTATGCGGGAACACCGAGCGCCGACGTGCTCGGACCGCGGCGCGTGCTCGTCAGGATGCGCCCGGCCGACGCCGAGATCGTCGAGTACGAGGACGACAATGGACGGTGGGTTCCCGTCGGCGAGCCGCACACGGTCGAGGGCGCCGTCGCGCCGAACCTGACGCCGAACGGCCTGACGATGGTCTACGCCGGCGTCGACGCCGAGCAGCAGCCCGCGATCTTCGCGGCGACGCGCGCATCGACGGCCGACTGGTTCGGCACGCCGACGATCATCCTGCGCGGCATGCATCGCTCGCCGCTGCTGTTCGGTCGGTGCAAGCGCCTGTACACCGTCGACACCGGCGTGTTGCGGAGGTTCGACCGATGAGCCGCGCGCTCGTGCTCGCCGCGCTGCTCGCCGCGTGCAAGGCGGACCTTCACCACACGACCGACGCGATCGCGCCCGGCGTGCCGGGCGACACGCTCGCGCCGAGCACCGGCGATCCGCCGCCGGGTGCCGTCACGCTGACGGTCACGCGCCTCGGTCAGCCGATGCCCGATGTTGCGGTGTTCTTCCAGAACGCGGACTCGTCGCTCGTCGGCGCCTCGCTGACGAACGCCAAGGGCCTCGCGTGGGCCGCGATGACGC
>JABFXX010000405.1 GCA_013368795.1 Kofleriaceae bacterium
GCCGGGCGTGGTCGCGCGCGGTATTGCGCCCGTCGAGGCCGGCGTCTGCGGGCGCGCGAGCGGCTGCGTGGTCGGCTGCGAGGTCCCCGGCGGCGTGCCTGGCCGCATCGATACGCCGAGCGCAGGCGTTGGTGCGCGGCCGCCGGGCGTCGATGCGCGCATCGGCGGTGACGGTGCGCGTCCGAGCTGCTGCGTCGTCGGTCCCGTCGGCGTGCTCGGCGAACCGAGGCGCGGGATCGAGGCGGTGCTGCGCGGCGAGCTCGGCGCGGTATTGCGCGCACTGCCCTCGGCGGGGATCGCGTGGACCGCGCCGCTGCCCTCGCCCCTCGTCGGCCGCACGCTGCCGCCGAGCGTGCGCTGGAGCAGGTCGTGCGCGGACTTGATCCCGAGGAAGACCTCGTTCGACAGCCGCTGGATCTCCGGCGACATGCGGCCGAAGCGCGCGGGATGGAACTGCTTCGTCAGCTGGAGAAACGCGCCGCGAACGACCTCGGGAGAAACCTCAGCGCCGAGCCCGAGCGCGAACTGCGGTCCCTGCGCGATGCGGGACTGCATCTCGATGAGGACGGCGCGCGCCCTCGCTTCTTCGTCCCCGGCCACTGAGGACGATCGTAGTACGAACGCACGGGCGAAGAAAGATCGTTAGTTCTTCTGCCGTTGCTGCGGAGGCAGCTCCTGCGTCTGGATCGGTGGGGCAGCTTGCGGCTGCGGGAGGATCTGAGATTGCGCGCCGCTGTAGGCCTGCTGGGGAGGCGCGTTCTTCGCGGCGCTCTTGGCTGAGGTGGGCTTCACGGGAGCCTGGGGAGCGGGAGCTTGCGAGGATTTGACCGGTTCGGGCAGTGCCGCCTTGTCGGTCTTCGTGGGCGGACCGAGGTCCTGCTGCGCCTCGGCCGGGCGCTTGGTCGTCTTGGCGGCCTTTTTCTGCAGGTCGGCCTTCGGATCGAGCGGGACGACGGCCTTCTTCTTCGGCGTGACCTTGGCCGGCGGCGGCTTGGTGTTGCCGTCCTTGGTGACCGGCAGGTTGTCGAGCGTGCCCGCGGGCGCGCTGACCTCGAGCGTGTCGGAGACAGCGTCGACGCGCGCGAGCTGAGCGACCACGACGTCGCGCGAGCGCACGACGCAATCACCGCCGTGCTGATCGAACGTGATCTTGTCGGCTCGCTGCTCGAGCTGATCGCTCTCGGTGTCGTAGCGGTACTCGACGCGTACCGGCACGTGACAGCGCGGATCGTTTGGCTTGCGCGGATCGACGACCTCGTCGTCGGCGGCGAACGCGATGCCGGTGTCGGCCGCGGTGAACTTGTAGTGCTTGAAGAACTCCGGCGTGCCGGTCACCTCGCGCAGCTTGTAGATGCTGACGTGATCGCCGTCGCGCTCGAGCTTGCGCAATTCGCCCGCGCGCTCGCCGCTCGCGATCCGCCACACGCCCTGAAAGCGCGTGACCTCGCCGAGCGAGAACGTCTCGACGGTGGCGCCGCCGTGCGGCCGGATCGTGCGCCGATCGGCGAGATAGCCGGGCTTGGACACGACGACCGCGACCGCGACGTCGGTCGCGAGCGACACGCGCACCGGCGTCTCGCCCTGTGGCTTGCCGTCGACCTTGATCTGCGCCCCTGCCGGCTCGGATCGGATCTCGACGGGAATCGTCCCCGGCGGCGACTCGTCGGGCGGCGTCGGCTTGTCGTGGCCGCCGCGCGACGCGATCACCGCGACGACCGCGAACCCGAGCACGCCGGCACCGGCGACCGCGGGGACCCACGGCTTCTTCGACGCTGTGGTGGGTCGCGCGCGCTGCGCGCCAGAGCCCGCCGCCGCGCGGAGCGCTACGCTAAATGCGCCCGCCGTCGGGTATCGCGCGTCTGGCTCCTTCGCGAGCGCCCGCTCGAGCACGTCATCGATCGCCGCCGGTACGCTGGCGCCGCGCGATGCCAGCGCCGGCACCTTCGCGCGGAAGTGCTGCTCCATCATGCCCGGCGCGCTCGACGCGGAGAACGGCGGCGCTCCCGCGAGCAGCTCGAACGCGATGACGCCGAGCGCGTAGCGATCCGATGCTGGGCCCGCACCGTCGGCGCTCCACTGCTCGGGAGCCATGTAGCTCGGCGTGCCGAGCCACGTGCCCTGCCCCGTCAGCGTGCCAGGCCCTGCGCTGCCGCCCTCGCTCGCGTTCGACACGAGCTTCGCGATCCCGAAGTCGAGGACGAAGATCTTCGGCGGCGTCGCGTTCGACAGCACGATGTTGTCGGGCTTGAGATCGCGATGGACGACGCCCTTGGCGTGCGCCGCATCGAGCGCGGCCGCGATCACGTCGAGGATATCGAGCGCGGCGGCGAGATCGAGCGGACCATCGACGAGGTGCGCGCGCAGCGACTTGCCCTCGACGAGGTCCATGACGAGATACAGCCGGCCATCATCGAGCCGGCCGAACGCGAACACGTCGATCACGTTCTCGTGCTCGATCTGATTCACCGCCCGCGCTTCACGGATGAATCGCTCGGCGGCCTCCGCCGAGGACGCGAGCTCGTGGCGCAGCACCTTGAGCGCGACGCGCTTGCCGATCACCGGATGGCGGCCGGCGTAGACCTCGCCCATCGCGCCGGCGCCGATGAATCGCTCGATCGTGTACTCGCCGATCCTCGTGCCGGCACCGAGTCGCTGCTCCTCGCCATGCGGCGGCCCGGCCGACAGAGTCGGGCTGTGCGCGAGCGGCGAGCTATCGGCCATCCGCGTATCCTAGCAGGAGCGACCCGAGGCCCGCCGGAGTGGTTACAGGCGCGGGTGCAAGGTTACAGCCGCGCCGCAACCGATCGGATCGAGCCGGCGCGCACGACTGAATGACGTAAACCGTGACGGATGCGCACGCTCGTCGGAGATCAGAGTGCAGCCCCAACAAATCCGAGGCTCGTTTCGATCACGCGCGGTGATACAAGGTGAGCGTGGCGTCTGTGGTCGAGCAGCGACACCTCGTGCAGTTCTACGAGGACGCACGATTCCTCTCCGAGCGAGTCGCGACGTTCTTGAAAGAGGCGCTCGCGACCGGTGGTGCGGCCGGCGCGATCGCGCGACCCGAACATCTCGCTGCGATCTGTGTCCAGCTCGAGCGCGCCGGCGTCGATATCGAGAAGGTCCGCGGGCAAGGCAGGCTCTTGCTCGCCGACGCTCAGATGATGCTCGACACGTTCATGGCCGAGCAGTCGCCGAATCCGGCGCGATTCGTCGAGGCGATCGGCACGCGCATCCGCTCGCTCCAGCGCCGCGCGCAGCACCATGCGGTGCATGTCTACGGCGAGATGGTCGACCTCCTGTGGGAGAGCGGCAACCGCGACGGCGTCGGCGAGCTCGAGGATCTGTGGACCTCGCTGATGCACGAGAGCACATTTCGTCTGCTCTGCGGGTATCGGATCAGCGCGTTCGATCGCGACACGACGGGCTTTGACTTCGTGTGCACGCATCACGACGCGGCTCGGCCGACGACGAACTACGCGGTGCTCGGCGGCGGCGGCATCCAGGCGCACGCGCTCGCGCTCGTCGAGCAACGCGCGAGGGCGCTCGAGAGCGAGGTCCTGCAGCGCAGGCGGCTCGAGGGCCGGATGCACGAGCTGCTCGACGTCGGCGGCGAGCTGGCGGCCGCGCGCAATCGCCAGACGGTCGCCCAGCTGCTCGTCGAGAACGGCCGGCGCGCCGTCGGTGCCGAGACGGCCCGTGTGTGGTCGCTCGCGCCCGGCGCCGCCGAGCTCCAGCTGCTCGCGGTGTCGCAGAGCGTGAACCATCCGTGCGAGCCCGACACCCTGCCGCTCGACGGCGATTCGCCGATCGCACACGTCGCGCGCACCGGCGAGGCGCTCTACATCGGCAACGCCGACGAGTATCGCGAGCGATACCCTGCGTCGCACGAGCTCGACCCGGGCCACATCGCCGTCGCGATCCTGCCGATCGTCGCCGATAGCGCGATCCGCGGCGTGCTCGCGTACAGCTACGCGCACCCGAGGTCGTTCGAGCGGATCGATCGCGCGTTCAAGACGATCCTCGCGCGTCAGTGCGCACTCGCGCTCGAGCGACTGCACCTGCAGGAGCAGGACCGTGCGCTGCGCGAGGCCGCCGAGCGTGCCGCGAGCGCCGAGAAGCAGGCGCGCAGCGACGTCGAGCTGCTCTACGAGCTCACCGCGACCGTCGCGCGGCTCGACAGCGTCGAGGCGGTCTACGACCTCGCGCTCCAGACCGTGCTCCGTGGATCGCGTGCGGACCGCGCCGCGATCCTGCTGTTCGAACCCGACGGCGTGCTGCGCTTCAAGGCGTCGCACGGCCTGTCGGATGCGTATCGTCGCGCCGCCGAGGGCTACACGCCGTGGGACCGCGAGGAGCCCTACCCGGCGCCGATCTCGGTTGGCGACGTCGAGGCCGATCCGGGTTGGGCGAGCTCGCGCGACGTGGTTCTCGCCGAGGGAATCCGCGCGCTCGCGTTCGTGCCGCTCGTCCACCGCCGCGAGCTGATCGGCAAGTTCGCGCTGTATCGCGATTCGCCGACGCCGTTCGCCGCGCGCGACCTCCAGCTCGCCGCGACCGTCGCGGTTCATGTCGCGACCGCCGTCGAGCGCAAACGCGACGCGCGCGAGCTCGCCCGGTCGCTCCGCGAGGAACGCGAGGCGCGCGTGCTGGCAGAGGATGCGCGACGCGCACGCCAGGACATCCTGTCGATCGTCACGCACGACCTGCGCAACCCGCTCGGCACGGTCATGATGGGCGCGCAATCGCTGCTCTCGTTCGACACCGAACCGGAACGCATCCGCAAGATCGCCGAGCGCATCCAGCGCCAGGCCGACCGGATGGCGCGGCTCATCACCGATCTCGTCGACTACGGCGGCATCGAGACCGGCAAGCTCGCGCTCGAGCGGGCCTCGCATCGACCCGACGCGATCATCGAGGCGACGACCGACATCTTCGCGCAGCTCGCCGAGGAGCGAGGTCTGCGCTTCGAGTCGCGGATCTGGCCGGACCTGCCGCTCGTCGACTGCGACTCAGAGCGCGCCGTGCAGGTGCTCGGGAACCTCGTGTCCAACGCGCTCAAGGTCACGCCGCGCGGCGGTGCGGTCTCGATCGGTGCCGAGCCGAAGGACAGAGACGTCGTGTTCTACGTCCGCGACACCGGCCCCGGTATCGATGCCGAGGACCTGCCGCTCCTGTTCGAGCGCCACTGGCAGAGCGAGACCTCGGCGTACCGCCACGCGCGGCTCGGACTCTCGATCGCGCGCGGCATCGTCGACGCTCACGGCGGTCGAATCTGGGCGGAGAGTCAGGTCGGGGCCGGCAGCACGTTCTACTTCCATCTCGGGGGTTGACGCGGCCCGGCAGGCCGCTCCAATATCCCGGACGAATGTCCGCGATAGCGCACGCCGCCTCCACCCTGCCATCCCCTCGTCGCGTAGAAGTTCGCCGCGACATGATGGTCGTCGAGGGGCACGCGCTCGAGGATGTCGAGCTCGCCGGCTACGTGCTCGGCCCGCCGCTCGGCACCGCGCCGGTCGTCGTGATCATCGGCGGCATCACGGCGTCGCCGTTTCCGTTCGGCGATGCCGCCTCGGGCACCGAGCCGTGGTGGCCGGCGCTCCACGCGCCCGATCTCGTCGATCCGGCGCACGTGACCGTGCTCGCGCCGTGCTGGCCGGGCAACGGCTCGACGTGGCGAGGCTTCGACGACGGCACGCTGCCGCCGCTGTCCGCGCTCGGCCTCGCCGACCTGATCGCGGCGTGGCTCGACGGCATCGGCTGCACGTCGCCGGTGACGTTCGCGGGCGCGAGCCTCGGCGGCCTCGTCGGCGTCGCGCTCGCCGTGCGCCATCCCGATCGCGTCGCGAAGCTGCTCACGATCTCGGCCGGTCTTCGCCCCGACGGCTGGGGCACCGCGACGCGCCACGTCCAGCGCGAGCTCGTACGCGACGGCCTGCGCACCGGCGACGTCGTCACCGGCATGGTGCGCGCGCGCCAGCTCGGCATGCTGACGTATCGCGGCCGCGACGAGCTCGACACCCGGTTCGGCGTGCTCGCACCGGATCTCGCGCAGCCTCCCGTCGCGTCGTACCTCGAGCATCACGGCCAGCGCTTCGCGCAGCGGTTCCCCGTGCGCACGTTCCTCCTGCTCAGCGAGGCGATCGATCGCGCGCGGTTCGGGACCGACGCGCTGTCGGTGCGCGCCGAGCTCGCACGCGTCACCGCCGAGGTCCTCGTCGTCGGCGTTCCCGGCGACCTGCTGTTCCCGTTCGCGCTCCAGCACGAGCTCTATCGCGAGCTCCAGGCTGCAGGCGCGACCGCGTCGCTGTGGAAGCTCGACTCCGAGTACGGCCACGACGCGTTCCTCGCCGATCAGGACAAGCTCGCCGCCATCCTCCGCGACACCGGCTTCTTCCGCACGTCACCTGTGCCCGGTCGCCCTCGCTTTCACGGCGTCGGCGCGCGCCCGCTGCGCGAGATCCGGATCGGCATGATCGGCTGCGGCACCGTCGGTCACGGCGTGCTCGACCTGCTTCATCGCCAGGAGGCCGCGCTCGCCGATCGCTATAGCGTCCGCTATCGCGTCACGCGGATCGCGGTACGCGACCTCGCGAAGTCACGCGGTCCGCTCGCCGAGGGCATCCCGCTCACGGCGCGCGCCCTCGATCTTGTCGCCGATCCGGACGTCGATGTCATCGTCGAGGTCGCCGGCGGCGATGCCGTCGAGCCTGCGCTCACCGCCGCGCTCGCCGCGGGCAAGCCGGTCGTCACCGCGAACAAGGCGCTGCTCGCCAAGCAGCTCGCGCGACTCGGCGTGCTCGCACAGCGCACCGAGACGCCGCTCCTCTGCGAGGCCGCCGCGGCCGCCGCGCTGCCGATCATCCGCCACCTCTCGCATCGCGCCGACGAGGTCGACTCGCTGCAGGCGATCGTCAACGGCACGTGCAACTTCACGATCACGCGCCTCGAGCAGGACGAGCTGACGCTCGATCGCGCGATCGCGGAGGCACAATCACTCGGTCTCGCCGAGGCCGATCCGTCGGCCGATATCGACGGCCACGATGCGGCCGCCAAGCTGTCGATCCTCGCGTACCGCGCGTTCGGCGCGTGGATCCCGCCCGATCAGCTGCCGGTGCGCGGCATCGGCGAGCTGTGGCCCGCCGACTGCGATCTCGCCGAGGCGATGGGCTTCCGCATCCGTCTGATCGCGCACGCCGCGCGCACCGGCGCCGCGCTCACCGCCGGCGTCGAGCCGGTGCTCCTCCCCGACTGGCACCTGCTCGCGTCTGTCGAGGAGGAATACAACGCGGTCTACATGAGGACGGCCGCATCGGGCGACCTCTCGCTGTTCGGCAAGGGTGCCGGCGCGCTGCCGACCGCCTCGGCCGTGCTCGGCGACCTGATCGATCTCGCGCAGGACAATTCGGTCCAGTGGCCGGCACCGCGCGACATCGAGCTCGTCCCGGCGCCGCCGCGCCGCCATTACGTCCGCGTCTCCGCCGAGCCTCACCCGGGCCTCGTACGCCGTGTCGAGTCGATCGTGCGCCGCGCCGGGCTCACCGTGCAGAACCGCGCCGCGCGCGGCGAGCCGCTCGTCACGCACCACGGCTTCCTCATCTCGCCATCCGATGACGCCACGATCGCCGGTGTCGTCGATCAGCTGCGCGAGCTCGGCCGCGTCGAGCAGACCCTCTGGCTCGGAGTCGCCGAATGACCTCGATCGCCGCATATCTCGACCCGGCACACGCCCCAGCGGAGCGCCCGCCGCGCACGATCATGGGATCGGCGACGCGCGAGCTCCACGACTCCGTCGATGCGAACGCGCCCTATCTCCATCCCGAGCGCCGCACGATCCAGCGCGACCTCGGCCACTCGCGCAACGTGGTCGCGTGGCAGGAGGCCAAGGCCGCGTTCATCGTCACCGGCGATGGCGCGTGGTCCGAGCTCCCCCACCTCTACGCGCGCTACGGCACGCCCGGCACCGCCGAGCTGATCGCCGAGCTGCGCAGGCTCGAGCGCGCGTCGTGCGCGTTCGTCACCGACTGCGGCATGCAGGCCGTCGCGCTCGTCGCCGACGTCTCGATCGCTGCGGGCACGCACGCGATCGCGATGCGGCAGGTCTACAACAAGACGCGCTCGTTCTTCGAGGCGACCGCCAAGCGCGTCGGTGCCGCCGTCACGCTCGTCGACGACGGCGATCACGCCGCGCTCGCCGCCGCGCTGCGCCCCGAGACCCGCTTCGTGTTCGCCGAGACGTTCACGAACCCGCTCGGCCGCGCGCAAGACGTCCCTGCCCTCGTCGAGCTCGTTCACCGCGTCCCCGGCGCGCGCCTCGTCATCGACTCGACGATCGCGACGCCGTGGGGCATCCGCACGCCGCTCCTCGATCAAGGTGTCGACGTCGTCACCGGCAGCATGACCAAGGGGATCGGCGGCCAGGACGCGGCGATGGGCGGCTACATCGCGACCAACCACGCCGAGGTCGGCAACCAGATCATGGACCTCATCGCGATGCGCGGCGGCATCCTCGACGACGATCGCGCCCGCCGGGTCGTCGCCCACCTCCCTGCCGCGAAGGAAAAGCATGCGCGCCGCTGCGCGACCGCCGCAAAGGTCGCCGCGTTCCTCGCCTCGCACCCGCGTGTCGAGCGCGTGTTCCACCCGTCGCGTCCCGATCATCCCGACGCCGCGGTCATCGCGCGCGACTACGTGCGCACCGGCTCGCTGCTCGCGTTCCGCGTCAAGGATGCCGACGAGGCCACGCACGGCCGGCTCGCCGACGCGCTCGTGTCATGCGGCGTCCTGCGCTACGCGCTGTCGTTCGATGGCCTCGTCACGAAGGTCAACCACCACCGCACCGTGTCGGAGTACTTCACCCCGCCCGAGGTCGTCGCGCGACTCGGCATCGATCGCCTGATCCGGCTCGGCATCGGCCTCGAGGAGCCCGACGACCTGATCGCCTGCCTCAACTGGACGCTCCACAACGGCTAGCGTGCGCGAGATCACAGCCGAGACGAGTTTCGGGGGCTTGCCGCACTAACGGGGCATGAACCAAGCGCGGGGACGCGGTTTGCTCTGCGCCCTTCTGCTCGCGGGGTGCATCGATCTGGGCGACGACCCGCGCGTCGATGTCACCGGCACGTACCGGGTCGACACGTATCTCGAGTCGGCGTGCGCGCAGGATCAGCCCAGCATCGGGTCGTTCGACCGGATCGAGGTCGCTCCGTCGGGGGCCGACATCGTTCTCCGCACGTGTTACCTCGGGCTCTCCACGTGCCTTCCGGACGAGGGCGAACGCCTGCGGGCGGAGCCGACCATCGGCACCTGGACGGCCGACGTCGTCACCGCGAAAGCGGGACCGGTCAGCGAAGGCCAGCGGTGCTTCCTGTCGCGGACGACATCGCGCGTCGATATCTCGGCCGCGCATCTGCGACGCGAAACGACCGACTACTCCGTCGTGGAGCTCGATGTGTCGTCATGCACGGAGGCGCGTGCGCGCGAGCTGGCACCGCAGATGCCGTGCGTGAAACACGCGATCGTCGACGCGACTGCTGTTCGCTGAGCGCCGGGCTCAGAGCCGCCTAGGTGTGCCAGCACGCGTGGGCGCGATCACGGCCGTGACGAACCGGACAGGCTCCGTCGACGAGGCGCGGGTATGTTGGGACTCATCCCGCCGCGCTACTTCCTCATCGCTCTCGTCCTCGTCGCGTGTACGGATGCGCCATCGGATTCGCCCGTGGTGAACCCGGTCGGCACGTACCGCGTCGACTCGTACCAATACGCCCGCCCTTGCACCGGCACGCTCCAGCCGTTCACGAATCTGTTGGCCAGCATCGAAGTGTCGGCGGCTGCCGAAGGAGCGCTCGAGCTCCAGGGATGCTCGCCGGCCGGCGACTGTCGCCTGTTCGGCAGCATGTTGACGGGCGGCGACGGAACGTGGAGCGCGAGCTCGGGCGGGCGGGTCATGCACGACCTCGATGAGATGTGCGAGGTGATCTACAACGAGCAGAACCTCGACATCGAGGACGGCCACCTTCGCCTCGAGGCGCGGCAACACAGCACCGGGCTGTTCTACTTCTGCCCCCTGGACTCCCCCGGACCGCAGCTGCCGTGTAACTACCGCACCGTTCTGGAAGCAACCGCAGACGATCGCGCGCCGGACTGATCGTCACGGGCCGAGGCTACGCGGCTTTCCAGCCGATGCCCGGCGGCGTCATCCGGCTACGGCGCCACCGACACGACGCGATGGCCTCTTCGCCGAGCGCCGCGAGCTCGTCGAGTGTCGACGCGGTCTTGATCCAGTGCGGCCCACCGTGTGGAGTCAATCGCGCCTCCCAGTGCGACCCTTTCCAGTAGAGCTGGACAGCGTGATCCCATGGCAACGCGATGCCGTCGCGCAGAATCGGCACAGCCGGCGTGCCGACGATGATCCCCGCCTGGCCGAAGAAGCATCGTCGTGCCCAGCCATAACCTCGCTGCGCGAAGCGCCCAACGAGCGTTTCGATCTCCTGCTGCCGGATGAGGTCTGTGATCGGCATGGGTCAGTCTCCGAGTACCTGCGTATGGAACGCGCCGCCGAACGTGCGGTCGGGATCGAGCTCGTCGC
>JABFXX010000368.1 GCA_013368795.1 Kofleriaceae bacterium
GGCGCGACGAGCGACGGCGCGATCGCGATGCGCGACGGAGCGCGGCGATCGCCGAGCGGCAACGGCAGCGAGGTCGGAGGCGGCGGGGCAGGGCGGTCGCCAACCGTGGGCGTGAACGCATCGCGATCGAGCTTGGGCGCGAGGCCGACCGACGCGGCGAGCAGCTGCTCGACGCCGCGCGCGAGGTGAGGATCGCGCTTGGCGACCGACGCGTGCGAGACGCGCAGGCTGCGCGTCATCAGCGAGTACGTGAGCTGGACCGGCGCCATCTGCATGTAGCGCTCGGTGCCCTCGAACCACTCGAGGCTCGCCTGCGCGGCGGCCTGCAGCGCCTCGACCTCGGGACGACGACGCGCCTCGTATGCGGCGAGCGCGGTCTCGACGTCCTTGTTCGCGAGCAGCTCGTCGCGCAGGACGATCGTGTCCTCCATCGCGAGCTTGGTGCCCGAGCCGATCGAGAAGTGCGCGGTGTGGGCCGCGTCGCCGACGAGCACGACGTTGCCGCTATGCCACTTGCCGCAGCGCACCGTCGGGAAGTTGCGCCAGATCGAGCGGTTCTTGACGAGCTTGTGGCCGCCGAGCTCGGCGGCGAACACGTCACCGAGGACCGCGACGGTGCGATCTTCGTCGGCGTCGGCGAGGCCGGCGGCGCGCCAGGTGTCCTCGCGGCACTCGACGATGAACGTCGAGCCGGTCTCCTGATAGCGGTACGCGTGCACGCGGAACAGGCCGTACGGCGACTCCTTGAACAGGAACGTGAACGCCTCGTACGGCACCGTGCAGCCGAGCCACACGAACTTGTTCGGGCGGACGTCGACGTGTGGGCGAAGGTCGGCGGCGAGTGCGTCGCGCACCCAGCTCGCGACGCCATCGCAGCCGACGATCACGTCGGGGCGCGCGTCCTTGCGGACGTCGTCGAGCGAGCGGATCTCGCGCTCGTACTCGACGCGCACGCCGAGGTCCTTCGCGCGCGCCTGGAGGATCTGGAGCAGCGTCTTGCGCTCGAGGCCGCAGAAGCCGTGACCGGTCGAGCGCAGCACTTCGCCGCCGGCATGGATCTCGATGTCGTCCCAGCGCGCGAACCGCGACGTGATCTGCGCGTGGGTTTCTGGGTCGGCCGCGGCGAGATGGCCGAGTGTCGCGTCGCTGAACACGACGCCGAATCCGAATGTGTCTGCCGGGCGATTGCGCTCGTAGACGACGACGTCGTGCTCGGGCGCGCTGCGCTTGACGAGGATGCCGAGGTACAGCCCGGCTGGGCCACCGCCGATGCAGGCGATCTTCACGACGCGACACTATCAGAAACTTTCGACACTGCCGCGTCGCGAACCCCGGCGGTACGGTTCTTCATGCAACCGCAAACCGATACTCACAAAACTCCGCAGGCGCTCCGCGTGGAGTCGCCTGCGTTCGGTGCGAATGGGTCCATCCCACTTCAGTACACCGCCGACGGTGAGAACACCGCACCCGAGCTCACGTGGGGCTCGGTGCCGGAGGGGACGAAAAGCATCGCGATCATCGTCGAGGACCCCGACGTGCCCGATCCCAACCACCCGATCTCGACGTTCGCACACCTGATCGTCACCGGCCTGCCGCCCGAGACGCGCCGACTCGACGCGAGCGAGGAGCTGCCCGCCGGCGCCGCGTTCGGCTCGAATGACCGCGGCGAGCGCGGCTGGTTCGGACCGAAGCCACCGATCGGCCGCCACCGCTACTTCTTCAAGGTGTTCGCACTCGATACCCACCTCGCCGCGCCCGGGATCCGTCGCCTCGACTTCATCGGCGCGATCAAGGGCCATGTCATCGCGCAGGGCGAGATCGTCGGCACCTACGAGAGCCCGCCCGATCGGCGGAGCGCGGAGCACGGCGGCGAGCGCAGGCCGCGGTCCCACGGAAGGGACACCAATTGGTAGCCTCGCCCAAATCGATGCCGGTACTTCGCGCGGCGCGCGCACTCGTGTTCGACCTCGACGGTACGCTCGTCGACAGCCTCGCCGACATCGTGCTCCATCTCAATGCGACGCTCGCCGAGCGCGGCCTGCCGACGAGGACCCGCGAAGAGATCGGTGAGTGGGTCGGCTACGGCGCCGACCAGCTCGTCATCCGCGCCGTGCCGCATCCCGAGATGGTCGCCGACACGCTCGAAGCATTCCGCGCGCACTATCGCGCGAGGCCGGTCGTGAGCACGTGCGTGTTCCCCGAGCTTGCCGGCGTGCTCGACGCGATCGCGATGGGGCGCAAGCTTGCCGTGCTGTCGAACAAGCCGCACGATCTCACCGTCGAGGTCGTCGACCAGCTGCTCGGCCGCTGGCAGTTCGCGGTCGTCGCCGGTCAGCGAAACGGCAAGCCGCACAAGCCCGACCCGGCGGCGCTGCTCGATGTTGCAGGCGAGCTCGCGGTCGATCCGCGCGACTGCGTGATGATCGGCGACAGCGAGGTCGATATCGCGACCGCGCGCGCCGCCGGTGTGCCGAGCGTCGCCGTCAGCTGGGGCCTGCGCGCGCTCGACATCATCGAGGCGGCCGAGCCCGATCACCTCGTGCACTCGCCGGCGCAGCTCGGCGAGCTGTTCTAGCTCTCCTTCGCGTACTTCTCGAGCGCGGTCAGCGCGGCCGCGAGATCGGGCCGCATGTCGAGGACGGGCAGTACCGGATCGGGACGCGACGACACGCGCTCGAGCGCGTTGCGCAGGTTGAACTGCTTCGGATCGAGATCCGGCACGACCTCGTCCCACACGAGCGGCATCGACACCGGCGCGGCGGAGACCGGCCGCACGCTGTATGGCGCGACGAGCAGCTGGCCGTGCGCGTTCTGTCCCCAGTCGAGGTAGACGCGACCACCGCGCGCGTTCGGGTTGCGATTCGTCGTCGCCATGTCGGGATGCATGCGCTCGATGATGAGACCGATGAGGTAGGCGAGCGTGCGCGCCTGATCGAACGTGCACTGGCCGCCGAGCGGGATGAGCACGTGCAGGCCGCTCTGGCCCGAGGTCTTCACGAAGTTCGGCAGGCCGATGTCGTCGCAGACGCGATGAATCGCGAGCGCGAGCGGCACGACGTGCTCGCGCGGCGCGTTCTTCGGATCGAGATCGATGATCGTCCAGTCGGGCCGCTCGAGGTCGGCGATGCGGCTCGCCCAGCAGTGCACCGGAATCGACGCCATGTTCGCGATGAACGCGAGGCCGTCGGCGTCGTCGACGAGCACGTAGTGGATCTCGCGCTGGCTGTGCTCGGACCACAGCGTCGTCGTGCGCAGCCACGGCGGCACCCAGTCGGGCATGTCCTTTTGATAGAACATGTCGCCGTCGATGCCGTCGGGATAGCGGTGGAGGACGGTCGGCCGATCCTTCAGGTAGGGCAGGAGGTACGGCGCCATCGTGCGGTAGTAGTCGATGAGGTCGCCCTTGGTGATCTGCTCGTCCTTCCAGAACACCTTCTTCGGATTCGAGATGCGCAGCTCGCGGACCTGCGAATCGACGACGAGCTCGAGCGAATCGCCAGGGCCTGGCTCTTTCGGTCCGCCGGCTTCGCCGGTGCGGCGCATCGGCATCTCGCACTCGATCGCCTTCTTGTCGCGGCGCAGCCGCTCGAACACCGGAAAGCGCAGCGCCGAGTCCTCGGGCCACTCGCGATAGCGCACCTGCACGACGAGCTCGGGCTCGATCCAGAGCGCATCGGAGCTGCCCTCGGGGCGCGGGAACGTCGGCTTCCAGCGCGGCTTCTTCGATAGCTCGGCGGTGAGCTTCGCGAGCAGCGCGTCGTCGAACCCGGAGCCGACCTTGCCGGCCCACACCCACTGGCTGTCGACGCGCACGCACAGGTGCAGCGCGCCGAGCCCGGTGCGCGTGCCCTTCGGCGGCGTGTAACCGCAGACCGCGAAGTCGGCCTCCGGGTCCTTCTTCATCTTCAGCCACTCGGGCGAGCGCTTGCTCTTGTACGGCGAGCTGGCCTTCTTCGCGACGACGCCTTCCATGCCGTGCGCGACGACCTGATCGAGGAGCGCCTGGCCGTGCCCCTGGATGTGCTCGGAGAACTTCAGCGGGCCGATGTTCGGCAGGAGCTTGTGCAGCAGCGTCTTGCGCTCGATCAGCGGCAGGTTGCGCAGGTCGTGACCGTTCGCGGCAAGCAGGTCGAACACGATGTACGTCACCGGCGACGCGAGCGCCGCGCGCTGGATCTCCGACGTGCGATGCATCTGGCCGCGGAACGACAGCTTGTGGAAGTCGGGCTTGCCCGCGGCGTCGAGCATCACGATCTCGCCGTCGAGCACGAGCTCGGGAATCGGCAGCGCCCGCACCGCGCTCGTGATCTCGGGATAGCGATCGGTCGGATCGAGACCCGAGCGATAGCGCAGCTTCGCCTGGCCCGCGCCGCCGTACGCCATCATGCGGAAGCCGTCGTACTTGAGCTCGTACAGCCAGTCGTCCGACGAGAACGCGGCGTCGGCGGTCTGGCACAGCATCGGATCGATCGAGCCGTACGCGAACGCGCGCCGGGGCACCTTCGCCGTCGCGAGCGCCTCCATGATCGCCTGATGACGAGGTGCGCGCTCGAACAGCTCCTCGATCGTCAGGCCCGAGAGCACCGACGTCGCGGGCAGCGGCTTGCCGGCGGCGAGGAACTGCTCGGACGGCTCGTCGCGCTTCTTGATCAGCAGCCAGTCGTTGCTGCCGCGGCCGGAGAACTTGCCGCGCGTGCCCTTGCCCGTGTGCACGAGCGTGAACGCGCCGCGCAGCTTGTAGCCGTACAGCTCGAACTTGATCTCGCCGTCGACCATGCCCTGCGCCGGGTCGATGAGCGGCCGGAAGAGGCCCCGGTCCCACGCGATCATCGGCCCCGCGCCGTAGTTGCCAGGTGGGATGACGGCCTCGAAGTGGACGTACTCGAGCGGGTGATTCTCGACCTTCACGGCGAGCCGCTTGTCGTCGGGATCCATCGACGGTTCCTTCGGAACGGCCCAGGAGCACAACACGCCATCGATCTCGAGGCGGAGGTCCCAGTGCATGCGGGTCGCGTCGTGCTGGTGAACGACAAACATGCGCGGTCCACGCCCGCTGACCCCGGGCGTGCTGGCCATCGGTTCAGGTGTGGCTCCGCCCTCGCGTTTCGCGCGGTACTTGTCGAGTCCTTGTTCGTCTTTGGGATCGCTCACGAGGGACCGGTACAATTTATTTCATGCCCGCTCGTTCCATCGGTACTGCCACGATCTCGTTCGGCCTGGTCTCCATCCCGACCAAGCTCTACACGACGAACGAGTCGTCGGGCGACATCCACTTCAACATGCTTCACGACGCCGATGGGGCGCGATTGAAGCAGCAATACATCTGTACCAAGTGCAACGAGGTTGTCGACCGCGAGCACACGGTGAAGGGTTACGAGCACGCCAAGGGCCAGTATGTCGTGTTCACCCCCGAGGAGCTCAAGGCCCTCGACGCAGTTGCGACCCAGACCATCGCCCTCGAAGAATTCGTACCGGCGAGCGCGGTCGACCCTCTGTTCGTCGAGAAGAGCTACTACCTCGGCCCCGACAAGGGTGGCGAGCGCGCGTACAAGCTGATCCGCGACGCGATGCTCGAGACCGGCCTCGTCGGCGTCGCGTCGTACTCGGCGCGCGGCAAGCAGTACGTCGTCTCGCTGCGCCCGTTCCAGGAGGGCCTCATCCTCCACCAGCTGCGCTACGCACAGGAGGTCAAGCCGTGGAGCGAGGTGCCGCTGCCGGACCTGCCGGAGCTCAAGCCCGCCGAGATCGGGCTCGCGAAGCAGATCATCCAGCAGATCGCGCACGAGACGTTCTCGCCGGAGCGCTACAAGGACGAGGTCCAGGAGCGCATGCTGGCACTCATCAACCAGAAGATCGAAGGCCAGGAGATCACGGTCACGCCCGAGGCGCCGGCCGGCAAGGTCATCGATCTCATGGAGGCTCTGAAGGCGAGCCTCGGCATGGCCAAGGGCGCCGAGGATCGCAAGCCGGCCGTCGCGGCGGAGGCCACGGAAGAGGCCGCGCCGAAGAAGAAGGCAGCTTCGAAGAAGAAGTGAGCTACCCGCTCGCGCAGCCTGCGAGGCGCGCCCTTCCGAGTACACTCTAGGCCGTGCCCGAGCTGCCGGACGTCACGGTCTACGTCGAGCGCCTCGCCGCGTTGACCGTCGGCAAGCCGCTCGATGCGATGCGCATCGCGAGCCCGTTCGTGCTGCGCACGGTGTCGCCGTCGCCGCGCGACCTGTACGGCGCGAAGGTCGAGACGATCGAGCGGCTCGGCAAGCGCATCATCATCGGCGTCGAGGGCGACCGTTACGTCGTCATCCACCTCATGATCGCGGGCCGCCTGCGCTGGAAGAAGCGCGGCGAAAAGGTCCCGAACAAGGTCGGCCTCGCGGCACTCGACTTCCCGAACGGCACGCTGATCTTCACCGAGGCATCGCCGAAGAAGCGCGCGTCGCTGCACCTCGTCGCCGGTCGCGCGGGCCTGGCCGAGTTCGATCGCGGCGGCCTCGACGTGATGAACGCGACGACGAAGGAGTTCGCCGAGCGGCTGCGCAGCGAGCGTCACACGATCAAGCGCTCGCTGACCGATCCGACGCTGTTCGACGGCATCGGCAACGCGTACTCCGACGAGATCCTCCACACCGCGAAGCTGTCGCCGTTTCGCATGACGTCATCGATCACCGACGACGAGGTCGCGACGCTGCATCGCGCGTGCATCGCGACGCTGTAGCGCTTCACCGCGATCCTTCGCGAGGAGGTCGGCGACGGCTTCCCCGACAAGGTCACGGCGTTCCGGCCGGAGATGGCGGTGCACGGCAAGTACGGCCAGCCGTGCCCGGTGTGCGGGACGAAGATCCAGCGCATCGTCTACGCCGACAACGAGGCGAACTACTGCCCGACGTGCCAGACGGAAGGGCGGCTGCTCGCCGATCGCTCGCTGTCGCGCCTGCTCAAGGAAGACTGGCCGAAGACCCTCGAGGAGCTCGAGGATCGCAAGCGCGGCCAGAAGGCCTAGTCGAGCCCGGCTTTGCCGACGGACCAGTACGGCTTCGACTGGTCGCGCGGCCGGACGCCGCTATCGCGCAGGCGCGCGCGGACGGCCTGGATCGACTGCGCACGGCCCGTCATCAGTAGCTCCGCACCGGGGTGAGCCGCGAGCAACGCGACGAGTCGCTGGGTGACCTCGTCGAGGTGGGCGTCGGCCGCCCTGCGCTCGACGAGATCGACGTGCGCGCCACATGCGGTGACCACCGGCTCGGCCTCGCCGCGCGACGTCACCTCGAGCACGCCGTGCAGCGTCGTCGCGTCGACGCCCGCGAGTGCGCACGCGACGCCGAACGATGTCTCGTCGCCGAACAGGATCGCGTGCTTGCTGCTCGATGCGCGACGGAGCGAGCGCTGCGGGCCGACGAACCGCACGGTGTCGCCGACGGCGGTGGCGCGGCTCCACGCCGAGCCCGGGCTCGTGCCGTGGTGATACGCGAGGATCTCCGTCGTGCCGGCGCGGCTGTCCCAGCGCGTCGGCGTGTACGTGCGGACGTCCTTGCTCGGCAACAGGATCTGGATCTTGTCGCCGGGGACCCAGTCGACCGCGCGCAGCTTCTCGCCGGTGAGCTCGATCGCGCGCATCACCGGACCGACCTCGCGGACCGCGACGACCTTGGCGTCGCGCAGTGCAAACCGCCCGACGGCATCGAGCAGCAGACCTTTGACCGATGACATTGGCTTTCTCCTCCTAGAGCGGACTCCAGTGAAGCGTGAACCATCCCGACGTTCCGGCCATATCGTAGTACTTCAGGATCTCGAGCTTGAGCGTCGTGCCGCCGTTTGTCTTCACGACCCACACGATCGGCTTTGGCGCCAGCACGTGGGTCATCGGGTCGTAGTCGTACCAGCCGTCGCCTTGCTCGAACGCGTAGTCGGGGACCATGTCGCCGTTCGCGTCCTCGTCGTCGCTGAGGTAGCCCGTCGGTGGCGCGGTCGTCACCGCGGCGAACGCCATGCCGGTGATCGGCGCGACCTCGACGCCGCCGTTGCCGGTGACGCCGCCGTTCGTCGAGATGTGAAAGCGCTGAAACCGGAGGTCCCACGCGTCCGTCATCGCGACCTCGCCACCGGTCTCGAAGTCGGCGATCGTCCACTCGGTTTGCGACGACGCATCGACGATCGTCGTGTACGTGCCGTCGCTGCCGCGTGTCGTCGCGACCTTGCCCGCCGGCATCGTCCCGCCGTCGTCCTCCATCATCGTCGGGCCCGCGGCGTCCGGGCGCGCGTGGCCGATCGGATCCGCACAGCCCGCGGCGAGCGCCGAGAGCAGGATCATTGGTTTCACCATCCGTCTCCTTTCACAGGTGCATCTCGACGCCCGCGTAGAACGTGCGAGGAGGAATTCGATCGAGGCCGGCATCGCCGGCGTCGAGCAGGTTGTCGGCGCCGAGAAAGCCGCCGACTCCGTTGCGAAATCGTTTCGCGATGCGCGCCCGCACCTCGATGCGGCGCGCGGTCAGCGTCGCGGCCTGCGGATCCTCGCCGAGGTAGAACGGCCGATGCCCGGTCACCACCGCCGCCGCGAACGCATCGAAGCCGTCCTCGCGATCGCGCCATCGCAGCGTCGCGGTGAACCGGTGCGCCGGCACGGCCTCGAGTGGCCGCTTCTCGTCGAGGTCGCGCGCCCTCGTCAGCGCATAGCCGAGCTCGAGGCCTGCGCGGCCGCGCGTCGCCATCGCATACGCCTCCATGCCCGCGGTCCTCGCCCGCCCGATGTTGGCGTAGCCAAAGCGCAGCGTCCCCGAGCCGTCGTCGGGCAGCGTGACCGCATGGATGAGATCCGACAGCCCGTTGTAGAACCCGTTCGCCGACACCCACAGCCAGCTCGCCGCCTGCCACTCGCCGGCGACCTGCGCACTGCGCGATGTCTCGGGCCGAAGCTCCGGGTTGCCGTCGACGACGTAACCGACGCTCGGGTTCGCGAAGTGCAGCAGCAGCTCCTTGAACCCCGGCGCGCGATAGCCCAGGCCGAGGCTGCCGCGCAGAACCACGCCCTTGCTCGTCTGCCAGCGTGCCGCGACTCGCGGTGTCGTGTGCGTACCGAACTGCGTATCGAAGTCGACGCGCGTCGCCGGCACGACGATCAGCTGATCGTCGCGAAGCAGCCGCCATTCGTCCTGTGCGAACACTGCGCCGCGCGTCCGCACGCCCGGCATAGCGAGCCGGTCCGACTCGAGCCCTTCGCGCAACAGCTCGCCGCCGACGAGCGCGCGGTGCTGACCGAGCTGCCGTATCACCTGTGCCGAACCCTCCACCAGGTGCTCGTCGGTCACCTGGTACTCGTCGAGCGCGTCCGACATCCGCTGGTCGTACAGGTACTGGTCGCGATAGATGCTCGCGTCGGCGCTCACGCGCACCGCCGTCCGGTCGCCGCTGTACTGCGCGCTCGCCTGGCCCGTCGCGTTCTCGACGAGGTTTCGCCGATCGAACGTCGCGCCCGTCGCGCTCGCATCGACGCCGCGCAGGTCGCGCCACAGATAGTCAACCGAGCCGTCGAACCGCCACCGCTCGAGCCGCTGGTGCACGCCGCGCGCCGTCACGTGCCGGTCCTCGTAGCCATCGAGCGTGGTACCGACATCATCGGCGCTGCCTCGCCGCACCGGATCCCCGCGGCGAAGCTCCGCCGCGACCGCGCCGCCGACGCCGGCCTTGCCGTACGCGAGCCGTGCGCGGGTGTCGCTCGCGAGCCGGCCGTCGACCTGGCCGAGCGCGTCGAACGCGAACCCGTTCTTCGCGCGCCGCGTGATGATGTTCACGACGCCGCCGAGTGCATCCGCGCCATACAGCGCCGAGCTCGGCCCGCGCACGATCTCGATCTGCTCGATGTCCTCGACGCCGAACCGCTCGAGGTCGAGGTACCCGTCGGTGCGCCCGATCTGCCGCGCGCCGTCGACGAGTACGAGCGAATACTGAGGGCCGAGGCCCTGGATCGTGATGCCGGTCGTGCCGGCGATGCCGCGATCGACCCAGAGCCCGGGCCGCAGTGTCAGCGCTTCGCTGACTGTCTGGACGCCGGACTCTTCGATGCGCTTGCGATCGATGACCTCGGTCACGACCGGTGACGACGACAGCGGTGTCTCCGATCGCGTGCCGGTCACGACGATGACCTCGCCGGCGTCGTCGGGCAGGTCACCAGCGTCCGCTGCTGCCTCCGCGCTCGGGCTGCTGCCTGCGGGCACATCGTCCGCGCGACTCGACACGGTCGCGTCCCTGCGGTCGGCGCCAGCCGCATCGCCCGGTCGCCTCAGCGCCGCCGCATCTCCGCCGTCAGGCGCGCCAGCCGCATCGCCCGAGCTCGGCGAATTCGTCCCGTGTCCCGCGCGGTCGGCCATCGCATCCGTCGTCATCGCGGCCATGGTCACGAGCACGAGCGTCGATATCGCGCGAAGCTGTGAGCTCGAGGTGGAGAAGCCCATGCCACGCATCCCCAAGATGTCCGTCATCCCGCCAACGCCGCGTGCGCCGGGAGGCTTGATCCGGCGCGAGTGACCGACTCTGCGACGCGGCGGGTGACG
>JABFXX010000417.1 GCA_013368795.1 Kofleriaceae bacterium
GCGGTCGTACGACCAATAGTGAACGCCAGCCAGTTTGAAGTCGATCGCGAACGCGGTCATCTCGTCGGCGTCCTCGAGCGTGAAGTGTTCGTTCTGGACGTCGTTGCCGCCGATCATCGGCGTCAGCTCGATGTTCGCCCACGGTACGCCCCAGTGATCGTGAAGGTTGTACGCGGCCTGGATCGCCGACTGCCCCATGTCGCACAGGCCGCCGCTGACGACGCACACGCCGGAGCTCGGCCCGCCGTAGTCCATCGTCATGAGGTTGACGGTGACGTAGCTCGGCCAGGTCGCGGCGGTGCCGTCGAAGCCGAGGCGAGACTTCACGGCCATGAGCGTCTGGTCGCCCTTGACGTTGAAGCTACTCGGCGCCGACGCGCCCTGCGAGACCGCCGTCGGCGAGCCATCGTTGTTCGCGAGCGTCGCGAGCGTGAGGCTCCAGCGCAGCGTCGGATGTGCTGCGTGCGCCGCGGTGATGCGCTGGATCAGCTGACCGATCTGTTCCTCGCTCTGACCGGCCTCGATGTCGTAGTCGATGCCGATCAGGTGCGGCGAGTCCCACCGCGCGAGGAACGCCTCCATGCCCGCATCGCTGCCGCACGTGAACGAGCCGGCGGCACCGCCGGTCGCGAGGATGTAGTCGATGTTCTTCGCGGTGAGCATCGGCACGTTCGCCGTGGCCATCGCCGCGCCCGGTACGCCACCCCAGTTCTCGCTGCCGCACTCGCCGGTCGCGAACGACAGCGTGATGCGCTTCGCGCCGTTCGCGGCCATGTCGTCGACGAGCGGCGTGCGCGAGCCCGGCACCATCGTCGACACGACGTTGGTGTTCCAGTCCATGTTGATGCTGGTGTCCTTGTACGCGCTGAAGATGAGGCCGGGCGGCGCGGTACCACCACCGCTGCCGGAGCCGCCACCACCGCCTCCTCCTCCGCCACCGCCGCCGGGGCCGTCGTCTCCAGCGATGCCGCCGTCGCCGACGCAGCCGCCCAGTGCCAGGATGCAGAACACGACGCTGTACTTGTTCATGTCCTGGATAGAGAACGGGCCTCGCAGGATCGGGTCACGGAAGAACAAAAAATCTTCTCGAGCGATTCCGGCGAGATGGACGAAATGTTCGCGGCGTTGACCCGATCGGCGCGCGGGCCTTCTCCGTCTGGGGCATGAAGAACCACACCCGTTTTCTGATCGTCATCGCCGCGCTCTCGCTCGGAGCGTGTGCGGCCGATAGCTCGAGCACGACGAGCGAGGTCAGCGCAGCGCAGTGCGCCGCTGCAGCGACGTGGACGGCATGGACGCCGTACTCGACCGGCGCCGTCGTGTCGTACGGCGGTACCTACTACCAGTGCATTCAGGGACACACGAGTCAGCCGGACTGGACGCCCGATGTGGTCGCGGCGCTGTGGAATCCGGTGACGTGCAGCGGCGGCGGAGGCGGCGGTGGCGGAGGAGGCAGCGGAAGCGGAAGCGGAAGTGGAAGTGGTTCGGGCTCGGGCTCGGGCTCGGGCTCCGGCTCGGGCTCGGACGGCGGCGGCGGCGGCAGCGGAGGCACGGCGCCGGCGGGGATGATCTTCAGCGCCTACAAGGACACGAGCATCAACATGAACTGGAACACCAACGTGATCTCCACGATGGTGTCGGGCACGCGCACGTCGCTCGCCGACGACATGGCCGCGAATGGCGCGAAGCGCATCACGCTCGCATTCGCGACCGGCGAGTGCGGCAGCGAGAACTGGGGCGGTGTGCCCGGCGCGGCGATGGCCTCGGCGAATGTCTCGCTGCTCGCCGCGAAGAACATCGACTACATCCTGTCGACCGGTGGTGCCGCCGGCTCGTTCACGTGCGGCAGCGACGCCGGGTTCCTCGCGTTCCTCGGTCGCTGGGCGTCGCCGCATCTGATCGGCGTCGACTTCGACATCGAGGCCGGCCAGTCCCAGCAGGTGATCCAGAGCCTCGTCCAGCGCATCGCCGCGGCGCATGCGGCATATCCGGGCCTGCGCTTCTCGCTGACGCTCGCGACGCTCGCGAACAACAACGGCGCACCGACCGCGCAGTCGCTCGGCTCGTCGGCGCCGAGCAGCTTCAACGTCTACGGCGACTGGACGATGAACGCGATGCGCGCGACGTTTGGCCAGACGTGGCCGAGCTACGTCACGGTGAACCTCATGACGATGGACTACGGCTCGCCGGGACCGGGCGTCTGCGTCGTGAGCGGCGGCATCTGTGACATGGGCCAGTCCGCGATCCAGGCGGCGTACAACCTTCACGATCACTGGAACATCCCGTGGTCGAATATCGAGCTGACGCCGATGATCGGCGGCAACGACGTTCAGGGCGAGCAGTTCACGCTGCAGGACACCGACGAGACGACCGCGTTCGCGATCGCGCGTGGCCTCGCGGGAGTGCACTACTGGTCGTACGACCGCGACCTCGACTGCCCGCCGGGAGCCGCGTCGCCGATCTGCAACTCGCTCGGCGGGGTCGGCGCGCACGGCTTCCTCCGCCGGTTCCTCGCCGCCGGTCTGCGCTGAGCACCCTCGCGCGTCGTCGAGCGCTGGGGTACTCTGCCGCGAATCTGCGATGCAGAACCCAGCCACGCTCACGACGACAGAGGGGCTGGATGCGCGCGGGCTGTACACGACCGTCGAGGACTCGCCCGACGCGCTCGAGCAGCACGTCGCCGCGTGGGACATGCTCGCCGCGCACGCCGCGGAGCCGAACCCGTTCTACGAGTCGTACGCGCTGCTCTCCGCGTGGCGGCACCTCAGGCCGGAGGGCTTGCGCGTCGTCTGCGTGTGGGCGCCGAGCGTGTTGCCCGGCAAGTCGGCGCACCTCGCGGGCTTGTTTCCGATCGTCCAGCGCGATCGCTACAAGGGCGTGCCGCTGCGCGTGTACTCGACGTGGCACCACCTCTATCTCTACTCGGCGACGCCGCTCCTCCGCGCCGAGGTCGCGCCGAGCGTGCTCGAGACGTTCTTCGCATGGCTGCGCGAGACCGATGCCGCGCTGTTCGAGCTGCCGGGCATCACCTCGGACGGCTCGTTTCGGCACGCGCTGATCGACACGCTCAATCGGCTCGGCGCGCGCGCATTCCAGGACGCGGTACACACGCGCGCGTTCTACCGGCCGGGTCCGTCGGCCGAGCTGTACATCGACAACGCGATGTCGGGGAAGAAGCGCAAGGAGCTGCGGCGCCAGGAGCGCAGGCTCGGCGAGAGCGGCAAGCTCGTGTACGACGAGCTCTCGTCCGACGGCGATCTCGACGCGTGGCTCGCCGAGTTCCTCGCGCTCGAGTCGCTCGGCTGGAAGGGCAGAGCAGGGACCTCGCTCGAGCACGACCAGCAGGCGCTCGCGCTGTTTCGCGCATATGCGCACGGCGCGTTCACGCGGAAGAAGTGGATGGCGCTCGGAATGCGGCTCGATGGCCGCGCGATCGCGCTCGAGTGCAACCTGCGCGCGGGCGACGGCGCGGTCGCGTTCAAGATCGCCTACGACGAGAGCTTCGCGCGGTTCTCGCCGGGCGTACTGCTCGAGCTCGAGCACCTGCGGCGCCTGCACGAGCAGCCGGGCGCGCCGGTGTGGATGGATTCGGGCGCGGCCGCCGACCATCCGATGATCGGGCATCTGTGGCGAGACAAGATCGCGATCGAGACGCTCGTCGTTCCCGCGGGCAAGTCTCTCGGTGACTTCACCATCGCGGCCCTACCGTTGGTTCGCTGGACCGCGCAGGCTGTCAAGGCGCGGTGGAACCAGCTACGGCGAAGGACTTGAGATGTCGCTCCTCGATCTAGACACCAGCCGCTTCGGCACCGACTTCAATGTCCGGCCGTTTTCGGTGCGCCATCGCCTTGTCGGCCATCCGGCATTCACGCTCGAGCGACTCGTCGAGCTCGCGCGCCGCATGCCGGCGGAGCGGGTCGAGTACAACGCGGGCGACCTGCCGCTGACGCAGGATCCGGCGCTGACGCCGCGCACCGGGCTCTCGATCGAGGAGACGATCCGCCGCATCAACGATGCGAAGTCGTGGATGGTCCTGAAGCGCGTCGAGACCGACGCCGAGTACGGCCGCATCCTCGACGAGTGTCTCGATCAGGTCGTCCCGTACGCGCCCGACATGCGCGGCCGGCAGGCGTTCATCTTCATCTCGTCGCCGGGGTCGGTGACGCCGTATCACATCGACCACGAGTACAACTTCCTGCTCCAGGTCCGCGGCACGAAGCACATGACGATCTTCGATCGCGACGTGCTGTCCGAGGAGGCGATCGAGCGGTTCTACCGCGGCGAGCACAGAAACCTCGTGTTCGACGAGAGCCGCGCCGCCCAGGGCCGCACGTTCGAGCTCGCGCCCGGCGAAGGCGTACACGTGCCGGTCAACGCGCCTCACTACGTGAAGAACGGCCCCGAGGCGTCGGTGTCGTTCAGCATCACGTTCCGCACGCCCGACGGCGATCGCCGCAGCTCGGTGTATCGCGTGAACGAGCGCATGCGCTCGCTCGGGATCAAGCCGCGACCGGTCGGCAAGACGCCGCTCGTCGATCGCGCGAAGTACCTCGGTTACGCGCTGTACAAGCGAGTGCAGCGCCTGGGACGCTGATGTCACTCGCACGCAAAGCCGCACGCGGCGCGATCTGGACGATCCTCTCGAGCATGGGCGCGCGCGCGATCGGCGTCGCCGGCACGCTCGTGATGACGAGGTTCCTCCACCCGCATCAGATCGGCGAGGTCTCCGACGCCGTCGTCATCGGCATGACCGCGAACTGGGCGACGATCTGGGGCTTCGGTCAGTACACCGTCGTGAAGGGCCGCGGCCCGGATGCCGCCGAGGTGACGTGGCACGCGACCGTCGCGTACATGGCGCTCGGTGCACTGTCGCTCGGGCTCGTCGCGCTCCTCGGCGGCAAGCTCGCGCCGTTCTTCGACGCACCGCGTGCCGCCGCGTATGTCCCGTTCGTCGCGCTCGCGCTGTTCATCCGGCGGATCGGCGCGATTCCCGAGCGCGTCCTCCAGCGGCAGATGAAGTTCCGCGCGCCGGGCATGGCGCTGTTCGCGGGCGAGCTCGTCTATACGCTGACGGCCCTCTTGCTCGCGGCGCTCGGCCACGGCGGCTGGTCGATCGTGATCGCGAACATCGTCCAGT
Organism: Kofleriaceae bacterium; assembly: GCA_013368795.1. Lineage (GTDB taxonomy): Bacteria > Myxococcota_A > Polyangia > Haliangiales > Haliangiaceae > JABFXX01. Next base: position 5,138 of record JABFXX010000417.1, read on the forward strand.
CGTGTGTCGTCGTGCTGATCCTCATCCGCGCCTCGGGCATCGCGAGCTGGGCGACGCCCACGCCGCTCAAGTGGTCGCGCTTCGCCGACATGCTCCGCTACGGCGTGCCGCTCGGGATCCAGGGCCTCGCGCACGGCGCCTCGCGCTACTGGGACAACCTGACCATCTCGCACTACTTCGGTCCGGGCCCGACGGGCGCGTACAACATGGCCTACAACCTGGCCGACATCCCGGCGGTCCAGGTCGGCGAGCAGATCGCACTCGTGCTGATGCCGTCGATGGCGGAGCTGCCGCCGGAGCGCCGGCCGCGCGCGCTCGAGCGATCGACCGCGCTCCTCTCGCTCGTCATCTTCCCGCTCGCCGTCGGCCTCGGGCTCGTCGCGTATCCGCTGATCGCGCTGATCCTGCCGGCGAACGAGTGGCAGCTCGTGGCGCCATTGCTCGTCGTGCTCGCGTGCCTCTCCGTGTTCCGGCCGATCGTCTGGGTGCTGTCGGCGTACATGGAGGCGGAGTCGAAGACGAACCGCCTCATGATCCTCGAGGTCGCCAAGCTCGCGCTGCTCGTCATCGGCATCATCGCGCTCCAGCAGTTCGGCATCCGCGTCGCCAGCGGCGCGGTCGGCGCGTCGTTCGGGATCACGGCGATCGCCGGCGTCGTCCTCGTGATGCGCGAGGGCACGTCGCCGCGCCGTCTGCTCGCCGGCTTCCTCCAGCCGATCGCGGCGTGTGCGGTGATGGCCGCTGCGGCGCTCGGCGTGCGCGAAGGCCTGGTCGCGGCCGGCTTGACCCATCCGGCGATCATCCTCGTCGCGATGATCGTCGCCGGTGCGGCCGCGTACGTGGTCGCGGCGCTCATCATCTGCCGCGAGACGTCGCGCGACATGATCGATCTCGTCAAGAAGGCGATGTCGCGCGGCTAGGTCAGCGCTGCCCGAGCTGCATCGGCTGCAGGGCGCGGAGCTCGCGGCAGCGGCGCGTCCGGTGGTAGCCACTTCTCGCCGAGAGCGTGGTCAGGATGCCCATCACGGCGGTGTTCGTCAGGCCAACGTACTCGCCGACACCGCACTTCGCCTCGGGCGTGCCCTCCTCGGTGTTCGTCCCCTTCGCCGCCTGGTAGCAATGGTTAGCGATGCCGAGGACGAGCAGCGCGCTCAGCACGGCGAAGCCGGTGTCGATGACGGGCGCGACTCGCGACTCCGTGCAGTCCTCCGGATCGTCGTAGTCGGCCGGCGGCGGCTTCACGAACGCCCACGAGCACGACGTCGCGAACAGACACGCGAGGACCCCGACCCGACGGGCGAGCATGGCCCGATGCTACGCCGATTCTTCGGAGCGCCGTGCCCTTTCAGGCGGTCGGGCATACGCGGCCAGTGCGCCGACGAGGTGATCGAACACGGTGCGAACGCGACGCTGCGTGCGGAGGTCCTCGTGCATGACGACCCACGCATCGAGCGGGACCGTCACCTTCGGCAGGACGCGCACGAGGCCGGTCGCGAGCGGCACCTGACACACACCGATACCGAGGCCCGCGCGCACGGCCGCAAGCTGCGCGACGTCGGACTCGGTGCGCACGGCATAGTCGCGGCGTGTCGTCGCGATGCCGAGCGCGGCGAGCGCGTCGATCGTCGTGCGTCCCGTGTCCTGGCCGACGAGCGCGTGGTCGCGAAGCTCGGCGACCTTGCGCGGGACGCCGCGCACCGCGACGTACGCCTCGCTCGCGTAGAGGCCGACCGGGATCGTCGCCGCACGCCGTGCAATCAGCGCGGCCTGCGTCGGCGCGACCATACGGATCGCGACGTCGGCATCGCGGCGCAGCAGATCCTCGGCGCGGTTGGTCACCGCGAGCTCGAGCTGCAGCTGCGCGTGCGTCGCGAGCAGCGGCGCGAGCAGGCGCGGCAGCACCTCCGTGCCGATGATCTCGCTCGCGGTGATCCGGACGGTGCCGCGCACCGAGTCTGCGGGACCCGAGAGCGTGCGGACGAGCGCGTGCGCCGACGAGGCCATCGCCTCGGCGTGGGGGAGCGTCCCGATCGCGGCGTCGGTCGGGACGAGGCCGTTCGTCGCGCGGGTGAACAGCACGACGCCGAGAGCTTCTTCGAGCGCCTCGATGCGGCGACGGACGGTCGGCTGCGCGAGTGCGAGCGCACGGCTCGCGCCCGACAGGCTGCCCTCGCGCATGACCGCGAGGAACGTGCCGTAGAGCTCCCAGGACGGCTCGCCGCTGCTCATCAAATATTGACTAGCAGGTAAACACCTTTGGACAATCGTGTCTAGCGCGGTCCAGCGGCAGGATGAGGGCATGAACAACCTCGATGCCACCAAGCACCCCGTCCTCGATGTCGCCGCCGACGGCTCGGTGACCGGCGCACCCCGGGCGATCCTCCGCGCCGAGGGCCTCGCGATGCTCGTCGCCGGCGTCGTCGGGTACGCGCTGATCGGCGCGAGCTGGCCGATGTTCGCGGCGCTGTTCCTCGTGCCCGACCTCGCGTTCCTCGGTTACCTGGCGGGGCCGCGCGCCGGCGGGTGGGCGTACAACGCGACCCATTCGCTGATCGGGCCGGCGCTGCTCGCGGCGCTCTCGCCATCGCTCGCGCTCGTCTGGGTCGCGCATGTCGGCTTCGACCGCGCGCTCGGCTACGGCCTCAAGTACGGCCAGTTCGGCGCGACCCACCTCGGCCGGATCGGCCGGCGTTAGCGCTCGACGCGCTCGATCAGCTCGGCGATCCGTCTCGCCAGCAGCGGCCAGGCTCCGCGAGGTAGGTCGTGGCCCATCCCGATGATCTCGACGATCTCGGCGCCGGGAATCGCCTCGACGGTCGCGCGGCCCCCGCTGATATCGCACATGCGATCCGCGTCGCCGTGGATCACGAGCGCCGGGACATCGAGCGAGCGCAGGCGCGGCGTGCGGTCGCCGGAGGCGATCACCGCGACGGCCTGGCGCACGATCGCGAGCGGATCGAAGGAACGATCGTACGCGAGACCCACGCGCTCGGCGATCGCGTCGGCGTCGGCAGGGAACCCGGGCGAGCCGAGGACGCGGTAGGCCTCGAGGGCCTTCGCGATCACCTGCTCGCGCGTCATCGGCGGCGGGCCGACGAAGAGCTGCAACGCCTCGGCGTGCGGTTGACCGATCGCCGGGTTGCCGGTCGTCGAGCTGATCGAGGTCAGCGAGCGCACGCGGCGGGGATGCTCGATCGCGATCGTCTGCGCGATGAAGCCACCCATCGAGACGCCGACGAGGTGCGCGCTCGGCAGATCGAGCACGTCGAGCAGGCCGACGGTATCGCCGGCCATGTCCGACAGGTTGTAGACCGCCGAAGAGAAGTCACCGGCGCGCGCGGCGTCGAAGTTGGGCATCCCGGTCAGGTGCGTCGACTGGCCTGCGTCGCGGTTGTCGAACCGGATGACCTGGAAGCCGCGCGCGACGAGCTCGGCGCAGAACCCGTCCGGCCAGCCGAGGAGCTGCGCGTTCAGACCCTGGATGAGCAGCACCGGCGGCGCCTTCGGGCTGCCGAGGCGTTCGTAGGCGATGTCGAGGCGGGACGGACCGACGTTTCGAGCGATTTCGATCGGCATGGCGGCGCACCCTACGCGCTTTCTCGCAAAAGCAACGTCTTGTGAATTCACACCAGTTTGACGATATTAGACGTGAGAGGAAGCGCTGGATCGCGAACCGGTTCGGCGCGACGCTCAGGCTCATGGAGCGTATCGCGCATCGCGTGTGTCCGCTATGCGAGGCTTGCTGTGGGCTCGAGGTGGGAATCGCGGACGGCAAGGTCACGTCGATCCGTGGCCATGTGCGAGATGTGCTGAGCCGCGGGTTCATCTGCCCGAAGGGCGCGGCGTTGCGCGATCTGCACGAGGATCCCGATCGACTGCGCGCGCCGCTCGTCAAGCGCGACGGCGTGCACGTCGAGGTGACGTGGGACGAAGCGTTCGCGGAGATCGAGCGGAGGTTGCCGCCGATCCTCGAGGCGCACGGCCGCGATGCTGTCGCGATGTCGCTCGGCAACCCGAGCGCGCACCGCCATGGCCTGTTGCTCTACGGTGCGCGTCTCGCGCGGACGCTCGGCAGGAACATCTACTCGGCATCGACGCTCGATCAGATGCCGAAGCAGCTCGCGTGCGGGCTCCTGTTCGGGCATTGGCTCAGCGTGCCGGTTCCTGACCTCGAGCGCGCGCAGCTGCTCGTCGTGCTCGGCGCCAACCCGGTCGTGTCGAACGGCAGCATGTGGACGGTGCCCGACTTCCGCGGCAAGGCGAAGGCGATGCAGGCGAGGGGAGGCCGGCTCGTCGTGATCGATCCGCGGCGCACCGAGACCGCGGAGCTCGCCGATCAACACGTGTTCATCCGTCCCGGCGGCGACGTGTTCCTGCTGCTCGGCATCGTCCACGTGCTGTTCGCCGAGAAGCTCGTGCGGCTCGGCAGGCTCGCGCCGCACGTCGACGGCGTCGAGCTGATCGAGCGCGCGGTCGCCGACTACTCGCCCGAGCAAGTCGGGCCGCGCTGCGGCATCGAGCCGGCCGTGATCGTCGAGCTCGCGCGTGCGCTCTCGACCGAGCGCGCAGTGCTGTACGGCCGCATCGGCACGTGCACGCAGGAGTACGGCACGCTCGCGAGCTGGCTCGTCGACGTCATCAACGTGCTGACCGGCAACCTCGACGCGCCCGGTGGCGCGATGTTCCCGAAGGCGGCGGCGTTCGCGGCGAACACGATCGGCGCGCCGGGCAAGGGCAAGGGCATCTCGATCGGCCGGCGCAAGAGTCGCGTATCGGGCGCGCCCGAGGTGTTCGGCGAGCTGCCGATGACGTGCCTCGCCGAGGAGATCGAGACGCCGGGTGAGGGTCAGGTCCGCGCGCTGATCACGATCGCGAGCAATCCCGCGCTGTCGGCGCCGAACGGCCCGCGCATCGCCGCGGCACTCGAGCAGCTCGAGCTGATGATCAGCGTCGACATCTATCTCAACGAGACGACGCGCCACGCCGACGTGATCCTGCCCGGGCTGTCGGCGCTCGAGGAGCCCCACTACGACGTCGCGGTCCCGCAGCTGTCGTGGCGCAACACGGCGCGCTACAGCCCGGCGCTGCTTCCGCCGCCGCCGGGCGCGCTCGCGGAATGGCAGATCCTCTTGCGCCTCGTCGCGATCACGACGGGCCGCGGCGCGAGCGCCGACCTCCGCGCGCTCGACGACGAGCTCGCGCTCGCCGATGTCACGCGCGTCGCCGGTGCGCAGGCCGAGATGCTGATGAAGATGCTCGGCGATCGCGTCGGCCCCGAGCGCCTGCTCGACCTCGCGCTGCGCGGCGGCCCGTACGGCGATCGCTTCGGCTTCGTCCCCGACGGCCTGACGCTCGCGCGCGTCGCGGCTGCCCCCGAAGGCATCGACCTCGGCCCGCTCGAGC
>JABFXX010000341.1 GCA_013368795.1 Kofleriaceae bacterium
CGTCGAGACCCGCGGCGATCTTCGCGCGCTACTCGATACGGCGAAGTCGCTCGTCGTCGTCGCACTCGCGTACGAGCGAACCGATCCGGTGCCGCCCGCCGCGCTGCTCCGCGGCCGCATCGCGCGCTACGCCCGCGGCGAGGACTACCACCTCGTCATGCGCGATCGCCTCGTGCGGCTCGCCGATCGACTCGCGAAGGATCTCGGCCGCGCCGTCGCGACGAGGCCCTGCGTCGACTCGGCGCCGGTCCTCGAGCGCGAGTGGGCCGAGCGCGGCGGCCTCGGGTTCGTCGCGAAGAACACGATGCTGATCGCGCCCGGCCTCGGCAGCTACATCGTGCTCGGCGAGCTGCTCGTCGACGCCGAGCTCGCGCCGACGGCGCCCGAGGCGCTTCCGAAACCGCGGTGCGGCAAGTGCCACGCGTGCCTCGACGCGTGCCCGACGCAGGCGTTCGTCGACGCGTACGTGCTCGACGCGCGGCGCTGCATCTCGTACCTGACGATCGAGCACCACGGCCCGATCCCGCGCGAGCTGCGCGCGTCGATCGGAACGTGGGTGTTCGGTTGCGACGTCTGCCAGGAGGTCTGCCCGTTCAACGCGGGCGCCGGCGAGCCCGCCGAGCCGATGCTGCAGCCGCGCAGCGTCGAGCACGCGCTGCCCGATCTCGTCGCGCTCGCCGACAAGGGCGCGAATCAGATGCGTCAGCTCGTCAAGCGAACCGCGCTGCGCCGCGTGCCCCCGGTCGCGCTGCTTCGCAATGTCGCCGTCGCGCTCGGCAACACGCACTCGCCCGATGCAGTGCCCGCGCTCGTGTCTCTGCTCGCGCATCGCGAGCCGCTCGTGCGCAGCCACGCCGTGTGGGCGCTCGGCCAGATCGACGACGCGTCTGCGCGCGCCGCGCTCGCCGCGCACACCGACGACGATCCCGACGTCCGCGCCGAGCTCGCTTACTGCTTCGAGAACTCGGGCGACGCGACGTAGGCGGAGACCGCCTTGATCTGCTCGTCGGTGAGCGCGCCCTCGAAGCTCGGCATGAGCTTGTTGTCGGAGCCCTTGCGAACCTGCTTCTCGACGAGGTCGGACGTCACGCGCGAGCGCAGCTCGGGGCTCGTCAGATCGCGGACGTTGATGCGCGCAACCATCGCGGCATCGGGCTTGCCCTTGGGGCCGTGGCACGCAGCGCACACGGAGCTGTAGATCTGCGCCCCGTCGACGCTACCGCCGGCGCGCTTTTGCTCGCACGCGCCCAGCGCGGCGAGGAAGACGAGCATGATCGGCAGCTTCACGGTCACGATGTGCCACGTGCTATCTTCCGCCGCCATGGGACGGGTCTCTGTTCTGCTGCTGCTAATTGTCGCTGCGACCGCCTGCGCGGGTCAGCAGATTCCGATGCACAACGGTTACAAGGGCGGCGACAAGGCCACGCCGTGGAAGAAGGCGAAGACCCTCAAGTTCAATGACAAGAACGAGGCCAAGGCCGAGGGTGACCTCAACTACGCGCAACAGAAGCGCGCCGCCTGGTACGTCGCCGATCTGAAGAGCGCCGGTCAGCTCGATCTCAAGCTCGAGATCACGCCGCCGGGCGACGGCACGAACGAGGACTTCGACCTCGGCTTCGAGGTGCTCGATCCAGGCAATCGCGTGATCGCGCGCTCGGACCTCACCGAAGGCGATGACACCGGCGAGATCCAGAAGAGCAAGTCGCTGCTCGACCTCGAGCCCGGCAAGTACCTCGTCCACCTCTACCTCCAGGGCCGGATGGACACCGCCGATTTCCTCCTGCGCGCGGTGTTCAAGCCGATGTCGACGGTCGGCCAGAGCGACTTCCCCGCGCAGGTCGCGTTCGTCCCGGCGCTGCCGATGGTGCCGCTCACCGACGACACGCCGAAGTCGTACAAGGCGCCGACGACGACCGTCGTCACCGTGAAGCACACGAAGAAGCCGAAGGGTCCCAAGATCGAGAAGGCGGACGCCGCACCTCCGCCGACGACGAAGAGCGCGCGCATCATCAACATGCAGGTCGTCAGCGGCGGCACGCAGATCACGATCGGCCTCGGCACGAGCGGCGGCGCAGCCGTCGGTATGAAGGGCAAGGTCAACAACGTCTCGTCCGGCACGTTCACGCTCGGCGCGTGTACCGAGCGCACCTGCACCGCGACCGTCGCGGCGACTCCGGACCAGATCAAGGGATCGGGCTCGGTCACGGTCGGGCTCTAGATCGGCCTTAGCCCCGGCCCAACGTCGCGCTTGCATCGCTTGCGCGCGACGGCTACCACCAGGTGGATGAGGCACCTCGGGCTGTACCTCGTACTGGCGGCGTGTGCGAACAATGTCCCGCAGGATCGGTCGACCGGTCCCGACGGCAAGCAGCGCGGCGCGAAGCAGATCGCGCTCGAGGACGGTGCAGGTCGCGCCCGGGGCATCGTCACCTATCCGGGCGGCGATCGCGTCGACTGGAAGAAGATCGTGCTGCCCGAAGGCAAGCGCGGCGATCTCGATCTCAAGCTGACGTGGCAGGCGCCGCGTCCGGGTCTGCAGGTCGCGTTCGACGTGTTCGATCAGTGGAACACGCCGATCGCCGCGCCGAAGGGCGTCCGCAAAGGTGCGCGCACGCGCGTCGCGACGATCTTCGACGCGAAGGGCACGTACTGGGTCCGCGTGTTCGCACCCAAGCGCGGCGACGCCGGCGCGTACAAGCTCGAGGCATCGTTCACCCAACCGCTCGACGTGCCGCCTCCCGACCTGACGGTGCCCGATCCGCCGCGGCTGGCCGCGGTGCCGGCGCCCGAGGCGACGTGCGACGTGTTCGACGCGAAGAACGACGCGTGCAAGAGCCAGTGCGACGCGATGGCGCCGAAGGACTGGCCGGGCTGCGCGCAGCAGCGCAAGGACGAGGAAGCCGCGGCGGCGCGCGCGCAGGCGATGACCGACTACAAGGAGCTGGTGAAGAACTGGCCGAAGGCGGTGACGGTGAAGATCCTCGGCCTGGCCGTCGAGGGCGACAGCGTGCGCGTCACGCTCGGCATCGGCACCACCTCGGTGCCGGGGCTCGACTCGAAGTGGACCGGCGCGGTGCTCGGCGCGCAGACCGGCAACCCGCTCGCCGGCGGCAACGTGACGATCCTCAGCGTCGGCAAGACCCAGGTCCAGGCCAAGGTCAGGCTCACGGTCGACACGCTCAACGCGAACCGAGACGTGAAGCTGTCGCCGCCGCCACCGCCGCCTCCGCCGCTCTAACCATCGGAGATCCGTCGAGGACTGCGCGCGAGGGGATCGACGCAGCCGTCCCTTGTGTCGTCGAGATTCGCTGGCATAACATCCGGTTATGCTCGGGAAATCGGGGGGCGTGGCACTGGGCTTCGCCATCCTCTTTGCGCTGTCGTGTGCCCACAATGTTCCGCAGGACAAGGCATCGGGGGCTGACAAGGCCACCAAGGGCGCCAAGCCGCTGACCTTGGAGAACGGCGAGGCCAAGGCATCCGGCATCGTCACGTATCCGGGCGGCGATCGCGTCGACTGGAAGATGATCGAGCTTCCCGAGAAGCAGGCCGGCGTCATGGACGTGCGGCTGCAATGGACGCCACCGCGTCCCGGCCTACAGCTCGCGTTCGACGTGTTCGACGAGTGGAACACGCCGATCGTCCAGTCCAAGCGCAAGGGCAAGCGGCGTTCGACGTCGCGCGTTCGCACGGCGAGCATCGACAACGCGAGGGGCAAGTACTTCATCCGCGTCTACGCGGTCGGCCGCGGCGACGCCGGCAAGTACAAGCTGACCGTCGAGTTCAAGGAGAGCAACGGCCCGCTCAAGATCGATCTGACGAAGGTCGAGATTCCCGATCCGCCGAAGCTCGCCGCGGTGCCCGAGCCCGAGGCGACGTGCGACGAGTTCACGTTCGACGTCAAGAACCCCGCCTGCCGCAACGTCTGCCCGACGGCGAACGCGCCCCCAGGCTGGCCCGCGTGCAAGGGCAAGTGCCCCGATCCGCCAGACGTCAACAACCCGGCGTGCTGGAACACGATGCCGTGCCCCAACCCGCCCGACCGTCGCGTCAAGGCGTGCCCGAAGAGCAAGTGGCCCAAGTGCCAGGACATCAACAACCCCGATCCGAACAACCCGAACTGCGATGACGCCAAGGCCGATCCGATCATGGGCCGCGTGATCAAGACGGAGATCCAGGGCAGCGAAGTGCTCATCACCGTCTCGGGCGGCAGCGATCAGGGCGTCGGCCCCAAGTGGAGGGGCCAGGTCCTTCGCGGCGACAGCGAGAGCCCGCTCGACGGCGGCGCGTTCAACGTCATTCGCGTCGGTAAGCGCGAGACGATCGGCAAGGTGAAGCTGACCACGGACCAGATCGGCGCGAATCCTCGCGTGAAGTTGAGCCCCCCGTGACCCAGGACCCCTTCGTCGGAAAAGTCATCGACGGTCGCTACGAGATCCAGCAGCGCGTCGGCGAAGGCGGCATGGGCGTCGTCTACAAGGCGCGCCAGATGTCGATCGATCGCGTCATCGCGCTGAAGATGCTCAACCAGCAGATGGCTGCGGATCAGCAGTGGGTGCAGCGCTTCTACAACGAAGCCAAGGCGTGCTCGCGCCTCCAGCACCCGAACACGATCCGCATGTTCGACTTCGGCCAGACGCAAGACGGCCGGCTGTTCATGACGATGGAGTTCCTCGACGGCATGTCGCTACGCGATGCGCTGCAGCGAGGACCGATCGCACCTCAGCGCGTCGTGAAGGTCCTGATCCAGTGCTGCGCGTCGCTCGCCGAGGCGCACTCGATCGGAATCATCCATCGCGACATCAAGCCCGACAACGTGTTCCTCCTGAACATGGCGGGCTCGCCCGACTTCGTGAAGCTGCTCGACTTCTCGGTCGCCAAGCTCCTCGAGGGCGATCGCATGAAGACGCAGGCCGGCGTCGTGTTCGGAACCCCGCAGTACATGTCGCCCGAGCAGGGCCGCGGCCTGCCGCTCGACGCGCGCAGCGACCTCTACGCGCTCGGCATCCTCGCGTTCGAGATGCTGACGGGCAACGTCCCGTACAACGACGACAACCCGATGACGGTCATCCAGATGCACCTGCACGGTCAGGTGCCGCCGATGCCCGACAGCATTCCGTACTCGGTGCAGGCGATCGTCCGGCGCGCGATGGAGAAGGATCCGTCGCGTCGCTATCAGTCGGCCGGCGAGATGATGCAGCACTGCCAGCAGGTGTTCGCCGAGCTCAATGCCGGTGGCGTCGCCGTCGGTGCGGGCGGCGTTCCGCGCACCGTGATCGCGGGACCGCAGGGCAACATGGGTGGAATGCCGCAGCAGCAGGGCTACGGCCAGCCGCCGCAGCAGGCATACGGCCAGCGTCCCGGCATGCCTCCGCAGGGCGCGCCCGGGATGCCTCCCGGTGGCGGTTACTCGCCGACCGGCTCCGAGGCCAAGACGATGATCGCGCAGCCGAGCCCGTTCGCGCAGGGCATGCCCGGCACGATGCCGGGCGGCATGCCGGGCGGTCCGCAGGGACCGGGCGGTCCGCAGGGACAGGGCGGCTATCAGGCGACCGCGCCGTCGCAGAAGACGATCGTCGCCGGCGTCGCGCCGCAGCTCGGTCAGCTGATGCCCGGCCAGATGCCTCCGGGCATGGGCGGCACGATGCCGGGCCAGATGGGCGGCATGCCCGGTCAGATGCCGCAGGGCACGCCCGGAGCCGGCTTCCCTCCGCAAGCCGGTGCAGGCGGTCCGCAGAAGACCGTGATGCTGCAGCCGAGCGAAGGCGTCGTCTCGATGGCGCGCACCGGCGGTGCCGTTCCCGCGGCGACCGGTCCCGTCGTCCAGGGCGCGTCGACGCTCTACTGGATCATCTGTCTCGCGGCGGGCATTGCCGTCGGTGTTCTCGGCTACGTCATCGTCCTGCAGATGTGAGCAGCGATGCCCGGCGACAACGACGACGACCGCAAGGTCAAGGACATGATCGATGCGGCGACGCGCGCCGAGCTCGAACGCTGGTTCGGGCTGCCGTCGTTCGACCAGGTCGCCGAGGAGCAAGCGAACGAGCCGGCGCCTGTCGGCGCACTCGCGGATCCCGCGGTTCAGAAGGTCGCCAAGCAGCGCGAAGCGGCGCTCGCCGAGATCGATCCGGCGCTCGTCGCCGCGATCTTCGCGCGCACCGACGATCATCACGACCGGATCGTCCAGTTCCGGCCGTCGCTCGACGTTCACGTCAGCGAGGACTTCGGCGTCGTCGACGAAGCGCTGATCGAGAAGGTGGTCGCCGAGCCGCGCGAGTACGAGCTCGGTGACGAGCTGCGCGAGGCGATGCAGGAGTGCACGCCGCAGGCGCTCCTGCGCGACCTCCATCGCCCCGAGCTCGACTTCGACAAGCAGTTCGAGATCGTCGACGTCGCCGCCGAGCAGCGCATCGACATCGTCGCCGAGGTGAAGTCCGCGATGGCGACGAGCTGGAAGCTCCCGCCGCTCGAGGCCTCCCCTCTCATCGCGAGCCGGGCCGATATCGACGAGGTTCGCCGCATCCGCGCCAGGCCGTGGACGAGCTATCTACACGTCATGCGCAATCGGCAGGTGCGCGAATGAGCGCCGGGAAGCTTCCCCTCGCGCGCGCGGTACTACGCACGGTGCTCGTGCGCCGCACACACACCCGGCCGGGGGGCCGGTCATGACGGATCCGCGGATGATTCCCGCGGAGCGCTTCCTCCTGCGCGCCGTCGGCCGCACCGACGTCGGTGCGCAGCGCACGCAGAACGAGGACGCGATGTACTACGACGACTTCCTCGGCGTGTACGTCGTGTGCGACGGCATGGGCGGCCACGCGTCGGGCCAGGTCGCATCGGACATCGCGATCCGGACGATCGTCCACTCGCTCAAGACGGGCGACCCAGCGCCGGCGCCGGGCGTCGATCCGCTGACCGCCGCGATGAAAGCCGCCAACGCCGCGGTCTACCAGCGCTCGCTCACCGACCCCGCGTGTCACGGCATGGGCACGACCGCCGTCGGCCTCCGCTTCGAAGAGTCGATCGTGCACATCTGCCACTGCGGCGATTCGCGCGCGTATCTGCTCCGCCACGGCCAGCTGACGCCGATCACGCGCGACCACTCGCTACGCAATCTCTATCAGGACCGTCCCGACCTCGTCGGCACGCTCGGCCCCGCGACGTCGAACGTGATCATCCGTGCCGTCGGTCTCGATGCCACCGTCGAGATCGAGCACAACCAGATGATGCCGGAGCACAACGACGTCTTCCTGCTCTGCTGCGACGGCCTCTCGGACCTCGTCGACGACTGGATGATTCGGGAGATCATGACGTCGGGCGATTCACTCGAGGTCGTCGCCGAGAACCTGATCCGCGCGGCGAACAACAACGGCGGCACCGACAACATCACCGTCGTGCTCGCGCAGGCGTTTGTCGATCCGCTGTGGATTCCAGCGCACGCGTACGGCCAGCACGCGCAGCAGTACTGAGCGAAGCCGGTCGTACCGCTAGAACTCGCCCGATAGCGTCACGCCGGCGCTCGACTCGGTCGCCGACGGCGCGATCGTGACGCCGCCCGGCGCCGTGTACCAGACGACGGCGCCCGCCGCCGCGAGCACGCCCGCACTGATGAGGCTCACCGTCGAGACCGTCGCCTTCGTGTGCGCACGATCGCCGAGGCGGTTCGCGCGATCGAGCTGGCTCTGCGTACCGCACCCCGTGCCGTCGCACACGCCGCGCGCTTCGGTCCACTGGCTCTCCGCGACCAGGCCGAACACGATGCCGTTGATCGCAGCAGCGCCGCCGACACCGACGAGGATGAGGCCGAGGCGCCGCTGCTTGGCGCCACGCGACGGCGGCTCGGGGACGTCCTTGCGCACGATGTCGGCGTTGCTCGCGCCGGCGCGCAGCACGACATCGACGACGGTGGTCTTGCGCTCGCCGGCGATCTTCACCTTCGCGATCTGCTCGGTGTAGCCGCGCGCGTTCGCGATCACGGTGTACTCGCCGAGATCGATCTCGGTCGGCGTGTTCGGCTTGTATGCGGTCGCCTTGCCCTTGCCCTCGACGGAGATCGTGAGTCCCGGCGGCGGCGTCGCGACGCTGACGACGAGCTTGGGTACGCGCGGCGCGAGTGCCTTCAGCGCGTCGGCGGACGCAGCCTTGCGCGCGGCGTTGGCGTCGTGCGCAGCGAGCTCGCGATACGCGGCGGCCGCGGTCGCGAGGTTGCCGACCTTCTCGCTGCACTGGGCGATGTTGAAGAGCGTGCCGTGCTGAGGGTCGAGCGCCTGGCTCTTCTCGAACTCGTCACATGCCTCGGCCCATTTGCCCGCCTTGACGAGCTCGCGGCCATTCTTGAATGCCTCGTCGGCGGCACTCGCCGGTGGCTGCGCGTGGCTCGCGGGCGCGAGCGCGGAAAGCGCGAGGACGAGACCGACGGCGACGCGACGCGCGCTAGAACCGGCTGTCACCGAGATCCTCGGTCGTCTTCGCCGGCGTCTTCGCGGTCTTCTTCGACATGGACTTCGTCGACGTCTTCTTCGCCACCTTCGCCGCTTCGGCCTTCTGGCGCGCGGCCTCGGCGCGTGCGAGCTCGGCCTTTGCCTTCGCGTCGGCGGCCGCCTGCGCCTTCGCCTTCGCATCCGCGGCAGCCTGTGCCTTTGCCTCTGCCTTCGCGTTCACTTCTGCGTCGGCCTTCGCCTTTGCTGCGAGCTTCGCGTTGGCTTCTGCGTCCGCCTTCGCCTTCGCATCCGCGGCAGCCTTGGCCTCTGCGTCCGCCTTCGCCCTCGCATCCGCGGCAGCCTCGGCCGCCTCCGCCGGTTCGGCGGGCGCCGGCATCGTCGGTGCGGGCCTGGCCTCGACGGTGGGAGCAGGCGTCGGCGCGGCGGGCATCGCCTGCATCCTCGTCGTCTCCTCCGCCGGCGTCGGTGCGGCCGCATGCTTCTTGCCGCCGAGCATGAGGAGCGCGAGGGCGACACCGCACGCGGCGCCGAAGCCGATCAGCGCGGGCAGCTTCCAGCTGCGCGTCGTGATGCCCGTCGGCGAGATGACGCCGTTGGCGCCGCGCAGCGTCGTCGGTGTGGTCGTTACATGCGAGACGACCGGCGCGATCGGCGTGTTCGCACCGCGGCGCACGCGCGCGACACCTTGCGCGAGCTCGAAGCCACGCGGGCCGACGAACGGCGCGAGCGCGGCGGCGAGGTCGGCGACGTCCTGGTAGCGACGGCCCGGCTCCTTCTCGAGGCAGCGCCGCACGACGGCCTCGAACCCGGCGGGCGCGGCACCGTCCATCGACGGCGTCGGATCCATCGCGACCTTGAGCGCGAGCTCGGTGATCGACTCGCCCTGGAACGGCTTCTTGCCGGTGACGAGCTCGTACATGACGATGCCGAGCGACCAGATGTCGCTGCGGCCGTCGACGCCCTTGCTCGACTTGAGCTGCTCGGGAGACATGTAGCCCGGCGAGCCGATGACGCTCGCGGTCTGCGTCAGCGAGAAGTTGACGTCCTCCGGCGCCTTCGCGACGCCGAAGTCGAGGACCTTGATGCACGTCGTGCCGTCGGGTCGCTGCGTCCAGAACAGATTGCCGGGCTTGAGATCGCGATGAACGATGCCGAGCGCGTGGGCCTCGCCGATCGCGAAGCACGCCTGGATCACGATCTCGGCGGCGACGTGAAGTGGCATCGCGCCGTTGGTGCGCAGGATCGTCGTCAGGTCGTGGCCGTTGAGCAGCTCCATCACGATGAACGGGCAGCCATCCTCGGCCGTGCCGACATCGGAGACGCGACAGACGTTCTCGCCGCGCAGCTGCGCCGACGCGCGGGCCTCGCGCATGAACCGATCGACGACGCCTTGGTTCTGCAGCATGTCGGCGTGCAGGAGCTTGAGCGCGACAGGCGTACCGAGCTGAAGGTGCGTGGCGGCCATGACGACACCCATCCCGCCCTTCCCGATCACGCGCTCGAGTCGGTACTTACCAGCGACAACCGTGCCGGTTGCGTACACGACGGGATCATAAACCACGCGGCGCGAGCCGGCGTGATACTTTGACCTCATCGTGTGGCGCCGCCTGTGCCTTTCGGCCGCGTTGCTGATCGCTTCGGGATGTAGCCAGATCCTCGGGATCGAGGACTTTCATCTCGTCGATGCCGGCTTCGAGGACGCTCCCATCGATGCGCAGCAGTGCTTCGGCACGAGTCTCGCGACGGTGTGTCTGACCACGCTTCCCGTCGACCCGTTCGTCGCGACAGGCGCGATCGACACGGCGGGTATGGCGTGCACGCAGGTCGTCGCACAGACCGGTGGACCCGAGCTGTGCGTGATCGCAGCCACGCAGATCACCATCGATGCGGCGTCGACGATCACCGCGACCGGCGCGCGCCCGCTCGTGTTCGTCGCGACCGACACGATCACGATCGCGGGCACGCTCGATGTCTCGAGCAAGCGCTCGCCCGCGCGCGTCGGCGCCGGCGGCAACTCGAGCGCGTGCACCGCGAGCGCGAACGGCACCGGGAACGCGAACGGCGGCGGCGGTGGCGGCGGCGGCTC
>JABFXX010000244.1 GCA_013368795.1 Kofleriaceae bacterium
CGTCACCGAACCCGCCACCGACACCGGTCCGGCCCACGCCGCGCGCGAACCGCGGGGCAGCGCCGAGCACCACGCCCAGCACCTCGGGCCCGAGGCGCCGCTCGATGCCGAGCCCGCGCCGATGAGCGACCTGCCCGAGCAGATCCGGATCTACGAGGCCGCGCGCGCCGCGAATCGTGGCGGCGATTTCGACGGCGCGCTCGCCCACCTCGACGAGCTGGTGCGCCGGTTCCCTGCGACGCTTCTCCGCGCGGACGCCGAGCTGACGCGCGCCGACGTGCTCGCGCGCGCCGGCCGGCTCGCCGAGGCAGCGCAGGCGTTCGAGGTGCTCGCCGCCGACCCGGTGCACCGCGGCCGGCGCGGCGAGCTGCTGCGCACGCTCGGCGATCTCTACCGCCGGCTCGGCGACTGTCCGAACGCGCTCGCCGCCTACACGCGCGCAGAGGCCGAGCGCCTGACCGACCGCGATCGCGCCGCGGTCGCGCGCGGCCGGGTCCGCTGCGAGTAACTTTGTTTGAAGGTGGCCGCGCGCTGCGGGGATCAAGGAGCGAACCGCAACTACAAGGAGCCTACGATGAAGCGCATCGCACTCGTCACGAGCCTCTCCGCAGCAGCCCTGGTCGGCTGCAGCCAGGACGCCGACATCGGCGCCGACCTCGCCATCCCGACCGCCCCGCGGTCGTGCAGCGCCGCCGACCTCGGCACGTCCGGGGTCCAGGGCGAGATCATTGACCCGATGACCGGCGAGACCTTCGTGTTCGGCACTCCGACCGTGACCGTCCACCACACCGACGAACAAACACCGGACATGGTCGCGCTCACCGACAACGCCTTCTCCCTCCAGCTGAACCTCTTGTGCGCCGGAACCCAGGTCGGTGACTACGCGGTGCGCGACCAGGTCGATCAACACGCGCCGAACTGCCCGTTCGAGGCGTCGGCGGACATCGGCGGCCACTCGATCGAGTACCTCGCCGGCACCGCCGGGAGGATCGTGATCGACGACATGTCGAACACGCAGAGCGCCGACTGCCTCGCCGGCCGGTTCGCGATCGACTTCGGCGGCAACGGCACGCTGACCGGCTGGTTCATCGGGCCGCGCTGACCGGATCACCGGCGCCTCTTGCGCACGATCTCGATCGCGACGACGACCTCCGACTCACTCGGTCCGCCTCGCTTCACCGACCAGGATGGCCGGATCACAGCGCGGATAAGCCTGGGCAAGTGGACGCTCGCGCTCGAGGGACGACGTGCGTCCCGAGTTGACTAGAGGTCGCTGGTTCTCGTCGCGCCGGATCGTGAACGGCGTGTCCGAATCTATTCCGTGAGGTCAATCGTCCCGACCGGCGCAACTGGCGGCGCCAGTCTCCGCACCACGAATCTCGCGCGTTTAGCCGGGCCCGGAGGTTGCTCATGGGGGGCCGCGCATGCGCCACGCAGCCATCCTCATCGCACTGTTGACGATCGTCTCAGCCCGGACCGCCCGCGCTGACGGCGAATGCGGCGACGTCCCGCCGAGCGACGAGGCACTCGAAGCAATCGAACACGCGGCCGACGCCGAGGACGCCAAGACCGACGAAGACGAGGCGCCGGTCCTGTATCGAGTGCCGGTCTACCTCCACGTCGTGCGTCGCGCGCCGCAAGGCGAAGGCGACATGCCGGTCGCTCACGCCCGAGAGATCACCATCGATCTCCTCAACGAGGAGTTCGCGGCGCAGGACATCCCGTTCCAGTTCGACCTCGCCAAGATCGATTACATCAACGCGGACGACGCGACGTATCGGCTCGTCCAGAGCTCCAACGAGGAGCGAGCGCTGTGGGACCTCGCGCAGGTCGCCGGCCGGCGCAACCTCAACATCTACATCGTCGGTCCGCGCGACGATACTCGCGTGACCGGCTGGGCCGAGTTCCTCGTCAACCCGGCGCTGCAGCGCGGCGACCACGTCGTCCTGCGCTACCTCCCGTCGAAGGGTGCGTTCTCGGATCCGCTCGTTCCGGTCCACGAGGTCGGCCACTGGATGGGCCTGTTGCACACGTTCCACTTCGGCTGCGGCGGCCTCATGCACGGCGATCTGATCCGCGATACGCCAACGCAAGCGACCGGACACTCGTCGTGCGACGCCGCGTACGACAGCTGCCCCGACGACGCGGGCACCGATCCGATCGACAACATCATGGGCTACTCCCACGCGTGCCGCGGCACGTTCTCACCGGGCCAGATCCGCCGCATGAAGTTCCTCTGGCGCACGGTGCGTGGCGGCAAGAGCGACGACGTGCCCGTCGACGACATGGCACCGACCGAGACGACTGGATGCACGGCTACCCACGGCAGCTCGCTCGGCCTCGTGCTGCTGGTGCTGGGACTTGTGCTGGGCCGTCGCCGACAAGTCCGTGCATCCCATGTCGAACCAGTCGCGCAGACCGCGGCAGGAGCGTGACGCGCGTCCACCGCGATCACTCGCGTCAGGAACGAACTTGCAGTGCGAGCCGCCAGCCAGCGTCCTCCTCGATTCGAGCCCACGGCGACGCAGGGTCGTGCACGACGCAACCGCCGACGTAGAGCTGCGGCGCATCACCAACGTTGTCGAGTCCGTGCTCGAGCAATGCACGAGTCCTGTCGGTCGCTCGAAATCGATCCTGCGCCCGGGGGTTCTCGTCGGCGAGCTCCTCGCGCTCTAGCACGCCGCGGCTCGCCCAATCGCGAAGACGGTAGATCGCGATGAACGGGTGGAATCGCCGTGCCACCCGCTCGAACCGCTCTTGCGTGAGGTTCGCGAAGACTTCCGGCGTGCTGCGCCAGGAGTCGTCCAGAGCGCCGAGGAGATTCTCATCGATCTCGGACAGCTGGAGACGGCCGCAACCTGATGCATGATCGCGCGTCCAGAGATGATGCGCATAGCGGCCGTCTCTTCAGTTGCTCTCGTCGCGTGTGTCGGCTGTGGGTCCGCCACGACGACCTCTGCGCCGGTGGCTGCTGCAGCTCCCACGCCTTCGAACGTTGCCGGCGCGAACGAACAAGTCGTCGTGAGGCTGGCGAACAAGGGCGAGTTTCAACGCGAGCGGCCGAGAGGAGCCTCAAACAACGGCCGCCGGCTGCTGCTGCGCATGGAGTGCGAGAAGAACGGGCCCGCGATGGATGCGTACTATCGCCCTGTCGTGGCCTTCGCCCGCGAGCATTTCATCAGCAAGGAAGATGGTGAGGTCCACGAAGCGCACGTCCTTCCGGACACGCCCAAACCGAAGCTCGGTGATGGCGTGAACATCGTCGTCGAGCCTCGCGGCGCGTTGGGCGAGCTACGCATCGTGCACGTTGGGCCACCGTTCTATCCGCCGGGAACATGGTGGGCCGAGACAGGCTACTGCCTTCACGTTCTCCACGGCGGTGGCATCGCCACGATCGCTGTCGAACACGTGTGGTCGTCGATCAAGTAACCAACGCCGGCATAATGAGGAAGTCGCGATGACGGATGGCGATGACCACGATGCGGAACTGGATGGCGACCGAAAGACCGTCGCCGCTCTCGCAGCCCAGGGCGATCTGCTGACGAAACCTCGTCTCGTCGATCATTGGATCTATTTCGAGACCGCGAAAGCCCGTGACCGCTTCGTCGACGAGGTCGCCACGCTCGGATTCACCATCACCGATACGCACGGCGAGGCCATGCCGCCGAATCGCTTCTGCGCCAAGGTGTCCAGCGTGACTCCGGTTGACCTCGAGTCCATTCACGGCGTCGTGATGAGCCTCGTCGGAGCTGCGAATCGACATGCAGGCGAATACGATGGTTGGGAAAGCCCGTGGTGAGCGCCGACTAGCGCCACCGCGGACGTAGCTCCTGACGCTCCCGCCTACCTGTAGGCAGCGTGGTCGTATTCATTCGAGGCGCGATAGGTTCGGCCGATGACGTAAGATCGGGTTCCCGTGGGTGAAGTGGACCGGCTGGAACGAGAGCGTCGTTCGAACGAAATGCAAAAGCAGTCGGGGCTCGAGCCCGGCAAGCACACGAACACGGCGAACTACGGCGACGGCGGCAGCGGCGTCGTTCCGCAGGTTCCCGGCAAGAGCTCTGGGACCGAGCATCTTCCCGCTGCAGACATCGCCGCGACGGCCGAGGGCGGCGTTCAGGGCAGTGCGAGCGCGCTACCGCATCGCGAGCGAATCCAGGCGAGCTTTGGCAATCACAACATCGGCGACGTGCAGTCGTTCGTGGGTGGCGCGGCCGAGCCGGCGACGCGCGCGTTAGGTGCACGTGCGTACGCACGAGGCAATCAGATCGCATTTCGCTCGACTCCAGATCTACACACGGCCGCGCACGAAGCAGCGCACGTCGTGCAGCAGCGGCAAGGCGTCAAGCTCGAGAACGGAATCGACGGCGGTGCAACCGACCCACACGAGCAGCACGCCGATGCGGTCGCGGACGCCGTCGTCGCCGGACAGTCGGCGGAAGGGCTGCTCGGTGATCCGAAGGCGAGCGCGACGGCAGCCGCAGCCCCGGTGGTTCAACGCAAGACCGAAGGCGAGCCCGAGCGTGTCGACGTCCGGAAGTGGATCACGGAACGCGCGAAGGAGCTCAAGGAGGCCGTCAGCGAGAAGATGGCCGGCGTGGAGTTCGCGCCGGAATCTCCGTACGCGACGTGGTCAGCGGCGACGCCGAGCCTGCCGCTCGGCCAGCAGATCGCCAACGCGCTCGCGTTCGACGACGCATCGCTCTCGCGCACGCTCTATGGCGATGACTACCGGTCCGCGATCGTCCGTGCGGCGACACCGGAACCGACGATCGAGAGTGCGGCCGGCGCGCTCGTCGCAGCACTGACGACACAGATCGCGGCATCGCTTCGCCGCGTCATGCCCGCGTACGCGATCGCCGTGAACCAGAGCGCGTTCCGGCACGAAGCGAACGTGCTCAAGCGCGAGATGATGCCCGCGGATGGCGCGCCTCCGCAGCCGCCGATCGCGCACGTGCTCGCGTCGCATCCGCTGGACGTCCACGTTCGCCGGATCTTGTGCAACGGCACGGCGTCGATCGACTTTCGGAGGGTTCGTGGCGAGGTGCCAGGCGAGAACAAGCCGCACGACATCGCCGTGATGCGCGTGATCCCGGCGAAGTGCATCACGCTGCAAGAGTCGAAAGGGAAGTGGAACTGGATCGTCGTCTCGAACTTCGAGGATCCCAAGCCCGCCGAAGTCGCGAAGGCACTGTTTGGTTTGGAGGAGCACGCCGCGTTCATCACGCCCGCGGCGCCGCAGTTTGGATTCGATCCAGCGGGTGGCCTGATCGAGCCGTGGAAGACACAGTATGAATCGAAGGTTCGGCCGTACACACCGACGGACCCGAACGAGCTCGATGCGAAGTCGGCGTCGCCTGCCGGGTCTATTCCGGGTGGGAAGGCGACCGACGCGACGTCGCTGCAGCAATCGGCGACGCTCGTCGGCACCAACGCCGATCAGGACACGGTTCGTCAGCGTCTTCAGTTGATCGTCAGCGTCATCGACGAATGCGTCGTGATGGTGAAGTCGCTGAAGATGGAAGGCGATCTGGCGGGCGCGAAGAAGCGCGTCGAAGATCGCGTGAAACAGCTCAGCACGAACAGCGCCGACAATCAGGCGCAGCTGCCTGCTTGGGATGCCGAGTCGGCGTTCCAGCTCGCGACGTTGACGAAGGCGTCGAAGGCGCTGAAGCTCGCCGGCGTCCAGGCGAAGAGCGCGAAGGGCTCGGGCGGCGCTGATGCCGGTGGCAATGCCCAGGCCGCGCACACGATGCAGCTGCTGATGGCTCCCGCGATCCAGCTGGGACGCGCGTGGGTCGATGTGATCGGGCTCTCGGATCTGCCCGAGACGTGCAAGCCGAAGATCGCCGAAGCGGAGAAGCGCGCGAAGCTGTTCCCCGTCGAGGTCGGCGAGACCCTGCTCAATTATGTTCGCGAGCTGATCCAGCAGACGAAGGCCAGCAGCGCCGCTAGCAATGTCATGTACAACACCGACGGCAGCTCCAAGAAGGAAGCTGACCTTCGCAAGAAGCTCGTCGAGCTGCGGTCGGTGTTCGAGACGGATCCGGTCAAAGGCCAGCAGCTACTCGGCGAGATTCAAGACGACATCGATTCGCTGCTGATGGAAGCGAGCCTCAGCAACACGGTCATGCAGCTCGTGTATCTGACCGAGACCCTGACCGAGCACGACGACTCGATTCTCGAGGGCATCGTCGATCCGCTCACGTATGGCAAGGACGACGAGAGCAGTCACCGGCGCACGAACAAGGCGCGCATCAAAGACACGCTCTCGTACATGGAGATCTTCAAGGAGCGTGTCCAGAACGAGATCGGAAAGCCATTCTCGAAGGGCACGAAGGAAGGTCTCGTCGAAGCCAAGGCCGCGTTCGACCGGTTCTCGAAAGACGACGTCGTCAAAGACAAGCTCGCGTTCGCCAAGGCCGTCATCGAGGACGCAGAGTTCATTCATGCGGTGACTGCGATCGCCGCGATGCTGATGATCGGCATCGTCAGTGGCGGCCTCGGTGACCTCGTCGTGATGGAAGAGGTCGGCTTCGTCGCGAGCTCGGTCGAGGTCGCAGGTGTCGCGGTCTCGACGGCGACAGTCGGTGCAGCGGTCGTCGAGAGCCTCACGGTGTCGACGATCTCGACGCTGATGGCGAAGGATCCGACCGTCGGCCACTTCGCGATGGAGTTCTTCACGAACTTCGCGTTCGGTGCGGTGTTCAAGACCGTCGGCAAGAACATCGCGGCGGCGAAGAAGGCCGAGCTGATCGGGGAAAGCGAAGCGAAGGCACTCAACGCGGCGAGCTTCGCGGGGATGTACACGGGCCTGACGGCGGTGCGCTGTGTCGAGCTCGATCATGCGAAGAAGGCGAAGGGCCAGCCGGGCATCACCGAGGAGGAAATTCTCGAGACGGGCGCGCACACGGCAGCGGAGCTCATCGGCCAAGCGATCGCGATGCACGCGATGCATCACTTCGGCGGCAAGCTCGCCGAGCTCCACGAAGTGCAAGCGATCAACAAGTTCCGGACCGAGGCGAAGCTCGCTGCGGACGAGCTCACTGCTGCGTCGAAGAAGGAAGCAACGACCCGCGCAGAGCTGGGTGCGTTGGTCGAGAAGGCGATCAAGAAGAGCAACGACGAGCTCGGTGCGACGCAAGAATTCCTGCGTGAGCTCGACGAGTCGATGAACAGCCCCGGGGCGCTCGGCAAGTTCACGCCCGAAGAGCTCGGCAGCATTCGCAAGGAGCTGTTCGACACCACGAATCAGCTCTATGCCCAGCGCAAAACGCAGCTTATCAATCGCACGGAAGTCTCGCCGGATCACTACGAGATCAATCCGGGCGAGCTCCCCGACGTCATCGCCAAGGTGAAGGAGATGGGCGGCTGGCATCAGATGGAGATCACCGGCAACCCGGGCGAGCAAACGATTCGCTTCGAGCCAAACACCGGTGATGGTCAGCTCCGACCCGCCGAGCCTGCGCCTCCGCGATTCCTCAAGTTCACCGAGGTGAACAAGGGCGTCGTCAAGGTGCCCGAGGTCGTCAGCCTCGAGTCATGGGGCAAGACGGTCAAGACGATCGCCGCGGGTCACGCACCTCTGCTCAGCGAGCTGCCTCAGACGCCCATCAACATCCAGGCACAGCGCAAGCTCGAGATGCTCATGCACGACGCGCATCCCGAGACTGCGCGACTGCGCGGCGACTTCATGAAGCAACTCGCCGCATCGCTCGACGAGAAGATGCCGGAGATCGATCTCGACAAGAAGATTGTCGACATCCTCACCAACACGATGGAGGGCGGTCAGCCCAAGTATCTGCGCCGCGGTGCGAAGGTGGCTGCGAACGACGTCGCACAGCTCGGTGGCCTCAAGCGCGCGGTCACGTTCGACACGATCGTCGGTACTGGCATGGTCACCGAGGCGTATTACCAGCGCCTGATTCAGGGACACGCGTCCGAGTTTCCGCCGACGCTAGCCGAGGTCAGCTGGGGAGCGGGGCATCCCAAGAAGCTCGCCGTGCTCATGCAGGCGAATCCTCCGACGGCCGCGGATCTCAACATGAACGCGATGATCGCAGGACGTGGCAACTCGTCCGGCTGGTGGTACGCGGGCGCGGACGAAGCTGGCGCCTCCTCCGCCGCGGCGCTCGCAAAGGCGCTCGCAGCGACGAATATGGCCAATGGCGTGATCGTATTCGAGCTCCCGCCGGACGTCGTGACGGGTGCGCAAGAAGCAATCGTCGGCCATGATGCCGCGACGGGCCAGGACATGAAGGCAAAGGTCGCGGCCACAAAACCGCTCGCGTTCGACGGCATGATGGTCGGCTGGAGCCAGTACAATCCGAACAACGCCATTGCCGAACCGACCGGTCTCACCACGCCCGAGCCAGGAAGCGGTGTGGCGAAGGTTCGCGAGGTCATGGTGCCCCCTGTCGCGATGAAGACCTGTAAGACTCCCGTCATCCTGCCCCAATGAGCGAGCTCGACAGCATTCCAGATTGGGCTGGTTACCTTCGCCAGCTCATCGACCAGGGTCGCGTCCCCGAAGAAGTGTCTCGTACCGAACCGAACGCGACGTCGATCGCTGCAGCGCTCAGCGTGTTGCATCGCTACCTCGACGGTCGTCCCGCGCAGGCCGAGATGGTCGAGGGTGCCCTTCAGATCGTCGAGCAGGGCAACGCTCACTACATCAAGCCGCTATTGCCGGTGCCGCTCGAGCATGGCCGGGCGGCTTCGTCACGCATTGCCAAGTCGATCGAGACACATCGCACGAAGCTCGACGATCTGACCGTCAGCGCCCTGATCGATCGCGCGCTGCAGGACAACCCGAGTGACAGCGCGCTCGTACGCGTCATGGAAGCCGAGGCGAAGACGCGAGGCCCCGAGGTGCTTCGCCTCGCCGCACGTTGGTGGCCCGCGTGGGCAGCGAGTCACATCGATTGGGTTCCGACGAGCGGCGATGCCGATGGCGCGCTGCTGCTGCGCGTGGTCGACCGCACGCCGACGGGCGACTTGCCCGTCATGATCGATGCGATCGGCAAGGCCGGCGCCGATTACGTGAACCGTCTCGTCACCGCGCTGGCAACGTGGCCCGTAAGCGCGCAGGCGCGCGTGAAACCGGCGCTGCAAGCCGACCCCGCGTTCGCGGGGCGCGTCTAGGCACGCACCCGGACGACGACCTTGCCGGACGTGCGGCGCTCGCGAAGGTCGTGCATCGCTCGTCGAACCTCCGCGAGCTCGACGACGTGCGATACGACGGGCTCGATCACCCCTCGTTCGACAAGCTCGAGGACCTCGCGTACGGCCGCCTGGACTTCGGCTTCGGGCAGCGAGAACGTCGCGACGCCGATGACCGCCTGATTCTGCGCGAGCAAGCTGCCAACTTGCTCCTTCGTGAATGCCGTGTCGAACATGTTGTCGACGCCGAACACGACGAGTCGCCCGCGGAAGCCGAGTGCACGAAGGCTCGCCGCAGGCACATCGCCTCCCTCGCGCAAGAGGACGACATCGGCTCCGCGCCCCGCCGTTCCTTCGCGGACGCGCTCTGACCACGAGGCGTGACTCGTGTCGACGGCGATGTCGGCGCCGAGCCCGAGCGCGAGCTCGCGCTTCTCCTCGGAGCTTGCCCCGGCGACGACCTTCGCGCCGAACACACGCTTGGCGAGCTGGACGAGCAGCGTTCCCGCCGCGCCGGCGGCACTCGGGACAAAGAGCGTCTCGCCGGCAGCCAGGCGGCTGGCGCGGAGAACGAGCAACGTGGTCGGCGCAAGTACCGGGACCGCGACAGCACGTTCAAACGCGAGGCTGTCGGCGATGCCGACAACGCGGCTCGCAGCCGCGATCGCCTCCTCGGCAAAGCCGCCGAGCTCCGGCAGCGTCGCGACGACGCGCTGACCCACACGAAGGCCTGACACGCCCGACCCGATCGCATCGATCACGCCTGCGACCTCGACACCCGGGGTGAACATCGGCGCGGGACTCGGAAGTAGTCCAGCGACGAGCAACGCGTCGGTGTAGTTCAGTCCAGCGGCGTGAACACGAATGCGCACGTCGTCCGGCCCCGGTGTAGGCGTGGGCACATCCTCGATTCGAAGCGCATCGGTTCCGCTCGACGCACGGATTGCTTTCGTCATGTCTTTTCCTCGCGCACTCGATGGTGAGCCGCTCACCATGATGCATAGTGCGAACACAGAGGACACTCATGTGCCGCGAGTACGAACCTGTGGTCCGTTCGTCCGAGGGGAGTGCGCCGTGGACGTCCTAGCGGATGTGTTGAAGCACGTGCGCCTGAAGAGCCACATCTTCGCGCGCTACGAGATGACGGCTCCGTGGGGGATGACGGTCGCAACCTGCGAACGGCCGCTGTTCTACGCGGTGAGCCGGGGCAGCGGCGTGCTCCGCATCCGCGGCAACGACGTTCATCTCGCGGCCGGCGACTTCGTGTTCCTCCCGTCCGGGTCGGCGTTCGAGCTGCGCGACCGCCCGGGCTCGCAAGCCGTGCCCATCGAGCGCGTCTACGCCT
>JABFXX010000660.1 GCA_013368795.1 Kofleriaceae bacterium
CGGGCGCACCCGCGCCGACGCCTTCGCCCGCGCCGACGATCCCGCCCGCGCCGACGCAAGCGCCCGCTCCGACTGCACCGCCCTCGCCTACGCAGGCGCCCGCTCCGGTCCCGCAGGCCGCATCGTACGAGGCCGATCCGATGCAGGTGCGCTTCGACGCCGGCCTTCGTCCCGGGCCCGTGCAGCCCACGCCGTTGCCCCCGTCGCCGCCGCCCACGATGCCACGCACCGACGGCGGTATCGGCAACGTCGGCCCCGCACCGGTCGATGCCCCCGCCGTCGGCAACGCCCCGCGCCCCGACGCTGGAACGATCGGCGGCATTGTGTTCGACGGAGGAATTCGCTGACGCTTCCGCTGTGGTAGACCGCGGTGATGGAGCCGACCACGATCGCCGCGCAGCTTCGCGAGATCGCGGTCTACTTCGATCTCGACGGTGATCGCCACCGCGCGATCGCGTACGACCGCGCCGCAAAATCGATCGAGGCCGCGAAGGGCCTGCACCGCCTGCTCGACGAGGGCAAGCTCGAGGAGCTGCCGTACGTCGGGTCGTCGATCGCGCGCGTCGTCGGCGATCTCGCGAGGCGAGGCTCGAGCACGGTGCTCGAGAAGCTGCGCGCGAAGTGGCCGGCAGTGATCGTCGAGCTCGCGCAGCTGCCATCGATCGGCGTGCAGAAGGCCCGCAAGATCCACGAGGCGCTCGCGCCCGCCGATCTCGATGCGGTCGCCGCCGCGTGCAAGGCCCACGCGGTCCGCACGATCCCCGGCTTCGGCGAGCTCAGCGAGAAGAAGATCCTGAAGGCGATCGAGGAGCGGCGCACGCGCGGCACGCGCGAGATCCACATCGATGCCGAGCAACACGCGAATTCGCTTGCCGGCTACCTGCGCGCGAGCGACGCGGCAACGCGTGTCGAGGTTGCCGGTCAGGTGCGGCGGTGGTGCGAGATCGTCGAGCACATCGCGATCGCCGTCGAGACCGAGCATCGCGATGTCGTCACCGATCGGCTCGCAAACTACGGGCTCATCACGTCGGTCGAGCGCGATGACACCGTCGTGTCCGCGCGGCTCTCCGACGGCATGCGCTGCGAGGTCCACTTCGCGCCCCGCGCGCGCTTCGGCTGGGCGCTGATCTGCGCGACCGGCTCGCCCGAGCATGTCGAGCAACTGAAGTCGCGTGCGCAGGCCCGCGGCGTCGACGTCACGACGCTCGTCGCGCCCGAGGAAGCGGACGTCTACAAGGCGCTCGGCCTGCCGTGGCTGCCGCCCGAGGTCCGCGACGCGACCGACGAGCTCGCGGCAGCCGACGCCGGCGACGACTTCACCGATCTGATCGAGCTCGCCGACGTCACGACGGCGTTCCACTGCCACACGACGTACAGCGACGGCAAGGACTCGATCGAGGCGATGGCGCGCGCCGCGGCCGCGCTCGGCATGAAGGCGATCACGATCACCGATCACTCGGCGGCGGCCTCGTACGCCGGCGGGCTCGACGCCCAGAAGCTGCGCGACCAGCACGCCGAGATGGCCGGCCTTCACGATCTGCCCGTGCGCCTGTTTCGCGGCACCGAGGCCGACATCCTCGCCGACGGCTCGATCGACGTGCCGATGGAGATCGTGCCGGAGCTCGACGTCGTGATCGCGAGCGTCCACCAGCGCTACAAGGCGAACGAGGACGAGATGACGAAGCGTCTCGTCACGACGATGCGCCAGCCATTCTTCAAGATCTGGGGCCACGCGCTCGGCCGTCTCGTGCTGCGCCGCGACCCGATCGCGGTTCGCCTCGACGAGGTGCTCGACGCGATCGCCGAATCGCCCGCCGCGATCGAGATCAACGGCGACCCGTATCGCCTCGACCTCGATCCGATCAACGCGAGGAAGGCGGCCGCCCGCGGGATTCCGTTCGTGCTGTCGAGCGACGCCCACTCGGTGAAGGGGATCGAGGCCGTGCGGTGGGCCGTCGCCATGGCGAGGCGGGCGCGGATCCGGAAGCGACAGGTCTTGAACGCGCTGCCGCCGGAACTTCTCGCGGAGCGGATCCGACCACTAGCTCCTGGAACCGCAGCGCGTTCCTGACGGCGTGACCTTCGGCGTCGTTGTCGAAGTAGACGTGCACGTCGCGCCCCTCGGCGAGCCAGCGCTTCGCGTCGTCGGCCCATGCGCGCAGGCTCTGCTCGCTGTAGCTCGACGCGTACTTGCGCGTGTGGCCGTGCAGGCGGACGTAGACAAGGTCGCTCGTCACCTCGCGCCACATCGGAAAGTCCGGTGCGTCGCCCATGCAGACCGCAACGTTTGCAGCTCGGAGAATTCGCGCGCACTCCTTCGTGAACCACGAGCGATGCCGTAGCTCGAGCGAGTGCCTCACCGTCGGCCATGCGCGTAGCGCACGCATGAAGTCCTCGAGCCGCTCGAGGTTCGCGGTGAAGTTGCTCGGCACCTGCCACACGACGGCCGCGAGCTTCTCGCGCAGCGGCAGGACCTGGTCGCGCAGGCGGATGATCGAGTCCTCGCAGTCCTTGAGCCGCTTGTAGTGTGTGACAAACCTGTGGCCCTTCAGGGCGAACCGGAAGTCGGGCGGCGTTTCGGTGTACCAGCGCGCATAGGTCTCCGGCTTGATCTGCGTGTAGAACGAGCCGTTGATCTCGAGCGCGTCGAACGCGCGCGACGCGACCTGCAGCCACTTCTTCGCCGGCGTGTCCGCATAGAGATGCTGTCGCCATCCCGCGTAGACCCAGCCGCTCGTGCCGATGAAAGCCTGCGCCACGCCATCGTTTGGTGCATCTAGCAGGCCGAGCCCGCGAGCACTCCGTGAGAGTACGCGTGGCACCGAGGATGCAAGGTGTGGACTTATGGCTCGCCGCGCTGCGACGGGAAAGCTCGCCAAGTATCGGTCGATGCGCGACTTCAAGGTCACGGCCGAACCGAGCGGGGATCGCTCACCGCGCGGAAAGGGCAACAGCTTCGTCATCCAGAAGCACGCCGCGCGCCGGCTGCACTACGACTTCCGTCTCGAGCTCGACGGCGTGCTGCTGTCGTGGTCCGTGCCAAAAGGGCCGAGCCTCTCGCCCACGGAGAAGCGGCTTGCAGTGCGGACCGAGGACCACCCTCTCGATTACGCGAGTTTCGAGGGCGTGATTCCTCAGGGCCAGTACGGCGGCGGCACCGTCGCGGTCTGGGATCGCGGGACGTGGCAGCCGGAGGACGACCCACACGAGGCGATGAAGAAGGGCCGGCTGACGTTCACGCTCGACGGCGAGAAGCTGCACGGCAAGTGGCACCTCGTGCGAACGCGGCCGCAGGGCAAGCAAGAGGGCTGGCTGCTGTTCAAGGGGCGCGACGATGCGGCGAACGAGAACGTCGACATCGTCGAGGAAGAGCCGCGGAGCGTGGTCACGAACCGCACGATCGACCAGATCGCGGCCGACTCCGACCGCGTGTGGCAGTCCAGCAAGGTCGCCGAACCGACCGCGATGGAGAAGCGCGCCGCGCGGATCGCGAAGGCAGGCAAAGCGGCGGCGAACGAGGAGCGCGACACCAATCCGCGCAAGAACATTCATCGCAACATCCAGCTCGCGAACGAGGCGGCGAAGAAGGCGCGCGGCAAGAAGACAGAGCCCGCAGCGCCGCCGTCGGCGAGCGCGGCCAGCGTCGCGGCGCTCGTGCGCCAGCTGCCGCTCGGCTTTCAGCTGACGAACCTCGACAAGGTGCTCTATCCCGAGCAGGGCATCACGAAGGCGCAGCTCGTCGCCTACTTCGCGGTCGTCGCGGACTGGATGATGCCGCAGCTCCACGATCGGCCGCTGACGCTCGTGCGCTGCCCCGAGGGCCGCCACAAGCAGTGCTTCTTCCAGAAGAAGATCCTGCCGGGCTCGCCAAAATCGATCCACACCGTCGAGATCGAGGAGGAGAGCGGCGAGAGCGTCGAGTACATGCGCGTCAAGGACATGCCCGGCCTCGTCGGCCTCGCGCAGCTCGGCACGCTCGAGATCCACACGTGGGGCTGTCACGCCGACAAGGTCGAGCGCCCGGACTTCATGGTGTTCGATCTCGATCCGGCGCCGGACGTCGAATGGGATCGCGTCGCGCTCGCCGCGTTCGAGGTTCGCAAGCGCCTCAACAAGCTCGGCATCGCGAGCTGGGTCAAGACGACCGGCGGTAAGGGCCTCCACGTCTGCGCGCCGATCAAGCGCACGATCGACTGGGAGCGCTTCAAGGAGTTCACGAAGCTGTTCGCCGACACGATCGCGGCCGAGCACCCGAAGCAGTACACGTCGAACATCTCGAAGGCCGCGCGCAAAGGAAAGATCTTCGTCGACTACCTGCGCAACGGCCGCAACGCGACGTTCATCGCGCCCTACTCGCCGCGCGCGCGCGAAGGTGCGCCGGTCGCGACGCCGATCACGTGGGAGGAGCTCGCGCACGGCGTCGATCCGCTGTCGTTCACGACCGCGACCGTCCCGCTGCGGCTCGCGAAGCTGAAGAAGGATCCGTGGCACGGCATCGAAGATGCCGACCAGGCGATCACCGCCGCCGCATGGCGTGCACTTGGAGGAAAACCCTGATGCCTCAAGCGCTGCTACCCCCGCGCACCTCCGACCCCGCCGTGATCGAGCACCGTCTGCTCGACCTCGCTTACACGACGGACTCGATCATCACCGCACCGGTGCTCGCCTACTACGTACCGTGCTCGATCGGTGATGCGGAGCGCGTACTCGAGCGCCTGGTCACCGAGGATCGCCTGCGCATGGAGATCGACGACGACGGCAACATCCACTACATCATGCCGAACCGGCAGCGCCTCGCGCCGCAACGCATGTCGTACGGAGGCGCGCTCGCTCGGCAATCACCGCAGGTGATCGAGTCGCATCACACGCCGAACGCCGCGGCCGCCGCGGTCTTGAGCCTCATCGTGCCCGGCGCCGGCCAGCTCTATGCGGGTCGGCCGCTCTCGGCGATCGCGTGGTTCATGCTCGTGTCGATGGGCTATCTCTTGCTCATCGTTCCCGGCGTGCTGCTCCACATCCTCTGCATCGCCGCCGCCGCGGGCGCCGCGCATCAATGGCGGCCGAGCATGGCCTGATCGACGGCGCGCCGCGCACCGTCGACCAGCCGCGAGAGCTCGTAGATCGGCATGTCGAGCAGCCGCGCGCCTTCCTCGACGGTAAGCACGTCGGTGAGCACGCTGCGCACGACGTGGAGGCGAAGCGACTGCTCGGGCGAGAGCTGCTGAGGAACGCCGTGGATCGTCGTGACGATTCTGCGCCGTCTCATGCGTAAACCGTCGCCTTACGCGAGGCGGCGGGCAATTTTTTCGCCGAACGCGATGATGAACAGCGGAATAAACGCTGTGAGAACAGGCACCCAGATCGGTTGCTCGAGCACGCCGACACCGCGCAGCGCGGACACGAACGCGAGCTCTGCGCAGCGAAGTTGCGCGTAGCGACGCCGCTTCGCCTCGCCCAGGAACGGCAGCACCGCATCGAGCGGCATCAGCACGAGCACGTTCTCGTTCCAGCGCACGCCCGGGATCGACGAGATGATCGCGAGCCCCCAGATGACGACGCCCCACAGCGTCAGGTAGAGCGAGGCCCACGCGGTCGCGATCCGCTCGAACCTGCGCCGCCACGTCGCGACGAGCAGCGGGACCGCGAAGATGAGCACGAGCGCGAGCATCTGCGGCCGCCAGCCGTTGCTCTCCGTCGGAAACGCCGGGCCCTGACGCTTGTAGAGGAGCCGAGGCTCGACGTGCAGCGCGGTCTTCACGCGCTCGCGCAGCACGTCGGGATGGAACATCGCCTGCCACAGCGTCGGCCTGTCCTCGGTTTGGCGGCCGATCACGAAGTCGGCGATCGCGACGAGCTGCGGGATCGGTGCGAGGCCGCGCTCGCCCATCTCGCGAAACGTCAGCGGATAGGCGACGTCGGAGCCGGCCCGGAGCGCACCGCCCGTGGCGCGATCGATCAGGTCGCGCAGCCGCGTCGTGCAGTTATTGAAGAAGTGGTCGTAGTGATACGTGCGCTGCTCCGGCAGCAGCGAGTCGAGGATCGCCTTCTCGATGGTGCGAGCTTGCTCCGGCGAGAGCGGCAACACCTGCTCCCAGATGTCGCGGTCCTCCCACTGGTAGAACCCGATCATGTCGGTCCACGACTC
Source organism: Kofleriaceae bacterium (assembly GCA_013368795.1). GTDB lineage: Bacteria > Myxococcota_A > Polyangia > Haliangiales > Haliangiaceae > JABFXX01. The sequence continues at coordinate 6,146 of JABFXX010000660.1, forward strand.
GGGGTCGACCCAGAACGCCTGCTGGCCGCGCAGGAAGTGCCAGACCATCGGCGCGCCTTCGTTGAAGTTCGTGACGCCGTAGTTGAAGCAGATCGGCTCGGGGCTGGTCTCGTAGTTGAGGCAGATCGCGGCGTGACCGAACCGCTCGAAGATCCGCGGGCCGACGCCGAACGTCAGCAGGATCACCTGCGGCGGCTTCTCGCCGAGGTACGTCCCCATCGCGCCGGGCTCGAGCCTCCTCGGCTGCGCGCCGGCGGAGCTCACCGCGGCGAGGACGATGACGACCGCGAGGACGACGCGCTTCACGTCGACAAGTATGGCCCGCTCCACCCTCGCGTGCCGCTACAGCTTCGGCTTGGCGAACACAGACGGGTCGACCTTGCCGTCGATCTCGACCTTGTCGACGTCGAGCACGGTCGTCCGACCCTGCGTCGTGCTCTTCTGCTTGCGCGCGATCTTCACGCCCTGCGCGTCCTTGTAGTCAGAGAATTCCTCGACCTGCGACGCGCCCTGAGCGCGCGGACCGGCCTCCGCGAAACCGATGCGGCTGAGGAGCTTCGTCTTCTTGTCGATGTAGAGCGTGATGTCGGCACCGTACGGCGACGCGAGGCGGATCACGGCGTGCGGCTTGCCGTCGACGTTCTCGTCGGGCATCGGCGCGATCTTCGAGCCGGAGTCCGCCGCCTTCAGCACGAGCAGCTCGGGCTCGCGCCACACCTCGAACTGGCCCTGGATGACGTCGGGGCCCTTGAACTCGACGACCTGCGGCTTGCCGGCCTGATCGGGCGCCTGCTGCCAGCCGGTCTTGCCGTCGACGCCGACGATCACCTTGAGCTGCTTCGCGAGCGTCGCGTCGATGCGCAGCTTGTCGGGCGCGACATACGTGCGCTCGATCTCGACCGGCAGCGTCTGGCCCTGGATCGTCGTCGTGCCGGTCGCGTGGAGCTTCACCGACTTCACCGCCGACAGCTTCGCCTTGCCGCCATGCGCGGCGACCGACTCGGTGAGCAGCTGGCGCGCCGCCGCGAGCGTCTTCGCATCGACCGGCGGAGGTGCCGCAGCCGCGACCTTCGTGATCGGCTCGGCGAACGCGACCTTCTCGTAGCGCCAGCCCGCCTTCTGCAGCTGCGGTTCGATGTCCTTCGCGTCGCCGACCATCACGATCACGTAGTTCTTGGGATCGAGGATCTCGCCGGCGGCCTTCTTCGCTTCGTCGACGGTGACCTTGCCGACCAGGAGTGGATAGTTCGCGAGGTACTGCTCGCCAAAGCCGTGCAGCTCGGCGCCGAGCAGCGCCGCGCCGAGATCCGCCGCCGACTGGAAGCGCATGCCGTAGCCGCCCGCGATGTTCGCGACCGCCGCGCTGACCTCGGTCTGCGTCGGACCTTCCTTCGCCATCTTCGCGATCTCGCCGATGATGAGCTTCGTCGTCGCGACCGCCTCGCTGTTGCGCGTGAACGACTGCGCGACGAACGAGCCCTTGTCGAGGTTGCGGTCGAAGCTCGAGCTCGCACCGTACGTCTTGCCGCCCTCGACGCGCACGACCTTCATCAGGCGCGAGCTGAACGCGCCGCCGCCGAGCGTGTAGTTCCACACGAGCGAGTCGAAGAACCGAGGGTCGTCGTGCTTGATACCGAACTGCGCGACGCGGATGTGCGTCTGCGTCTGGCCCGGCTTGTCGACGAGGCGGATGCGGATGCCCGACAGGCCGGGCTCGGTGTACGAAGGCGTCGGCGGCACGGTCGCCTTCTTCCAGCTGCCGAACGCGCGCTCGAGGTCGGACTTGAGCTTCTTGCCGTCGAGGTCACCCGCGACGACGAGGATCGAGTTGTTCGGCGCGTACCAGGTCTTGTGCCACGCGACGATGTCGTCGCGACGAAGCCCGTTGACCGAGCCCTCGCTGTTGATCCAGCCGCGGACGTGCTCGTCGCCCCACAGGAGGTTCTGCACGTGCGCCGACGCGAGCTGGCCGGCGTCGTCGAGCCGCTGGCGGACGGTGCCGAGCATCAGCTGCTTGACCTTGTCGAGCTCGTCAGCCGGGAACGTCGACTGCGTGAGCATCTCGGGCACGAGCTTCATGCACGTCGACATGTTGCGCGCGAGCACGCTGCACGACACGAGCGTCGCCTCGAACGTCGCGTCGGCCGCGATCGTGCCGCCGACGAAGTCGATCTCCTTCGCGAGCGCGACGGCGTTGTGCTTCTTCGTGCCCTTGACGAGCATGTCGGCGGTCGCCTCGGCGACGCCGAGCCGCGCCTTGGGCTCCTGCATGCGGCCGGCCTTGATCGCGAGCTGCATGCTCGCGACGGGCAGCCGCGCGCTCTTGATGAAGAACACCTCGAGGCCGTTCGAGAGCTTGTAGGTCTCGATCGACGGCAGGTCGATCTTCGCGGGCGGCTTCGGCGCCGGCGCCGGGATCAGGTCGGTGCGACCGGCCCACGGATCGTTGACAGGCTTCGCCGTCTCGTCGGCGACGGGCTTCGCGACGTGCGCGGTGCCATCGCTCGGCAGCGCCGGGACAGGTGCCGGCGCGGGCTTGGGACCGCACGCGGCGAGGAGAATCAATGGAAGGAGGCGCTTCATGACTACTTGGTCCTCGGCGGGATGACGACGATCGTCGCCTTGTCGGGTGCGAAGTACTGCTTGACGACGCGCTTCACGTCGGCGGCGCTGACCTTCTCGAGCTCGTCGACGTCGCGGAGGAACGACGTCGGATCGCCGGTGTGGATCCACGACCGTCCCATCGCCTCGGCGAGGCCCTGCGCCTCCTCGAGCGAGAACACGAAGCCGGCCTGCACCTGGTTCTTCGCCTTGCGCAGCTCGTCGGCCTTGGGGCCCTGATCGGCGAGCTTCTTCACCTCGTCGAGCATCGCGGCCTCGACCGCATCGGCCTTCGCCGGATCGAGGTACGCGCCGACCGCGATCACGATGCCCGGATCCTCGCGGACGAGCGGCTCGACGCCGCCGTCGAGCGCGATCGCCTGCTTCGTCTTCGGATCGGTCGACTTGAGGCGGACCTTGAGGCGGCTCGACTCGCCCGAGCCGAGGACGATCGATGCGACCTGTAGCGCGTAGACGTCTTTCTCGCGCGCGGCCGGGATGTGATAGCCGATGAGCGTCAGGCCGATCTGGCTCGGCTCGACGGTCTCCCTGCGCTGCTTCGTCTGCGGTGGCTCCTGCGCCTCCTTCGCCGGACGCGGCGGCTCCGGCGCCTTCGCGATCCTGCCGAACCACTTCTCGGCGCTCGCCTTCACCTGATCGAGCGTCGTCTTGCCCGCGACGACGAGCAGCGCGTTGTTCGGCCGGTAGTACGCGTCGTAGAACTTCTTCAGATCGTCGGGCGTCGTCGCGTCGAGATCCTTGATGTCGCCGCCGGCGTTCCACGCGTACGGGTGCTTCGTGAACGAGATCTCGAGGAACCGCTTGAGCCCGCGCAAGACCGGCGAGTTCTCCTGCTGCCGGATCTCTTCCTTCACGACCTCGCGCTCGGTGTCGATCATCTCCTTGCGAAACAGGAGATTGCGCATGCGCTCGGCCTCGAGCTGCATCGTGTAGTCGAGGTAGTCCGACGGCACCGTGTTGATGTAGTGCGTCGCGTCCTCGTCGGTCTGCGCGTTGACGTAGCCGCCGATGCCGTTGAGCGACTGCGCGTGGGCCTCGGCACGGACGTGCTCGGTGCCCTTGAACATCATGTGCTCGAACATGTGGGCCGAGCCGCGGCGGTTGCGAGGCTCGTCCTTGCTGCCGACGTGGTACCAGAGCTGAACCGCGACGACGGGCGCCGTATCGATCTGGATGAAGGCGACCTCGAGGCCGTTGGCGAGCGTGAACCGCTCGACCTTCGGCAGCTGGGCGGTCGCCTTGCCCTTACCGCCCGCCGGCGCGGCCGCCTTGGGGGCCGGCGGAGGCGCTGGCTGTTGAGCCGACGCCGTGTGGGACAAGAGCGCCAGGCCGAGAGTGACTAGAAAAACTCGCATTGAGACTCTCCGTTCGCGCGCGGACACTACCAAAACAACCCGCCGTTGCCAGGACTTACAGTCGAAAGCCCCGCCTACCCGAATGTTCACCCTCACGGGAATTATACTGATTGACTGAAATCTCGTTGTCCTTCAGAGTGTGCTCCTAACCAATCGCGGTGCCCGATAAGCATCGCTTGCTGTTCGAGGAGATAGAGCCGTGGCACGCATGCAGCAGACAACTCAGGACGAGGGGCGCGGAATGATCGATGTAACGGGTGTGAAGGTTTTCTCGGCGACGAAGGCCAAGGAGCGCGAGCTCTTGGGCGAGCTGATCACGGACTGGATCCGCAGCCACCCGGAGCACGAAATCGTGGACAAGATCGTCACCCAGAGCTCCGACTCGGAGTTCCACTGCCTGACGATCACGCTGTTCTACAAGCACAACGCCCGGGCCTAGGCCCGAGGGTGAGTAACCGCGCTTGACCCAACGGTCCTGATCGGTTACCCACTGTCTCCCCCATGGAGAACACGTTCGGAAAGCCCGTCGAGGTCGAGGTTCGCGACAGCCTCGAGAAGGCGATGAAGATCCTCAAGCAGAAGATGTCCAAGGAGGGCATCCTGCAGGAGCTCAAGCGCCGTCGCTTCTACGAGAAGCCCTCCGTCAAGCGCAAGCGCAAGACGCGCGAGGCCCGCAAGCGTCTTCGTCGTGAGATGAAGCGCCGCGTGGCGCCCGCTCCGACGCGCTAGTGACTGACTGGGTCGAGATCGTCGTACCGGTCGGTGCTGCTGACGTCGACGACGTCGCGGCACTGATCGCGTCTGAAATCCCCGCCGCCTCTGCAGGGACAGAACAGCGAGGCGACGAGGTCGTGTTCTGGGTGGCAGCCTCGGATGTGGCTGCCGCATTGGCCGACACGCGCGATGCGGTCGCGCGCTGGCAGGCCGGCGGCGCTGCCGTCGATCCGTCGCGCGTTCGCAGCGCCACGGCGATGCCCGAGGCCGAGTGGCGCGATGCCTGGAAGCGCTACTTCAAGGTCAGCCGGCTGACGCGCCAGTTCGTCGTCGTGCCGAGCTGGGAGCCATACACGCCCGTGGACGGTGACGTCGTCATCGACCTCGATCCGGGCATGGCGTTCGGCACCGGCACCCACGCGTCGACGCGGCTCGTGCTCGAGCATTTGCAGGTTCTCGCCGACGCAGGCGCCTCCCCTGCCCGCATCCTCGATGTCGGCTGTGGCTCGGGCATCCTCGCGATCGCCGCGGTGAAGCGCTGGCCGGCCGCGACGTGCGTCGCGATCGATAACGATCCGATAGCGGTCCAGGCGACCGCCGAGAACGCGCTCCACAACAAGGTCGCCGACAAGATCGACGCATCGGTCACGCCGCTGCCCGACCTCACCGAGACCTTCCCGCTCGTGCTCGCGAACATCCAGGCTCACGTCCTGCGCGAGCTCAAGGCGCCGCTGATCGCGCGCACGCAAGGCACGCTGATCCTGTCGGGCCTGCTGACGCCTCAGGCGCAGCCGCTCGCCGACGAGTTCGTCGCCTCCGGCATGAAGCTCGTGCTCGTCCGCACGAGCGCCGAGGACCCTCAGTGGTCGTCGGTCGTCCTCGAGTCGTAGATGCGCATCTTCGTCTCGCCTCTCGTCGCAGGCGACCAGGTCGTCCGCGGCGACGAGCACCACTATCTCTCGCGCGTCCGCCGCGCCGCCGCCGGTGACACGCTCGAGCTCGTCGACGGTGCGGGCTCGCGTGCGCAGGCGATCATCCTCGCGATCGGCGAGACCGAGACCTCGCTGCGCGTCGGCGCGGTCGAGATCATCGAGGACCTGCCGCCGCGCATCCGCGCGCTCATCCCGTTCATCAAGGGCGACCGGATGGACACCTGTCTCGAGAAGCTCGTCGAGGTCGGCGTCGACGAGATCGTCGTCTACCCGGCCGCACGCGCGGTCGTGAAGCTCGACGGCGAGCGCCGTAACGCGCGCATCGAGCACTACCAGTCATCGCTCATGGCCGCGGGGCGCCAGTCAGGCCGCGCCGCCATTCCCGCGATCAGCGCGGCATCGTCGCTCGCCTCGGCGCTCGAAGCCCTGCCCGCCTCCGGCGTCCGCGTCGTGCTCGATCCATCGGCCGAGCGCGGCGATATCCCCGCCGGCGATCACGTCACGATCATCAGCGGCCCCGAGGGCGGCTTCGCACCCGCCGAGCTCGACGCGCTCGCAGCGGCGAACTTTCACGCGATCGGCCTGGGGCCTCGCGTGCTGCGCGCCGAGACAGCGCCCATCGTCGCGGTCGCGGTGATCCGGGCTGCAACGCGCAGCTAGAGGCAGCGGTTGAAGAAGAAGTCGGGCGTGCGGTTCGCCGCGATCTCGGCGGCCCACGCGTCGAGCTTGTCGCGTCCCAGCTCCCAGAACCGCCGACACTGCTCCAGGTAGGCGAGCACTGTTGCACGCTCGCCGTGCTCGAGGAGCGCGCTCGCGAGCGCCATGCTCGGGCCAAAGCTGTTCAGCTGAGGCGAGCCTTCGGTGTCACCGGACGCGAGCAGCTGCCGGCGCGCCTCCGCGAGGTTGCCGCGGGCGAGCGCGACGAGTCCGTGGACGCCGTGACCGTGGTGGATCGCGTTACCGTGATTCCAGTCGCCCACGAACATCGGTGCCAGCGCGAGGACCTCCGTCGCGAGCGCGTCGGCCTCGTCGAGATGGCCGGCGGCGACCTCCAGCTTCGCAACATCCGCCAGCGCGTAGAACCGCTCGGGCGTGTCGCCTCGCGGGGGCAGCGGCGGCGCCGGCATCCTCGGGCACGCCTTCGCCATCTGGCGTCGCGCCGGTTCCTGGCGTCGCGCCGGTTCCGCTCCACCCCACACCATGACAACGGCCGCGACCACGGCAGCTCCGATCGCACCGAACACGCTCACTCGCACGGCTGCTCGCATCAGGGGATGACACTCCCTTACGAGCCGCGTTGCAAGCCTAACGAACGAGCGGGCGGGTCTGGACGATGTAGAGCTCGTCGCCCGCGAACACCCACTCGATGTCGATGCGATCGCGGTGGAAGACCTTCGTCAGTTTCTTCGCGGTGTCGGCCAGTCGGAGTGCCATGGCGTTACTCAATACGGGCTTGCCCGCATCGGGGTTCGGCACCTCGCGCACGCCGCCCTGCTCGTCGAACACGAGCTTCGTCTCCTCGGCGCTGCGCGACAGCACGCGGATGCCGTGGTTGTACCAGCTGACGATCAGGCTCTCGGGAACCTTGCGGCCGTCGACGACGCTCATGCCGAGCCCGCTCTTGGCGTTGATCGTGTAGTTCTTGATGTCCTTCGGATCGGTCGGATGCTCGGTGAGGAGCACGCCCGCGGCGGTCGCCCGCACGCCGACCTGGACGAACGCGCTGCCGAAGACCCTCGTCTGATCGATGCCGGCGCGGCGGCGGTCCTCGTACGCGGCGTAGTTCCATACGCTCGACCAGACGCGCTTGATCGCGGTGAGCACGGCGTCATTGCCGCGCACGTTCGGCACCGTGTCGTAGAGGCCGGCACCGTTGAAGTCGGGGAGGTCCTCGGCGTTGTGCGAGCTGCGCACGAACACGCCGTTCTCGGAGTCGGGCAGCTGGACGAGGCAGCGCTCGACCTCGGTGCGGAGCTCGTCGGCGATGGGTGCGTCGAGGATCGCCTTGCGGATCTCGGCGAGCTTCGCCTTGCGTGCGGCCGCGTCCTTCGGCGGATCGGCGATGAACGCGGCGAGCAGCTTGTCGACGCCCGCGGCCTCGAGATGCTTTGCATAGTAGTGGAACGGGATCGAGAAGCCGGGCGGGACGGAGACGCCCTCGAGCTCGGCGCCGACGATCTCGCCGAGTGCCGTCGCCTTCGCGCCGTACGCGGTGATGTCAGCGGCGCGCATCTGATCGAGCGAGGCGAGCGACGTGATCGTCAGGTCGGCCTCGGGGATCTCGATCGTCTTGGTGTTGGCCTGCGCGACCGCGGCGACCTCCTCGGCGGTCGGCTCGCGCAGCTCGTAGCCGCCGCCCTTCGCGGCGAAATAGACCTGCTTGCCGTTCCACTCCTCGAGCTTCGCGGCGGCATCGCGCAGGCCGATGTTCGGGATACCCCACGCGCGAGCGCGCAGGCTGACGTGCGAGAGCGGCGTCGAGAATTGCTCGCTGATGATGCCCGCGACCGGCGTGATGTCGGCGAGCGGCGCATGGAGGACGACGATCTCGTTCGGCTCGAACGTCAGCTCGGACTCGGGCACACCGGGCGGTACGAGGCGAAGCCAGCCGATCGTGCTGCCCTGGTTGAACGCGACGTAATCGGCTGCGCGATATAGCTGATCGTTGAGGACGACCGGGACGTCGGTGAGCTCCTTCGCGATGGCTTCCTGGTAGTCGGAGTCGGGTCGGAACTTGACCTTGTCGCCGAGGAAGAACGTCGCCTTCATCTTGTTGTAGGCGCGCGTCACGTGCGCAGCGGTCGCCTTGTCGCCGTCCCAGAATGCGAACGTCCACACGTCGGCGCTGAGGTGATGGACGAGGTAGCAGAGCAGGAACTCCGGCTTGGCCTTGCCGTAGTTCTTGTCGAATGCGCGAACCGCAGCCTTCGTGCGCGGCTTCTTGTAGAGCTCGCTGAAGACGAAGTCCTTGTGGACCTTGTAGACGTTGACGTCGAAGTAGTAGATGGCGTCGCTCTTGAGGTCGACGACGAACTTGGCGAAGCGCTCGCCGCCGAGCTCCTCGGAGTAGGCCTCGAAGGTCGCGGCGTCGGCGATCGCAGGCGTCCACATCCGGCGCGCCGGCTCGCTCGCTGGCACCAGCTTCGCTGCGGTCTCGGCGGCGTCACCGAGAGAGGCGTCTCCCGGCGGAGGCGGTGGCGCAGGTGGTGGCGACGCCGAGTCCTTGCTGCCACACGCGACGAGACATCCGACCAGTAGCCCGAGGGCGAGGCGCATCAGGCGGACGTTACGCGCATCGCACTGCTCCGCGCGCGCTCGGCGTGTCGAAACCGCGCAGTGGCGTCCCGATGTTTCGAGATCTTGCGTGGGATCACGCAGGGCATCGCGTTTGCTCTAACGCCCGAAAATGTCATCGTCGTGGGCGCTTCGAGAGCTGATCGACCGGACGAAGCCCCACCACGCCGACGCCGACCTGGTCCAGCTCCAGTTGCTCGGCGGCGCGTCGAGCACGACGGCCTATCGGCAGGAGCTCGCGAAGGTGTACGGCTTCGAGAAGCCGCTGCAGGTGATCTTCGCGACCCAGGACCTCCACCTCTGCGGGTCGTGCCCGCGGACGCGGATGTCGGCACTGCACGCGGACCTCGCCGCGCTCGGGCTGTCGCCCAGCAAGCTGCCGGTATCGACGGACTTTCGAGTGACCAGCGAGCGCGCCCGCGTGCTCGGCTGGTTCTTCGTCGCGGAGCGGACGGCGTTCTTGTCGACGCTGCTGCTCCGGCGGCTCAAGAAGCAGCTCGCGTGGGACGTGTTCGACAGCGCGACCGCGTATCTATCGAGCTGCAGCATGCTCGGCGCCGCGCGCTGGCGCGACCTCGGCAAGGTGCTCGACGACCACGTGAGCACGCCGGAAGTGTTCGACGAGATCACCGCGGGCGCCGAAGAAGCGTTCGCGTCGCAGCGCCGCTGGTTCGGTTCGTTCCGCAGCTGGGTCGCCAAGGCGAGCTGAGCGCGCCTGCCCCACTTCGTGGCGAATGCGCACGGCTGCCGAACCGCGGCGTCCCGCGCCGAACTGGATCTTCGCGACCTCCGTGCGCCGATGTCGCGCTTCGTGTCGCCGGAGCACACTGCGCTCGACCGCGCGAGGCGGCGTGCTCCCACGCGCGGTAACTGCTGAGAACTCCGCGTGAGACGCGTGCCCGAAGTTCGGCTCGGGTTTTGTACGAGGAGCCATCGACCCGACATCGGTAAGCCCTATGGTCACTGCAGCATCATCACCGCCGACACGCATCGTTGGCATCGGCGCATCCGCAGGCGGCCTCGAATCGCTCGAGCAGCTGTTCGGCGGCCTTCCGCCAGACACGGGAATGGCGTTCGTGGTGGTCCAACACCTGTCGCCGGACTTCCGCAGCCTCATGGACGAGCTCATCGCGAGACACAGCGACATGCCCGTCGTGGTCGCGTCCGACGGCATGACCGTCGAGGCGAACCACATCTACCTGATGCCGCCGAAGAAGGAGATGATCATCCGCGACCGGCACCTCGTCCTGAGCGACAAGGAGCCGCACACGTTCACGCTGCCGATCGACACGTTCTTCCGCTCGCTCGCCCAGGACGTCGGCGCCGACGCGGTCGCGATCGTGCTGTCGGGCAGCGGCAGCGACGGGTCGCGCGGCGTGCTCGAGATCAAGCGCAGCGGCGGCCTCGTGCTCGCCGAGACCGCGACGACCGCGAAGTTCGACAGCATGCCGCTCGCCGCCGTGTCGACCGGTGCGGTCGATCATGTCTACTCGCCCCGCGACATCGCACGCGTGCTGTGCGGCCTGCCGCCGACCGAGGCGCCGCCCGATTCGGCGATGCTCAGCGAGGATCCGTCGCTCGATGCCTTGCTTCGTCAGCTCCGCGATCAATACGGCATCGACTTCTCGCTCTACAAGACGAGCACGATCGGACGTCGCATCCAGCGGCGCGCCGACCTCGCGCGCATGCCATCGCTCCAGGCGTACGCCGACCTGGTCGCCGCCGAGCCCGCCGAGCTGAGCCAGCTCTATCACGACCTCTTGATCGGCGTGACGCAGTTCTTCCGCGATCCCGAGGCGTACGCGGTGCTCGAGCACCAGGTGATCCCGGCGCTGCTCGATCGCGTGCCGGCCGATCAGGAGGTCCGCGTGTGGTGCGCCGGCTGTGCGACCGGCGAGGAGGCGTACTCGCTCGCGATTCTGTTCATCGAGGCGTTCGCCGCGCGCAACCGGCCTCTCAACCTCAAGATCCTCGCGAGCGACGTCCACCAGCCCTCGCTCGAGCTCGCGAGCACCGGCATCTACTCCGACGAGCAGCTCAGGTATCTCTCGCCGGAACGCCTCGCGCGGTACTTCAATCGGCGCGCCGGGGGCTACCAGGTCGCGCAGGAGCTGCGCCAGGTGATCGTGTTCGCGCGCCACAACCTGACGAAGGACGCGCCGTTCACGAAGATGCACCTGATCTCGTGCCGGAACCTCCTCATCTACTTCCAGCCGCAGCCGCAGCGCACGGTCCTGTCGCTGTTCCACTTCGCGCTCGCGACGGGCGGCGTGCTGTTCCTCGGCGCGAGCGAGACGCCCGGGGCGATCGGCGACGAGTTCACGACCGTCGACGAGCACTGCAAGATCTTCCGCAAGCGCCGCGACGTTCACCTGCTCGCGCAGGTGCGCCTGCCGCTCGGCCGCGCCGCCGCGCGCCCCGTGGCGATCGATCTGCCGCGCGCATACGGCCCTGACCCGCAGATCCTCGGCACCTACGATCAGCTGCTCGATCTGTTCATGCCGCCCGCGCTGCTCGTCGACGAGCACCGCACGCTCGTCGACACCTTCAGCGGCGCCGAGAAGCTGTTGCAGCTGAAGGCGCGGCGGCCGACGACGAACGTGCTCGAGCTCCTCGACGACGACCTGCGCGCTGTCGTCGGCGGCGCGGTCCAGCGCGCGCTGCGCGACAGCGAACGCATCTCGTACTCCGGCGTGCGCATCTCGCGCGACGGCCGCGACGAGCGCTGCACGCTGACCGCGGTCCCGATCACCCATCCTCGCAACGGCCAGCGCCACGTGCTCGTCACGTTCCAGACGGAGACGACGGACGCGCCGGCCGAGCCCGCCGATCGGTCGATTCCCGCCGGCGAGGCATCGCGCGAGCGCATGCAGACGCTCGAGTCCGAGCTCGCGTACACGCGCGAGACGCTGCAGGCGACGATCGAGGAGCTCGAGACCTCGAACGAGGAGATGCAGGCGACGAACGAGGAGCTCGTCGCGTCGAACGAGGAGCTGCAGAGCACGAACGAGGAGCTGCACTCGGTCAACGAGGAGCTCTATACGGTCAACGCCGAGTACCAGCAGAAGATCAGCGAGCTCAAGGAGCTCAACACGGACATGGCGCACCTGCTCGAGGGCACCGACGTCGGCACCGTGTTCCTCGACAGCGACCTGTGCATCCGCCGGTTCACGTCGCGCATCGCGAGCGTATTCCGGTTCCAGGCTCACGACCTCGGCCGCAAGATCAGCGACTTCTCGCACAACATCCAGCGCCCCGCGCTGATGGAGGAGATCGTCCGCGCGAGCACCGCGGGGACGACCGTCGAGGACGAGGTCCGCGACAACACCGGTACGCCGTACTTCCTGCGCATCCTGCCGTACCAGCTCGACGAGCGCGGCAAGTCGAACGGCGCGATCAACGGCGTCGTGCTCACGCTGACCGACATCACCGCGCTCGACAAGGCGCGCGCCCGCCTCGCGCAGCTGTCGGCGATTGTCGAGTCGAGCGACGATGCGATCATCGGCAAGACGCTCGACGGCATCATCGTGACGTGGAACGGCGGCGCCGAGAAGTTGTACGGCTACACGGCCGAGGAGGCGATCGGCCAGCACGCGAGCATGCTGATGCAGCCGGGCCACGAGCACGAGCTGACGCGATTCATCGAGCTCATCGTCAAGGGCGAGAAGGTCGAGCACGTGATGTCCAGGCGCCAGCGCAAGGACGGCACGAAGATCACGGTCTCGGTCTCGGTCTCGCCGATCTTCGGCCCGACCGGCTCGCTCTCGGGCGTGTCGACGATCGGCCGCGACATGTCGCCGATGCTGCGCGCGCAGGAGGAGCTCGAGGCGCGCCAGCACAAGATCGAGGCGCTGCTTCGCGAGACCGAGGAGGGCGCGCGGCGCCGCGAGCAGTTCCTCGCGATGCTGTCGCACGAGCTGCGCAATCCCCTTGCCGCGGTGATGCACGCGGCCGAGCTGCTCGACCTCGAACCGACGCCGTCGATCATCGGTCGCTGCCAGTCGGTGATCCGCCGCCAGGCGCACCAGATGAAGCGCCTGCTCGAGGATCTGCTCGACGTCTCGCGCATCACGCGCGGCAAGTTCGAGCTCCGGCTCGAGCGGATCGATTTGCGCCAGGCGCTCGATGCTGCGCTCGAGGCGGTCGCGCCGCTCTACACCGAGCGAAACGTCACGCTGCGCTCGCCGCAGCTGACCCAGCAGATGCCGGTGAACGGCGATTCGACGCGGCTCATGCAGGTGATCGGAAACCTCCTGGCGAACGCAGCGAACTACTCGCCGAACGGCAGCGCGGTCGAGCTCGCGGTCTCGGTCGACGCCGGCCACGCGATGATCCGCGTCACCGATCAGGGCGTCGGCATCGAGCCCGAGCTGCAGTCGAAGATCTTCGAGCTGTTCGTACAGTCCGAGCAGCGGCTCGATCGCTCGCGCGGTGGCCTCGGCGTCGGCCTGTCGCTCGCGAAGAACATCGTCGAGCTGCACGACGGTACGATCGAGGTGCGCAGCGACGGCGCGGGCATGGGCTCGACGTTCATCGTCCGCATCCCGCTCGCGAACGCGGTCCGCCTCGACGAGACGCGGCCCGCGGCCGAGCGCGGCGATCGCTGTCGCGTGCTCGTCGTCGACGATCAGGAGGACGCGCGCGAGATGCTGAAGATGCTGCTCGAGTCGCGCGACCACGTCGTCGTCGACGCCGCCGACGGGCCGACCGCGCTCGAGCTCGTCGCCAAGGAGAAGCCGGACATCGCGTTCATCGATATCGGTCTGCCGCTCATGACCGGTTACGAGGTCGCTCAGAAGCTGCGGGAGCGCGGCGAGTCGCTGAGATTGATCGCGCTATCCGGATACGGTGCACCGAGCGACATCGCGGCGGCGCGCGATGCGGGCTTCGATCATCACCTGATCAAGCCGGCGCCGCTGTCGCAACTCGAGGAGCTGCTCGCGAATGTCACCGGCCATCTCGGACCGACGAGCCGACGCCGCTCTCAGGTGACGGGGCCGATCATTCCTCCCGACGGCGCGACGACACGAGCGACCGCCGAAGAGGACTCCGAGCCGTAGTAAAGTGCGCGGCAGATGACTGCGCTGCGCCAGCTCTCCGAGCAGCTCCTGTCTGGCGCGGTCGAGATCGATCAGGCGCAGCCGATGGCGCCGCGCTTCATCGCCGAGCCGGTCGCCGCCGGCAGCTACTTCGTCTCGAGCTTCGCGAACGTCAGCGCGTTCGACACCGACGACGGGCTCGTCCTCGTCGACACGGGCAGCTTCATCCTCGCCGAGCCGACGCGTGCACGATTGCGCGGCGTCACGAAGCGGCCGGTCCACACCGCGATCTGGACGCACGGCCACGTCGATCACTGCTTCGGTGTCGACCTGTACGAGCGCGACTCCGGCCGCCGCGTCCACGTCGTCGCGCACGAGGCGGTCACGCGCCGGTTCGATCGCTACAAGTTGACGCGCGAGTGGAACCAGCACATCAACCAGCGCCAGTTCCAGTCGGCGGCGCAGTTCCCCGGCGCGTTCCGCGCGCCCGACGAGACCTACGACCGCGCGCTCACGCTCGTCGTCGGCAACCGCCGGTTCGAGCTGCACCACGCGCTCGGCGAGACCGACGATCACACGTGGGTCTGGGTTCCCGACGCCGGCGTCGTGTGCACGGGCGACCTCTTCATCTGGGCGTCGCCGAACTGCGGCAACCCGCAGAAGGTCCAGCGGTTCCCTCGCGAGTGGGCGGCGGCGCTGCGCGAGATGGCCGCGCTCGACCCCGAGGTCCTCCTGCCCGGTCACGGCGTGCCGATCTGGGGCCGCGACGTCGTGCGCCGCGCGCTCGACGAGACCGCGTCGTTCCTCGAGTCGCTCGTCGAGCAGGTCGTCGGGCTGATGAACAGCGGCGCGCGCCTCGACGAGATCCTCGCACGCGTCGAGCTCTCGCCCGAGCTTCTCGCGCGGCCGTACCTCGCGCCGATCTACGACGAGCCCGAGTTCATCGTCCGCAACCTGTACCGGCTCTACGGCGGCTGGTGGGACGGTAATCCCGCGCACCTCAAGCCCGCGCGCGAGGCCGCGCTGGCGACCGAGCTGGCGACGCTCGCGGGAGGCCCGGGTGTGCTCGCGACCCGTGCCAGCCGGCTCGCTGCCGACGGTGACTTCGCGCTCGCCTGCGAGCTGATCGAGCTGGCCCGGGCGGCCGCGCCTGCCGACGCCGTGATCTCCGCCCTGCGCGCCGAGATCTACGGCAACCGGGCCAAGCAGGAGCGCTCGTTGATGGCGCGGGGGGTCTATTCGGCCGTCGTCGAGGCAGAGCGCAAGAAGTAACCCCTGCCCGTGCCCCTCTGACTCCGCCGCCCCGGACTCGCCCCCGAGCTCTCGCCCATAGAGCACAGCGAATCCAGGCGGTCGGCGCGCTTGGTGAGCCGCGGTCGGGCGCTCAGCGGAGTGCGTCCGTGCAGCCGAACCTCGCCGCGTTCTGGCGGTCGGCTCGAGATGCGGGCGATCTGGGTCTGCCGGATCTCCGGGCAGGCGAACGTCCTTCGCGCCAGACGGGCAGGGGCACGGGCACGGGTTAACTAGTGAAGAGGATTTGCCTCCGGCCTCTGCCGCGCCGTATAAATCGACGATGTCAGAGCGCGAGCCGGCCATCTTGGTCGACGAGCCTGCCGGGGCCCCTGCAGAAGCACCTGTGGCCGCGCCCAGGCCAGCCGCGCCCGTGCTGCAGCGGCCGTCGCACAAGCGCGAGGCCGCGTCGGTCTATGTCGTCGGGTTCTGGAAGAGGTTCGCCGCCGCGGCGGTCGACTTCTTCGTCGTGATCCCGGCCGCGCTGATCATCACGCTGATCGTCAGCAAGATCGCCGGCGTTCACCTGCCGGCGAAGAACATGAAGCTGCTCGACATCGACATGTGGATCGATCTCGTGCTGGCGACCGATCCCGCGCTCGTGATGGGCCTCGTGCTGTTCATCGCGATCGGCATGACCTACCTGCTCGTCTTCCACATCACGCTCGGCCGCACGCTCGGCATGCGGCTGCTCAAGATGAAGGTCATCGACGTCTACGGCGATCCACCGTCGCCTGCACGCTGTGCCGCGCGTTGCGCGGGCTACCTCGCCGGTGTCGCCACGTTGTTCCTCGGGTTCCTCTGGATCGGGTTCGACAGCGAGAAGCGAGGGCTGCAGGACTGGATCGCGGGGACCTACGTGATCAGGGTCTAGATGCCAGTGCGGCTGAGCTCCCTGCTGGTACGTGATGGCCTGGTCGGCGTGAAGCGCATGGAGAAGGCCTTCCAGCGGCAGGTCATCTACGGCGGTAGCCTCGACACGATCCTGCTCGAGATGAGCCTCGTCCCCGAGGAGCGACTGACGCAGTACCTCGCGCTCGCATCGGGTCTGCCGCCCGCGGCGCGCGACGAGGGCTCCGAGCTCGAGCCCGAGGCGGTGAGGCTGATCTCGAGCGAGATCGCGGCGCAGTTCCGCGCGGTGCCGCTGTCGATGGAGGACGAGGCGCTGCGCGTGCTCGTCTGCTCGCCGCTCGAGATCAGCGAGCTCGAGGACCTCGCCGACCTGCTGGATCGGCCGCTCCAGCCGCTGATCACGCCGGAGTATCGCTGGCACATCGTCTACGCGAAGGCGTACGGCGTCGACGCGCCCGCGCGGTTCTCGACGCTCGCGCGCCAGCTCGAGGTCGATGCGACGCCGGTACCGGTCGGCCGCGCGCGCAGCGTGATCATCGAGGACACGGTCGTCGCCGATCCCGACGAGACGATCCCGCTCGTGTCGCGCGCGCCGCGCGTCCTCGACAGCACGCCCGTGCCGATGCCCGCGCCGTCGTCGGTTGCGACCGCTCGGATGGAGCTCGACACGATTCCCGACATCCGCGGTCACCGCAAGACGATGGTCGGGCTCACACCGAACCGCGCGACGACCGACAGCGGCTTTGGCCAGGCGCCGCGCGCGCCCGCGCCGACGACCGAGGCGATCACGCCGCCGTTCGGCGTGCCGAAGTCCGACGGCGTCGTGCGCCAGCCGCTGCGCGGCAGGATCAGCGAGCCGATCGCGACCGCCGGGCGCGATAGCCCGCTCGCGATCGTCCGTGCGCGCGAGCTGCTCGCGACCGCCGAGGATCGCGACACCGTGTTCCTGACGCTGCTCCGCGCCGCCCGCGCCCGCGCGCGCTATGCCGGTTTGCTCACGGTGCAGGGAGGCGCCGCGATCGGCCGCGTCGCGCTCGCCGAGACCGGCATCGATATCGCCGCGATCCAGAAGGTGCTCATCCCGCTCGACGTCGTGTCGCCGTTCCGCGCGGTCGTGCAGAACCAGCAGCCGCACATCGGTCCTCTCAACATCGAGGACGCCGGCGTCGACGCGATGATCGTGCGCATGGGCGGCTCGATGCCGCCGTCGGCGCTGTTGATGCCGGTCGTGCTGCGCGATCGCGTCGTCGCCGTCGTCATCGCGCACCGCGTGCACTCCGATCTCAAGCTCGTCGACGTCACCGAGCTGTTGCCGCTCGCGAGCGGTGCCGCCGACGCGCTCGGCCGGTTGATCGTCAAGCACAAGTCGGCCGGGTATCGCGCGCCGGCATCCGATGCGCCGCCGGTCGAGATCCAGGACCAGCACATCGACACGAAGAGGATCCCGAAGGTCGACGCCGAGTGGCGCGAGCCCGCGCCCGTCGAGCGGCCCTCGGTGCCCGAGTTCGACGAGATGACGATCACGACCGAGCCGCCACGGCCGATCGTGCAGGTCCTCGACGAGATCGAGCAGGCTGCGGAGAGCCAGGCCGACGACGCGATCAACGACGCCGTCGAGCGCGCGCCCGAGACGCTCGGCGAGCTCGCAAAGCGGTTCCCCGGCAAGCTGCGCATCGAACGCTTCGCGGTGCAGGGTCGCTCGCTGCGCGCCGCGCAGTACGGCGGTCTCCTCGAGCTCGTCGTTCGGCTCGGCTCGGTCGCGTCGGAGCTGCTGATCGATCGCATGAGCTCGCCGCAGCGCGACGACCGGTTCTTCGCGACGGTGTGCGCCGCCGAGCTGCGTCCGCGCAACGCGGTGTTCGTCCTCGTCGAGCGGCTGTTCGACATGGACTACGGCGTGCGCGACATGGCGATCGAGGCGCTCGCCGGCTATCCGATGGCGGACCTGACGCAGGCGCTCGCGCGCGCCCGCCGTGCCGTGCACTCCGAGGATCCGGAGACCGTCGCCGCGGCGACGTCGGCGATCGTCCAGCTCGGCGACGTCGAGGCCGTCGGCGATCTGATCGGCGCCGTCGAGCGCGCGGATCGTGGCGGCGAGCACGTGCGCAAGGCGCTGATCGCGCTGACCGTCCAGGACTTCGGCCTGTCCGAGAAGAAGTGGCGGAAGTGGTACGAAACGTCGCGAAAGCGCCATCGCGTCGAGTGGCTGATCGAGGGGCTCGGCCACAAGGAAGACGCGATTCGCGAGCAGGCGATCAACGACCTGCGCCGCCTCACCGGCGAGTACTTCGGCTACCACCACGATCTGCCGCGCAAGGAGCGCGAGATGGCCGCCGAGCGCTGGAGCGCGTGGTGGCGCGAGACCGGCATGCGCCGGTTCGTGATCCGCGAGGACGAGCGGCACCGCCCGACGGCCGTGCTCCCCGTGCGCCGCGACTAGGCTACTCCTGGACGCCGATCTCGGACGGCGTTCCGGGCGGCGTGGTCGCCGCGGGCGGCGGTGCAGGCGGTGGCACGACCGGCACCTCCTCCGTGCGGTGCTTCGCCCGGCCGTAGCGCCGCGCCGCGATTCCGCCACCCGCGATACCTGCGCCGACCCCGAGCAAGAGCGCGACGCCGACGCCGAGCAGGATCTTGCCGCCGACGTCCGCGGCCTTCTGGCGCTGTTCCTCCTGCAGGTTCGGCGCGACCTCGATCTGGCCTTGTTCGATGCTCGGCTTCTGGATGCGGCTCGTCGCGGTGCGCATCGCGGCGCTCGCGACCGTCGTGACGATCGAGACCATCACGATGAGGCCGACGAGCGAGCCGAGCGCGCCGACGACGAGGCCGTGCATCGCGCCGACCTTCTGGTCGTACGTCGCCGCGAGCCGGCCCGCGATGTAGCCGCCGATGAACAGCGCGATGATCGGCGCGACCGCGGCCCACACCGTCGTGCCGATGCCGACGGTGCGCAGCGAGCCCGCGCTATCGACCTCGACCGTGGCGAGGCCGATGCCCATCCCGATCATCTGGAGCAGGACCCAGCACGTGATCGCGACCGTCGCGCCGGCAAAGACCGCACTCCACCTGAACGTTGGCTGGCGGCGGTCCGGAATGATCTCACGCGTGTACGGCTTCATGATCGAAGCTACCGGTCGCGCCTCGCGTCGCAACGAGAGGCACACCACGCTGAGCGAGCGCGCTCTCAGCCGCGCTTGGAGGGCGCCGTCGCTACGGGGCGCAGCTGCAGCATCCAGCTTCCAGCGAGCGGCAGCATGCCTTGCTCGGGAACGCGCGTCAGCCTCTCCGCGACGCCCGCGTCCTGACACACCGCCTGCGTCACGCCGACCGTACCGGCGGGCACCGACGCGAGTGCCGCCAGGGCGAGCTCGACGTTCTGACCGAAGTAGTCGAGGCGACCGCCCTGCGTCAGCGCCATCATCGGCCCGCGGTGCACGGCGACGTGACACTTGCGGCCCGCGGTGACCGGATGCGCGTCGACGGCGGCCGCGAGGGCGAGCGCGGCGTCGACGGCAGGACCGGGACGCTCGAACGCGCAGATCGCGAGACCGCCGAATGTCTTCAGCAGCGTGCCGCCGAATTCCTTTGCAAGGCCGCCGACGATCTCGAAGAACCGCGCCGCGACGGGGAACGCCTTGCTGTCGCCGAGCTCGGCGAACAGGCGCTGCGCGTCGTCGAGCTGCGCGACGAGCAGCGTC
Source organism: Kofleriaceae bacterium (assembly GCA_013368795.1). Lineage (GTDB taxonomy): Bacteria > Myxococcota_A > Polyangia > Haliangiales > Haliangiaceae > JABFXX01. The sequence goes on from JABFXX010000660.1 coordinate 25,942, forward strand.
GCCTGGGTGACCGCGAGCAGGCGCCCCGGCGCGAGCTGCTGATCGGGGAACAGCTCGCGGAACGCGGCGCTCGACATCGCGCGTGCGGCCGACAGTGCGAACGCGCGATCGCCGGCGCGCTCGACACGGACGACGACCTCGCGCGGCGCCGGATTGACGAGCGTCAGCAGCTGATCGCCCGCGGTCAGCGGCGGATTCTCGGCGCTCTCGCCGAGCGTCAGGTCGATGCGGCGCACGCCGCCCGAGGCGGTGACGCGTAGCTCGTGGCTGCGCGGCAGCTGCGGGCTGCGCACGAGGTAGTAGCCCGGCGCGAGCGTCAGCGGCAGCGCGAACCGCTCGCCGGGCTGCAGGCGGACCTGTGCCGCGACGTGAGGGAAGTGCGCCGGGCCGCCGATGCAGTACGTGCGCGTCTCGACGTCGCGGATGTCGGGCGACGCGCGGAACGCGAGCTCGATCGCGCGCGAGAAGTCGACGTCGTAGCCGATGTTGCACGTCTTGCAGCTGCCGTGCTCCTCGATCTTCTTCAGCGAGTCGACGACGTTCGACGGGATCTTGCACGATGGACAGATCACGTCCCACACCATCGCGAGCGAGCCGAGCTTCGTCGCGTGAAGGCACGCGTCGATCAGATCGTCCTCGGGGAGCGCGAACTTGTTCGCGAGCTCGATCGGCCGAAGCCGAGCGACGTCCTGATCCGATGCGTGGAGCAAGTACGAGCCGAGCGCCTCGGCCGCGCGCTCGTCGACACCCTGCTCGACGAGCTTCGTCTGCAGCTCCGCCACGTGCGCCTGCCCCGCCGGTGACACCGAGACCTCTGGATCGATCGGATCGATCTCGGGCCGCGGCCCTGCGGAGAGCACGCTGTCGATGCGCGTGTACACCTTGTCGAGCTTGCGGCGGTACTTCATGCCGAGCTCCCACTTCGCGAGGAGGCGCGCGATGAAGCCGCGTGGCTCGAGCCTCACCGTGTTGCGCAGCTTCGTGCCGCCGCCCGCGGTGCGCTCGAGCGAGACCTCCGAGACGTACCAGCGCAGCACGCCCTTCTCGAACACGCGCAGCACGACGTGCCGGCTGCCCTCGATCCACTCGTACGGATGCTCGCGCCACTTGAGGTTGAGCCCGGCGACGCGCTGGTTGCCCGTCGTGTTCGGGCTCGACTTCCCCATCGACTCGATCTCGAACCGCACCGGCGCGAGGCCGGTCGCGCGGTTCATCTTCTCGGTGTTCGACACGAACGGCCACAGCGCCTCGGGCGAGCTCTGCAGCTCCCACTCGAACGAGTACGTCTGCACGCTCGACTCGCGGACGATCGGCGGCGCGGGATGTGCGGTGATCAGCGCCGCGGTGCCGTCACACAGCTGCTCGATCACGGCGAGCACCTCGGCGGCATCCTGCGGCCGCTGCTTCGGATCCTTCTCGAGGCACCTGCCGACGAGATCGGCGACCTGCGGGCTGACCTCGGGCACGATCGCGTCGAGCTTCGGCGGCGCCTCGCGCAGGTGCTGGAGGATCACCGCCATCGCGTTGTCGTCCTGCGTCGGAAACGGTGGGCGTCCCGCGATCAGCGCGAACAGGTTGCAGCCGAGCGCGTAGACGTCGGTTGCCGGCGTCACCTGCGCGCCCTGACATTGCTCGGGCGCCATGAACTCGGGCGTGCCGAGCACGGCGCCCTCGCGCGTCGCGCCGTCGGCGGCGCCGCTGCTCTCGACGAGGCGCGCGATGCCGAAGTCGCCGAGCTTGACGACCTGGCCGATGGGCTGCGCCTCGAGCTCGATGCCGGGGCGCACGAACATCAGGTTGTCGGGCTTGATGTCGCGATGGACGATGCCGAGGCGATGCGGCTCGGCGAGCGCACGGCACGTATCGGCGACGATGCCGAGCGACAGCCGCTCGGGAAGCTTGCCGAGCCGGCGCAGCGCACCGGCGACGCTGCCGCCGCTGACGAGCTCGAGCACGAGGTAGTGAAAGCCCTTGTCCTCGTTGAGGTCGACGAAGTTCGCGATGTACGGGCTGCCGACCTTCGCGAGCACGCGGCCTTCCTTGCGGAACCGGCGCAACAGCTCGGCGTCGCCGGCGATCTCGGGCTTGAGCAGCTTGATCGCGACGTTGGGACCACCGGCGCTGTCGCGCGCTTCCCACACCTCGCCCATCGCGCCGGCGCCGAGTTGCTTCGCGAGCTCGAACCGGCCGAGCTGCAGCCCGAGCGCGGGCCTCGACGGTCGCGCGACCTCGATCTCGTCGAGCGTCTGCCGCGTGACGAGCGTGCTCGCGCCGGTGAGCCGTCGCACGAGGGTGGTCGCACTTGGCCTCGCCTCGGGATCCGCTGCGGTCGCGTCGGCGATGATGCTGCGTGCGCCGTCGTGGACGTCACGCGTCATCGCGAAGATCTCGAGCAGCGCGCCGATCGCGTAGACATCGGCGGCGGCGTCGGGCTCCGCACCGTCGACGATCTCGGGCGCGCGGCATTTGAGTGTCCACGGATGCGACTCGGCGCGCAGCGCGAGCCCGGTCAGCTCGATGCGAGGGCGATCGTTCGCGCCAACGTGCACCGCCCATGGATCGAGCCGGCCGTGGACGATGCCGACGTGATGCGCCGCCGCGACCGCGCGCGCCAGCTCCCCGAGGATTCCCATCGCACGGACGATGTCGACGCGATCTTGCTCGACGAGCTCGGCGAGCAGCGGCGTGTTGTCGCCTTCGAGCGTGACCGTCGACGCCTCGATGCCGAGCACGTTGCGCACGCCCGGGTGATCGACGGAGCCGGCGATGCGCAGCCTCGCCTCGAGCGCGGCCCAGCGCGGCGACGCGGGACCGAATGCGAGCGCGAGCTGCTCGATCAGCTGCTCGCCCTTGCGCGCGAGGACCGCGCTGCCGTCGGGACCGACGCCGAGCTGCGCGATGGGCAACAGCTCGTCGCTGCCGCTGCTCGGCGCGAACAGCGCAGGCATGGTCTGGTCGACCGTTCCCACCGGGCGCTAGCTTAGCGCACGGCGGCCCACATCGCAGCGACGGAGAAGGTCGCGTAGACTCGTCCCCTCGATGCGACGAGGCTGTCTGCTCGTGGCGGGGGCCTTCGGGACGGCTTGCGGCCGCGTTGGCTTCGACGCCGCGTCGCAGGACGCTGCTGTCCCGTCGGGTCCGTTCGAGGCGCCGCAGGAGATCACCGAGCTGTCGAGCGCGGGGGATGACGATGACCCGACGCTGACCGCGGACATGCTCGAGATCTACTTCGCGTCGACGCGAACCTCTGGGATGGGAGGGATCAGCGATCTGTTCTCGTCGACGCGCGCGTCTGTCGACGAGCCGTGGAGCCCTCCGGTCTTCGTCACCGAGCTCAACACCGCCACGAACGAGGAGTCGCCCGGCATCTCGCCCGACGGCTTGACCCTGTGGTTCTCGCGGGCCACGGGCGCCAACCCGGATCTCTACGTGACGACGCGCACCGCGCGGGGGCAGCCATGGAATCCGCCCGTGCTGGTGACCGAGCTGAACACGACCGACCTCGAGCTCTCGCCGGAGCCGGCGCGGGATGGCCTGCGCATCGCGTTCTATCGCGAGACCCCACGCGTCCTGTACGAGGCGACGCGCGCAACGCCGACATCGCTGTGGAATTCCGCCGTGCGAATCTCCGAGCTGAGCGATCCGGTCTACGGCCACAAGTCGCCGTTCTTCGTCAGCGATCGCGAGCTGTGGCTCGCGTGGAATCCGTCCGGCACCTACGACCTCTATCGCGCGATCCGGCCTGCCCCCGATCAACCGTTCGGATTGCCGATGCTCGTCGAGGGCACGGACCTGAACATTGCCGGCGCCGACGACGACGATCCGTGGCTGTCACCCGACGGAGCGACGCTCGTCATGTCGAGCTCGCGCCCCGAGCTGGGCAAGCAGAAGATCTACATCGCGCATCGCTCGCCGTGAGGTCAGCGCACGGCGACGAGCGCGCTGCTCGCCAGCGACGCGACGACGAGCACGACGCCGATCGTGCGCAGCTTCCTCGGCGACGGTGACAGGATCGCGACGACGGCCGAGAGCGCGACGAGCGGGACCGCGGGGGCCTGCAAGGGGCGGACGAACGCGACGACGCCGACGATAGCCGCGAGCGCGGCGAGCAGAGCCGCATGGACGGTCGTCGCCCGCGTGCGGCCGCGCCGGTTACCGATGACGTCGTGGACCGCGACGACGCTCGCTGCAAAGCCGATCGACCACGCGAGCCACAGCTCGCCCGCGATCGCGAGCGACACGCCGGATGCGGCCGCGATCGGCGCACTCGCACCGGGTAGCGCGATCGTCGCGACCAGCTCGCCCCACAGCGAGTGCTGGGCCCGCCGCCATGCGATCGCGACGAGCACGAGCACGGGGACCGCGAGCACCGCGCACAAGAGACGCGCATGATCCGGCGCGAGCGCGAGACCGGCTCCACCGCAGACGATCGCGCCGGCGGCGAGCACGCCGAGTCGGACGCGCGCCTGGCGACCCGCCTCGGCTTTGACGCGCGGGCCGCGATGGCCGAGGACGACGAGCAGGGGCTCGTTCGCGAGGAACGCGAGGCACGCGCCCGCGGCGAGCAGGAGCGCCGCCGTCGTCGGGCGTGCGAGCACGAGCGCGGTCAGGAGCGGGACCCCGAGCTGCGCGTATGCACCGTGCTCGCGCGGCCAGAGGGAGCGCGTCTTCGCACTTCGGGGTTCGTGCCCCGCGGTCATCTCTACGATGACTAGCGCGCTGCGAGCGTCACGTCGACCACCGCGGCTGCGACGTCCGGGCGCACCGTGGCGACGACTTCGGTCTGCCGGCCGCCGCGCACGGCGATACGCTCGGCGAGTGCGGTGCGGACCTGGTCGACGCGCTCGGCACGGATCACCTCGCCCTCGGTCAGCGTCACGATGCCGGCGTCGTCGGCATTCGCGCCGGTCACCGTCACCGAGCGAACGCGGAACTGTGGGCCCTGCATGATCGGGAACGTCACGAACGCGGCGCCGTCGGCGTCGTAGACGACCCGCGGAGTGCCGACATACGCGGCGTAGAAACCGTGTGCGACGAGCGCGTCCTCGAGCACGAGGCGATCGTGGCCCAGCCTCGCGTAGTCGACGCGGTCGCCGACGTGCGTCGTGAGCAGCGCGCGCAACGTGGCCGTCGGCAGGCTGCGTCCGTCGAACGAGATGCTCCGAACTTCCTGCGCGTGGCCCGGCCGCGCGGGCTCGGCCTCCGCCTCGACCGGAAAGTGTCTGATCGCCAAACCGAGGGCCAGGCCCGCCATCCCCGCCATCACGACTAGTCCACGCACGCTGCCACTGGATTGCAACGGAAGGACCAGATCGGCGGACGGCCAAGCCTTCGCGATCTCCGGGGTTCTCCGGCGACGAGGAGGCGGTGTGACCGCGCGTCTACGCTTCACAAGTTAACGCTCGTCGCGTTGGCAAACCGGTCGATGATCTTCACGTTGTTCGCCTGCGGGTTGTCGAGGACGTCGATCGCGCCGTTGGCGTCGGTGGTCGCGGTCGTCGTCGAGAGGATCTGCACGCCGCTGCGCACCTGGACGGTGACCTCCTGGTTCTTCAGCGGGATCGGCTGGTTCGACTTGAGGTCCATGTCGAGGAGGCGCCAGCCCTTCGGCGCGTTCATCTTCACGACCGAGTGGATCGTGTTGGCCGCGCGCGACGCGGTCATCGTCAGTCCGCCGCCGACGACGTCGAACGGCTCGCTGTCGAGCGTCCAGCCCTTGCCCTCGACGTGGAAGCGATAGAGACCGAGCGGCACGCCGCCGCGCTCGTCCATTGCATCCGCGCCGGGCGTGCCGATCCATGGCACGACCTGCCACTCGGCGACCCAGTAGTGCGTCTGCGGGCCCGAGCGCTGCAGTGGCTCGGGCGTGTACGCGAGCACGACCTCGGCATCCTCGACGACACGGCCGCTGCGCCGCGCGACATCGACGAACACGCCGCTCGACGGCGCGGTCTCGTGCTGGAGCACGACGTGCGGCGTCTTCACGTTCGGGTCGTCGCCGGTCCACACGAACGTCGCGATGCCGCTGATGCGCTCGACCTGCGCCGCGGGCTGCGCACTCGCCGGATGACCCGTGCGTGCCCAGATCGTCTCTGGCACCGTCGCAGGCACCTGACCTGCCAGCGGCGCCGGATCATCGATCTCGAGACCGTCGGTCATCGTCGCGAGCTTCACCTTGTCGGCGCCACCGGACGCCCCGTCCTCGCGCATCGGTGTCAGCGCGAGCGGCATCAGCTCGAGCAGGCGCTCGCCGATGTACTCGGCCTCGAGCGGTCCCCAGAACGTCACGCTCGGCTCGTAGCCGCCCTTGAGCCAGTCCTCGGGGCGCAGCATGTAGCCGACGTGGCCCTGCGCGTAGCCGAGGATGATCGTGTGATCCGCGGCCGCCGGCGACTTGCTGCGCAGATACGACGCGAGCATCACGGTCAGCTCGCCGGGCATCGTGCCGATCACGTAGTCGCCGATGCGCAGCGCCGAGATCGTCGTGCGCGTCGATTCGCAGACCGGGTGCTTCTCGTCGACACCGAAGTCGATCTGGAAGATCTCGCCGAGGATCTCGCCGGCGACGTCGAGCCGCAGACACGAGCCGTACGGCACGAGGCCCTCGGTGCCCGGGATGTTCGCCGCCGGGAACATCGCGTTGCCGCTCTCGCACAGCGCGCCGCCGACGGGCGCGTTGAACTCGTCGATCGGCGACACGATGTTGCCGCTGCCGTCGTAGACCTTGCCGTCGGGCGTCTTCGTCGTATCGAACTGCGCGTACTCGAGCGCGCCGTCGCGGATCGCGAACGTCGCCGCCTTCGGACCGGTCTCGACCGACCTCGTCAGCATCTCGAGCTCGATCGTGTCCTTCATGTTCGCACCGGCCGCGGTGTACGCAGCCATCATCGTCGTCACCGCGGCGCGGCCGTGGCCCTCCTCGACGGCCCACACGAAGCACGGGTCGCTCGCGTTGCCCGGCTTCGCGTTGCAATCGATGCCGCCGTGGCCGTTCGGCGAGTTGTCGCCGCCGGCGCTCTGCATGTGCATCACGACGACCTTGCTGTCGAACTGCTCCTGGAACACGCGCTCGAGCGCACCGGTCGAGTCCGTCGACGCGAACGGGTTGTCGTCGTCGTTGAGCGTGCCGTGCTCGCCGAAGATCGGGATCGCGGCGATCGGCGTGTCGTCGGTGCCGTCGACCCGGATCAGGTAGAAGTGGTTGTCCTTCTCCTTGCCGCCCGGCAGATCGTCGTTGTCGCCGCGGCGATCGTGATTGATCTGGTTCGTCGGATCGAAGTTGCCGTCGTAGAAGAAGCCGATCTTCGCCGGCTTGCGTGCCGCGAGCGCATCGCGTGCCGCGCCCTCGAACGCCGCGAGGAACCGGTCGTACACGAGCTGCCGCATCTCTCCGGAGCCGAGCTTCAGCGGGCCGTGCCCCGTGAACTGCGCCCAGCCCGAGTGCGAGTGCGATGCGGCGATGATGACCTTGCCCGCGTACTCCGGGCCGAGCCGCTGCTCGAGGTCGAACAGCATGCCCTCGTAGACGAAGATCGCGTCGAAGTGGAGGATGACCACCGTCTCGTCGCCGGCGGTCAGCGCGACCGCCTTCACGCGCGGCGCACTCTCCACACCGATCGACGGATTGAACGAGCCGCTGATCTTCACCTTGCGCGTGTCGACGACGCCGGCGCTGCCGAGAAAGCCCGCGCGCGACGTGTAGCCGCCGAGTGCCGTTCCTACCGGCACCTCGAGCACGCGCTCTGCCGCGCCCGCCTGCAGTGCTCCCGCGGTCACCGTGCCGCCCGCTCGCGCGGTCGCGGGCACCGGCTCGTACACGCAGCGCTCGGTCGTGACGCCGTTATCCTTCGGTGCGCCGCCGTCGTCCCCACATCCGACGAGCACGCAACCGAGAAGTGCCAAAGCCCTCATCCTCATCGAGGGGCTGCATAACACGGGGATTGGCCCGACCGCGCGAACGTTTTCGGACACGAGCTCGATCGTGCAAGACCGTGCACGATCGGCGGAGCGGCGCGTTACCTCAGGTCCTTGCTCAGCTTCAGCGTCTCGCCGGCCACGATGTCGACCGCGTACGTGAACCGGTTGCCGTCGACGACGAATGTCACCTTGTGCTTGCCCGGATTCAGCTGGAGCTTGTCGCCGCGGATCGGCGTTGTCAGTCCCGTGTCGACGCCGTCGACGAGGATCTTCGCCTCGCGGGTACACATCACCTCGAGGATGCCCTTGCTCGCGGCCGGCGATGCCGCGTCCTCGTAGTCGACGTGGTTGCGCTCGCACATGACCGAGAGCCGGTTCTGCTGCGTCGGCGTGAGCTGCTTGTAGTAGAGCTTCGCCTTCGCCGGGTTCAGGCTGTTGCACGACGCCATGAACGCGAGCTGCGTGACGTACGCGTCCGGTTTGCAGCGCAGCGAGGCTTCGAAGCTCGTGAGCGCGGCAGCGTGCTGCGCGTTGTTCACCTGCTCCATGCCGTGCTCCTTGAGCGCGTCCGCGTCGCAGCTCGCGGACCCGCCGTAGTCGACCTTGTTGCGTTCACAGATAACCGCGAACTGCTTCTGCTGCGCGTCCGTGAGCTTTGCGTAGTAGGTCTTCGCCTTTGCCGAGTTCCTGCTGTTGCACGACTCCATGAACGCGAGCTGCATCACGTATGCGTCCTTCTTGCACGCGAGCGATGCCTCGAACTTCGCGAGCGCGGCCGCGTGCTGGCCCTTGTTCACGGCCTCCATGCCTTGGTCCTTCAGCGCGTCGGCATCGCACGCCGGGCCGCTATCGTCGTACTCGACCTTGTTGCGGATGCACATCATCGAGAGCTGCTCGCGCTTGGCGGCCGGGAGCTTGCGGTAATAGACCTTCGCCTTCGTCGAATTCATGCTGTTGCACGCCGACATGAACGCGAGCTGCACGAGCTCGTCGCTCGGCTTGCAACGCATTGCCGCCTCGAACTGCGCGAGCGCGGCGGCGTGCTGGCCATTTGTCACGTACTCGAGGCCCTTGTCCTTCACCGCCTTCGCATCGCACGTCGAGTCGGCGTCGTACGGCACGTTGTTGCGTGCGCACGCGAGCGCGAGCTTCTGCTGCGCGTCTGCGGACAGCTTCGGGTAGTAGAGCTTCGCCTTCTTGTAGTCGGACGAGTTGCAGGCGGCGGTGAACGCGAGCTGCAGCAGCTCCGCCGACGGCATGCACTGCAGCGCCTCCTCGAACTTCTCGAGTGCGTCCGCGTGCTCGTCCTGTTTCGCGAGCTCCTGGCCCTTGGCCTTCAGCGCCTCGGCGTTGCAGCCCAAGGGTCTCGGCGATGCGAACGGATCGAACGCGGTCGCCACCGGGCGGTCGAACACGAAGGGATACACGAACGAGCCGCCGCTTTCGGTCTCGGCAAAGCGCGCGCTCTGGAGGACGCGCGCGACGCACGCCCCGAGCTCGGCGTTCGGCGTCTCCTTGATCTCGACGTTCGTCACGCGCCCGTCGGGGTGCACCTTCACAGCGGCCTTCACCTTGCCATTCGCCGGATGTTTGTCGCCGCACTCGAGGACCTGCGGCTTCACCTTGGCGATCCCATCCGTGATCGTCTGGCGGTCGAGGCCCTTCGCGGCAGGCTTGTTCTGCTGCGGAGCTCTGCGCGCGTCGTCGCGAAGTGCCGCGCAGCACGGCCCTTCGTAGTTCGACAGCACGCACGACACCTCGTCGCACGCGCTCGCCTCGGTCGGCGCCGGCGCGCGGTGATCGACGGTGACATCGCCATCCGATCCCACCGCCACCGGCGGCGTCTGCTTCGGATCGGGCGCGACCTCGATGTCGTCCTCGCCGGGCGTACCCGCGACGACGGGCGCGGGCGCGGGCGGCGCCGACGTCCACGTCGAGCCAGGCTCGACGATCACCGTGTGAGCGCCCGCGCTGCTCACCTTCACGTGGCCCTCGTAGACGACCACCGTCACCATCGCGACCGCCGCTGCGGTCAGGGCGCTCGCGCCGATGATCTTCGCGTCCATCGAATTCATCTGCACCTCCACGCGCAGGCTCGCGCCTGTCGCCTCGACCGAAGCCACCGTGGCTCCGGCATCGATCACGAGCGAGGTCTTGTCGTCGACGCGCCAGGCCGCTGTGCCCGCGCGCTGGTCGACGCGGATCGTCTTGCCGTCGCGCCTCCACCGCACGTCGGCGCCAAGATCGAGGTCCGCCTTCACACCTGCGAGCGACAGCGACTGCGCACGATCGGCGAGCACGACCCCGTTCGTCGCCGGCTCGTGCCGCGTCGATCCGATCAGCGCGTACGTGCCGAGCGTCGCCGCGACCACCGCCGCCGCGACGCCGCCGATCAGCAGCGCGCGCCGGCGCGGCGTCGCTGGCTCGACGGGAACGGCCGCACCGACCTCGGTCCCACCCAGACGCGCGATCACGCCGTCGGCGAGATCCTCGGGCGGCTCGGGGGCCTCCCAGGCCTCGAGGTCGTAGTCCTTCAGCACGTCGTCGTCGTCACGCATCGCGACCTCCGAGCTCGCGCGTCAGGTACTCGCGCAGCGCCACTCGCGCGCGCGACAGACGCGACTTCACGGTGCCGACGTCGAGCTCGAGGACGTCGGCGATCTCCTGGTAATCGAGGTCGTGGTACTCGCGCAGCACGAGCACCGCGCGCTGGCCTTCCGGCAGTGCACCGATGCCCGCCGCGATCGCCGCGCCGAGCCGCCGCCGCTCGGCATCTCCGTCGGCGCGCTCGCGACCGACCGGCTCGCGCTCGAGTCCCGCGGGCTCGGGCTTGCGCAGCTCGTTGAGCACGAGCC
>JABFXX010000670.1 GCA_013368795.1 Kofleriaceae bacterium
GTCGCCTGCTTCTTGCGCGCGATGCGGCCCAGGAGGTCGACCACCGCCTGGTTCGCCTTGCGGTTCTCGGGCGTGAACCTGGGCACGACGTTGCGGAAGTCGGACTTGTCGAACGTCGTCTGCTCGTCGATCTTGCCCGTCAGAAAGCCCCTGCCGAGCGGGCTGAATGGGACGAGACCGATGCCGAGCTCCTCGAGCGTGGGGATGACCTCGGCTTCGAGCTCGCGGAACCACAGCGAGTACTCGCTCTGCAGCGCGGCGACGGGATGAACGGCGTGCGCGCGCCGGATCGTCTGAGCGCCCGCCTCGGAGAGCCCGTAGTGTCGGACCTTGCCGGCCGCGATGAGCTCCTTCAACGTGCCCGCGACGTCCTCGATCGGGATCGCGGGATCGACGCGATGCTGATAGAAGAGGTCGATCCGATCCGTTCGCAGCCGTTTCAGCGCGGCATCGGCGACCGCGCGGATGTGCTCGGGGCGGCTATCCATGCCGGACTGACCGCCCTTGTCGTCGAACGTGAACCCGAACTTCGTCGCGATCACGACCTGATCGCGCACGGGCGCGAGCGCCTCGCCGACGAGCTCCTCGTTCTTGAACGGGCCATAGGCCTCGGCCGTATCGAAGAACGTCACACCGCGTTCGACCGCCGTGCGGAGAAGCTTGATCATCTCTTGCTTGTCGGCCGGCGGACCGTAGCCCCAGCTCATGCCCATACATCCGAGCCCGATCGCCGAGACTTCCACTCCGCTCTTGCCGAGAGTTCGCTTCTGCATGCCTTCCTCTTACGCCTCGACGGTGATGCGAACTAGATGCCGAAGCGAGGATGGGGCGTTAAGCGTGGCTTAACAGCCCATCAGCCGGCGGCTGCCTGGTGATTCGCCGGCAACGAGCCCATGGTTACGCCATGCAAGGAGCAGTCATTCACGGTCCGCGCGACGTGCGCTTCGAGGAACGCCCGACGCCGACCATCGCCCTGCCGACCGATGCGGTGATCCGCATGTCGGCGACCTGCGTGTGCGGATCCGATCTGTGGCCGTACCGCGGCGCGAACGCGATCAAGCAGCCGACGCCGATCGGTCACGAATCTTGCGGCATCGTCGAGGAAGTCGGCAGTGCCGTGCGGACGGTCAAGCCCGGGCAGTTCGTCATCGGCTCGTTCTTCGCCTCCGACAACACGTGCCCGCACTGCAAGGCCGGCTATCAGACGTCGTGTCAGCACCGCGAGCTGATCGCGGGCGCGCAGGCGCCGATGCTCCGCGTCCCGCTCGCAGATGGCACGCTCGTGCCGACGCCAGCGATGCCTTCCGACGATCTCCTGCCGAGCCTGCTCGCCGCGTCCGATGTCCTCGGCACGGGTTGGTTCGCGGCCGACGCGGCCCACGTGAAGCCTGGCAAGACGGTCGCCGTCGTCGGCGATGGCGCGGTCGGCCTACTCGCCGTGCTGTCCGCGAAGCAGATGGGCGCCGAGCGCATCATCGCGATGAGCCGCCACGCGTCCCGCCAGAAGCTCGCGCGCGAGCTCGGCGCGACGGACATCGTGTCCGAGCGCGGCGACGAGGGCGTCGAGCACATCAAGGACCTGACGAACGGCATCGGTGCCGACTCGGTGCTCGAGTGCGTCGGCACGCAGGAATCGATGACGCAGGCGATCGGCGTGACGCGTCCCGGTGGCTACATGAGCTACGTCGGCGTGCCGCACGGCGTCTCTCTCGACGGTGGAGACCTGTTCTTCCGCCACGTCTACATCCACGGTGGCCCGGCCCCGGTGCGCCGCTATCTACCGAAGCTGATCGAGCTCATCTGGAACCGCACGATCGATCCCGGCAAGGTGTTCGACCTGACGCTGCCGCTCGCCAAGGTCGCCGACGCCTATCGCGCGATGGACGAGCGCCGCGCGATCAAGGCGCTGCTGCGCCCGTAGCGCTACCTTCCCCAGCGCATGCAAACGGCGCCGCTCCCCCAGCTCCAGGTGTTCCTCGCCGTCGCGCGCCATCGCAGCTTCAGCGGTGCCGCGCGCGAGCTCGGCGTCTCGACCTCCGCGGTCAGCCAGGCGATCAAGCAGCTCGAGTCGCAGCTGCGCGTCGTCTTGCTCAACCGCACGACCCGCAGCGTGTCGCCGACCGAGGCGGGCCAGCGCCTCGTCGAGAGTGCAGGGCCGGCGATGAAGCAGACGCTCGAGGCGCTGACGATGGTCTCCGCGAAGCCAGGCGAGGTCGTCGGTCGCGTCAAGATCTCGGTCGGGCGCTCGGCGGTGCCGCTCGTGATCGCGCCGGTCATCCCGACCTTTCGCGCGCGTCATCCGCGCATCGAGGTGGAGATCGTCGTCGAGGAGCGGCTCGTCGACATCGTCGGCGAGGGCTACGACGCGGGCGTACGCCTTGCCGAGTCGATCGAGCGCGACATGGTGCAGGTCCGGCTCACGAGCGCATTCAGGTTCGTGATCGTCGGCACGCCGGAGTACCTTGCAAAGCACGGCACTCCGCGCAAGCCGGAGGACCTGCTCGAGCACGAATGCATCGCGTTTCGCTTTGCCACGACCGGCACGCTGTACGCGTGGGAGCTCGAGCGTGGACGCAGGCACTGGCGCGTTCCCGTCCGGGGCCGCCTGATCGCGAACGAGCCGCAGCTCGCGCTCGCGTTTGCCGAGCAAGGTCTGGGGCTCACCTACGCGAGCGAGCCCGCGGTCGCCGAGAAAGTGCGCGCGGGGCGGCTGAAGATCGTGCTCGATGCGTATGCGCCGACGGTTCCGGGCTACTTCCTCTACTACCCGAGCCGTGCGCAGAGCTCGCCGGCATTGCGGCTGTTCGTCGACGTGGCGAAGGAGCTGCTCGTGTCCAGGCGCTAAGTCTGCTTCCTGCGCCGACGCAGTACCAGCCCGAGCACCACGAGCCAGAGCGCCGAGCTCGAGGGCGTGCTGCTGCGGCAGCCACAGCCGTCGTCGGACTCGCAGCTGTCGGGATCGGCGATGCACGCGTCGATCGCAACGCAGGTGACTCCGTCGTCGGCGAGCATGTAGCCGCTGTTGCAGCTGCACGCGAACGCTCCGGGACTGTTCGTGCACACCTGCGTGCAGCCGCCGTTGTTCGTGGTGCACTCGTCGATGTCGGCGCACGTGACGCCATCGCCAGCGTAGCCATTCGCGCACGCGCAGCTGAAGCCAGGCGCCGTGTTCGTACACGTGGCATTCGGCGAGCAACCGCCGTTGTCGGCCGCGCACTCGTCGATGTCGTTGCATGCGTGGCCGTCGGGGTCGAGCTCGAATCCCGTCGAGCAGGCGCACGCATACGAGCCATCGCTGTTCGTGCACGTGCCCGCGCAGTCGCCGTTGTTGGTGGCGCACTCGTCGATGTCGGCGCACGCGATGCCGTCACCCGCGTATCCGGTCGCGCACGTGCAGGTGAAGCCTGGTGACGTGTTCGTGCACACCTGCGTGCAGCCGCCGTTGTTCACCGCGCACTCGTCGATATCCGTGCAGACCGACGGTGTACCTGCGCACTCGAAACCGGGCTCGCGCTGGCAGGTCGAGCTGCAGCCGTCACCCGATGCGGAATTCCCGTCGTCGCACGTCTCCGAGGCCTCGATGCTGAAGTCGCCGCAGAAGCTCACGAGGCGGGCGAAGATGCGGTCGTTTGACTCGTAGGCGACAGCGTACATACCAGTCGACGCGTTGTACGCGGCCGTCGGGGCGAGCTCTGCGTCGGCGCCCGCTGCGATCGGATAGCCGGTCACGTCCACGACGTCGCCGGCTGCGGTGACGCGGCAGGCATAGATGTCGCTGTACCTCGGCCCCGAGCCATCCTGCCACCACACGACGTACTCGACGCCGTTCGATGCCACGGCGGGTTCGCGCTGGCTAGCCGTCGTCGCCCCGAGGGGGATGTTCATCGGTACAAGCGCATTGCCGGCGGCACTGATGCGAGTAGCGAAGACGTGACTGTTGAGGTCTTCCCAGGCGACGAGATAGTCGGTGCCGTTCGAGGCGAGCGCGGCCTGGTAGACGTACGGCGAGCTCCCCGCGACGAAGCCGCTCCCGTCCAGGATGGCGCCGGAGGTGGCCATGCGCGTCGCGTAGACATTCGATCCCGCGCGCCTGTCCTCCCACGCGAGCAGGTATCCGATGCCATTCGAGGCCACGGTCGGCGCACGCTGCTGACCGCTTACCGTCGACACCGCGATACCCGTCGGATCGAGGTTCGCGCCGGCCGAGGTGATGCGAGCCGCGTAGATGTCGTATTCGGTCTCGGATCCGGTGCTGTTGCGCGAATCCTGCCACGCGACGACATAGTCGGTGCCGTCCGAGGCGACGGCCGGGTCCATCTGCGCGGCGGGCGTTGTCGAGACCACGAGGCCAGACGGATCGCTGATCGCACCGGTTGCCGATACAAGAGTCGCGTAGATGTCATCGTTGCCTGCACGAGTGTCTTGCCAGGCGACGAGATAATCGGTCCCGTTCGATGCAACCGCCGGATCTACTTGACCGCCGATGGCCGTCGAGAGCGCGAGGCCGGCGGGATCGAGCGTCGCGCCAGACGTCGACAGCCGCGCAGCGTAGATGTCGAACCCCGTCGAGTCACCGCCGCGCGCGTCCTGCCACGCGACGAGGTAGCCGGTGCCGTTCGACGCGATCGCAGGCTTGCGCTCGTTCGAGGACAGCGCGAGCGGCGTCCCCGAGGCGCTGACCGCGCCAGCGCCACTGATCAAGGCTGCTCGGATGTCGAAGAACGCCTGCCATGCGACCAGGTAACCGGTGCCGTAGGACGCCACCGCCGGAATGCGCTGGTCCGTGGATCCGGTCGCGATCGCGATGCCCGCTGAGTCGACGACAGTACCTGTGCCCGTGACGCGGCTCGCGTACACGTCGCGCTCGATGCCGAGGTCGGTCTCCCACGTGACGAGGAAGTCCGTGCCGTTCGATGCGACGGTCGGCCGCATCTGGTTGTTAACGCCTGTCGAGATCGGGAGGCCGTTCGGGTCGGACACCGCGCCCGTCGTCGTCAGTCGTGCACCATAGATGTCGTAGCTGTTCCCGCTACGGCCGTCTTCCCAGACTGCGAGGTACGAGCTCCCGTTGGACGCGATGCGCGGCGCAGTCTGCGCGCCCGCGGCCATCGAGATCGGAAAGCCACCGGGATCGAGGACGCTGCCGGCCGCGGTGACACGACTTCCGTAGGCGTCGTAATCCGTCGTGTCGCTCCGCTCGGTCCACACGACCATGTAGTCCGAACCGTTCGAAGCCACGGCCGGCGTGCGTTGATCCGCCACCGTGTCGGTCACGACGAAGCCGCCCGGATCCTGAACGACGCCCGCGGACGTCACGCGTGCCGCAAAGACGTTGCCGAGCGTGTTCGTCGACGTACGCGTGTCTTGCCACGTGACGAGGTAGCCGGATCCATTCGAAGCAACATCGGGACTTCCACACCGATCGACCGATCCACACAGGCTGAGGGACGAACTGTCGAGGACGACGCCACTGGCGCCGACGCGAACTGCGCGGACATCCATGAGTTGCTCGAACACGATGAGGAAGTCGGTCCCGTTCGATGCGACGCGGGGGGCCGCGCCGACCGACGGGCCGACGGTGATGCCGGCGGGGTCGAGGAGCATCCCCGTCGGCGTGACGCGCGTTGCCCCGATCCGGTTGTTGTCATCGTCGGCCCACACGACGAAGTAGCCATTCGCGTTCGACGTCACCGCCGGAAGTCGCTGCCAGTCGAGCGAGTTCGCGAGCACGATGTCGTCCGCGGCGTGCTCCGGTCCGATCAACGGATCGAGCGCGACGGGAAACGCCGCGTGGTCGAGGATCGCTGCGTCGACGCGCCAGCGGGCGCCCGCCGACGTGGTCTCGGTCTCGATCGGCCACCGCTGCCCGCGTGAATCAACGAGCTCGGCCTGGCCGACATGCACGTCGCCCTCGAGCGCGATCTCGATCGTCAAGTCGCCGGCCCCGCGCTCGCGCAGCACCCACGCGACCTCGATGCCATCACGCTCGGCCTCGTGGTGCTCGACGATGCCGGGCGCGCGAAGCGTCTGCGCCGTGTTGCCGAGCAGCGACCATGTTCCTGACGCGGTACCTCGATAGACGTCGCGATCGCCGAGCGCGATGCGGGTCGTGTGGACACGGGCCTCGCCTGGTTCACCTCGCGGCGTCAGACGCACGCCTGCTCCATCGAACGTCGCCGTGTAGCGTCGTGCGCGGACTTGCGGCCGGCCGTCGCGCTCCTCGATCGCGTGCGTGACCCGATCGATCACGTCGTGGAGATCGATCCCAGCACCGCTCTCGACCGGGCGGCGCTTCCACATCTCCTCGCCGTAAGGCACGGCCCAGGTGGGCGCGAGCTCTGGTCTCGTGATCACCTCGAGACTCGCTGCTTGCTGATCGATGGTTTCTCCGTCTTGCGGTACCGCGCACGCCGTGACCGAGACAAAGGCAACTAGAACAACACCCCGCCGTCGCATGGCCCGAGGCTATCAACGGGGGCCGTGATTGGGGCTTCGTCGACGTGGCAAACGAGCTGCTCGCACACCGGCGATGAAGTGCGTCAAGATGCGGGGATGAAAGCACTGCTCGCCGTGTTCCTCGCGCTCGCCGCATGCGGCGAAAAGAAGCCTCCGGTGGAGCCGCCGACGCCGGCGCCCTCGCAAGCGACGCCGCCTGCATCTTCGGCCATGACCCCCGACGAGTGCACCGCCATGGGCGGCCGCGTGAAGGGTGACATCGGTGACGGCAAGGTCGCGTGCGATCCGGGCGAGAAGGAGCTCGGCCGGGTGACTCAGGGCATCGAAGGCGCGGTCTGCTGCGCCGGCGCGGCGCACTAGGCGCTCATCACGTAGTGGGCCGAGGTTCCGCAGCTCGAGGCGAAGGAAGCGGCGCTTGCTGCCGTGCTGGCGCCTGTGACGTAGGGCTCTCCTGTCCCGCCGATGTGGGGCGTTCGCCCGAGGCGATCCACAGTGCGGCGGGGAGCACGAGGAAGTCGGCGATCAGCGCGAGCACGAACGCCGACGAGGTCATGAGCCCGAACTGGCGGAGCGGCGGGAAGCTCGAGGTCGCGAGGCCGAGGAAGCCGATCGCGTTGATCACGGTCGCGAACACGATCGCGCGCCCGGCGACGCGCAGCGTGTGATGGAGGCGAACCTCGAGCGAGGCACCGGGGCGCTCGTGCAGGTGATGGAAGAAGTGCATCTGATCGTTCTCGGTGGTGCCGAGCACGGTGGTCGCGATGATGATCGTCGCGACGTTGAGCGTGCCGCCGAACAGGCGAAGTCCGAGGAACGTGACGAGGAGCGCGAACAGCGACGGGATCATCGCGAGCAGGCGCTCGGTGCCACTGCGGAACACGACGAGGAACACGGCGAGGATGACGACGACGGTGAGCACGAAGCTCTCGGCGAGCGTCGGCACGAGGCTCTCGCCGACCTTGGCGTCGAGCAGCGCCTCGCCGACGACGTGCATCGAGGCACCGACGAGCGCCGGCGAGGCCGCGACGGTTGCCGCCCACGCCGTAGCGACGTGGCGGATCAGGGCGGCGTAGCCGGCGGCGTGGCCTTCGCGGAACAGGATCGTGAGCTGGAGGTCGGCGAGCCCGCCCGCGTCGATGAAGGCGCGCAGGTCGGACTCGGTCAGCATCAGCTGCTCGACGTCCTGCGCTGCGGTCGCGAATCCGGCGGCATCGCGGGGCAGCGCCTCGCCGCGGCCGGCGAGATAGCTCCGCATGCGCAGTGGCGTCGTCGGGCCGGTGACGCCGGTGACACCGGGGACGGCTTCGAGCGAGGTCTGGAATCGATCGATCGCGCGCAGCACCTCGGGCTCGGTCGCGGTGGCGCGCGGCAGGTGAATCCATACGCGCGCGACGTTGAGGTCCATCACGTTCGCGCGGAACCAGCGCGTGTCGCGGGCGACCGCGCTCGAGGAGTTGATGTTGTCGAGGACGTCCGTCGCGACCGGCAGGCTGCGGATGACGCCGGGTAGGCCGGTGATCGCGAGCGCGCCGGCGACGCAGAACGCGAGTGCGGCGACGAGGAACGTCTTGCGGTGGCGATAGGTCAGCGTGGGCAGCGCGTGCGCGACGCGGTCGTAGACGGCGGTGCGAGTCGGGATGCGGCGCGCGGTCGGCGTCTTCAGCACGCGCTGGAGCGCGGGGAACAGCGTGTACGCGACGACCCACGAGATCAGGAGCCCGAGCGCGGTCCAGATGCCCATCTGGCGGATCGGCTGGATCTTGGAGACGGCGAGTGCGGCGAAGCCGGTCGCGGCCGCGATCGTCGACGCGGTCACCGGCAGGAGCTTGCTGCGCAGCGCGTACACGTGATGCTCGGCGAGCGGCGCGTCGTCGGGCTGGTCGACGTAGCGAGAGTGGAGGTACGTGAGCGTCGCGAGCGTCGTCACCATCACGGTCAGCGGGACGAGCGCGGAGACGATCGTGAACGCGTAGCCGAGCAGGGCGCCGGCCCCGAGCGCGAGCGCGACCGTCGAGCCGAGTGCGAGCACGATCGCGGCGAGCGCACGCATCGATCGGAACAGGAACAGCACGATCGTGACGAGCAGGACTGCGACGATCGCGAACGAGCGCGTCGCGCTCGATCCAGCCGCGTGCTCGAGCCAGGCATTGATGTACGGCGAGCCGATCTTGTGCACCGGGCCCGCATCGGCGCGTGCGAGCGCCTTGTCGATCGCGGCGAGTGTCGCGTCGCGTTCGGCGGCGCCGTGCACGTCGAAGTTCGCGATGACGGTCATGAAGTTGTCGCCGGCGAGACCCTGGCTGCGGAAGAACCGCGTGCGCGTCGCGAGGTCGCGCAGCGTCGCCGGATCTGCGCCCGGATGTGCGCGCCGGAGTGCATCGAGCGCGGTGAATGCGGTGACACGAGGAATCTGAGAGAGCGCCGCCTTCGCGCGATCGACGCGCTCGAGTGATTGCGGAGCCCACGGATCGGGCGATTCGAACACGAGGAGCGCGAGCTGAGGCTCGGGGAACGTCGCGTGAAATGCGCGCGTGGCGCGGACGTCCGGATCGCTCGGCACGATCAGGCGCTCGATACCCTCCTCGGTGGGAATCCGCATCGCGAGGAGCGCTGCGGCGGGCACGAGGAGTGCGTACAAAACGATCACGACGACGCGGTAGTGGAGGACGCGCGAGAGTGCGCGGTCGATCGCATCGGGTTTCATCTGCGCTCCAGCTCCTCGCGCCGCGAGGTGTCGCGCCACGCTCCGGACGAGCGTCGCGCGAGGACCGTACGTCGCGTGCTTTGCTTGACTCGCTCGGGATGTGGCGAACGGTTGTGCTCGTGCGGAGAAAACTCGAAGTCGCGCTCGTCGTCTCGTTCGTCCTCGGCGCCGTCGCGGTCGCTGCACCGCCGCAGACGCTGCACCTCGTCGTGTGCTCGCCCGGATCTCCGGGCTCGACTCAGGAAGCACAGCCGCGGATGGATGCATTCGCGAAGGCCGTATCGGCGAAGATCGGCACTCCGATCAGCGCGGTCTACGAGCCAACCGACGAGGGTGGCGCGAAGCAGATCGCGAGCGCGGGTCTCGCGATCGTGTCGCTCCCGTTCTTCCTCGCTCACGAACAGGATCTCGGGCTCCATGCGCGGCTGGTCGCGGTGCAAGAAGGGCGCCCGGCGCTGGAGAGCTGGACGCTCGTCACGCAGAAGGGCAGGGTCGGCAAGGCCGAGCAGCTGGCCGGATTCACGATCGCGTCGAGTGCCGGGTTCGCGCCGGCATTCGTCCGCGGCGCTGTGAAGAGCTTCGGCACGCTGCCGCAGGGCGTGAAGATCGAGCAGACGACCGCCGTGCTGTCTGCACTGCGACGTGCCGCGAATGGTGAGCCCGTCGCGGTGCTGCTCGATGGCCCCCAGGCGGCAAAGCTCGCGTCGCTGCCGTTCGCAGCCAAGCTCGGCGTCGTCGCGAAGTCGCCGGCGTGGCCAGCCGGCCTCGTCGCGACCGTCGACGCGAAGGTGCCGGAGAAGACATGGATGGCGATCCAGAAGGTGCTGATCGGGCTCGCCGCGGACAAGGCGTCGGCGCCGGCGCTCGCCGCGATCCAGATGTCGAAGTTCACGCCTCTCGACGAGAAATCGCTCGAGAGCGCGCGGCACGCGCAGGGGAGGCAGCCGTGAGGTCCGCGCTGCTCGCGAGCGTCTTGTATCTCGCGGCGTGTGCGAGCGCGCTGAAGGAGCCGTCGCCGATCGCGGCCTACGCACCGGGCCACGCCGAGGGGCGAAACGCGAGCCAGCTCGTCGCCGCGGGCAATGCGGCGTGGGCTCGCCGCGCGGAGCCCGGGCAGGCCGAGGCCGCACAGGGCCTGTATCTCGACGCCGCGGCAGCCGATCAGCATCGCATCGACGCGCTGCTCGGCGCGATGCGCGCGCTGTCGTACCGCATCGAGAACGAGAAGACGGCGCCGCGCGCGAGACTGTCGCAGACCGCGGTCGAGCTCGGGCAGTGGTGCCAGCGCCGCGCGCCGAAGCAGCCGGAGTGCGACTATCGCCTCGCGATCGC
>JABFXX010000680.1 GCA_013368795.1 Kofleriaceae bacterium
ATCCGCGGCGGTCGCGTGCGCCTCGTCGGCCCGCCGGTGCGCGCGGGTGATCGCGTGCGCGCGAAGACCGCGGACGCGGAGATCGAAGGCACCGGCGCGTTCGAGATCGTCGTCGTCGCCGACGCGCTCGACCGCGTCACCGTGACGAGCGGGACCGCAGCGATCCGGATCGCGAGCGAATCGCGCCCGGTGTTCCTGTCGGCCGGCGCGTCGTGGACAGCCAAGACGATCACGGCGTCGGTCGATCTCACGCCGCCCGAGACCAAGCCTGCACCCAAGATGAAAGCGCCGCCCGCCGTCGTTGTACAAGAGGTCCCGGCGGCGCCCTCCGTTGCCGCGTCACCGACGACGACCTCGCTCGCGCCGACCGCACCGTCGGTTGCCGCGTCCTTGCCCACGCCGATCGCTCCGTCGATTGCCGCGTCGCCGACGACGACCTCGCCGACGCCGAGCGCACCGTCGATTGCCGCGTCGCCGACGCCGACCTCGCCGACGCCGACCTCGCCCACGCCGACCGCACCGTCGATTGCCGCGTCGCCGACCCCGACCGCGCCGCTGGCGAAGGTCCGCACGGAGACCGAGCGTCACTTCCAGGCCGGCCTCGCGCTGGAGCGCGCGGGCAAGCACGCCGAGGCCGCGATCGAGCTCGGCCTCGCCGCGGATGCCGGCACCGACGAGCTTGCCATCGACGCGCGCTACTTCCAGGCAGCGTCGCTGGTGAAGGCCGGCATGGGGTCGGCCGCCGAGCGCGCGCTCGTCGAGTTCCTCGATCACGCGCCGACGTCGGTGCGACGCGGCCGCGCGGCCGTGATGCTCGCGAGGCTCTATGCCGAGCGCGGCAACACGCTCGCGGCGCGGCAGTGGTACGAGTCCGCGAAGGACGACCCCGATGCCGTGGTGGCGACGGCGGCGCGGCAGGGCCTCGACGCGCTCCGTTAGTCGATTCGTCGCGGTGGCGACGGCGGCGCGCAGCGCCTCGACGTGCTTTGCTAGCAGCCGGGCGCGGTATCGGAGAGCGGCCGCCAGCAGTGGCCGTCGCGCCGGATCATCTCCTCGGCGGAGGCGGGGCCCTCGGTGCCGGGCTCGTAGAGCTCGACGCCCGGCGTCGCTTCCCACACGCGCAGGATCGGATCGATCAGCTCCCACTGACGGTCGACGGCGTCGCGCCGGTTGAACAGCGTCGCGTCGCCGCGCATGCAGTCGAGCAGCAGCCGCTCGTACGCCTCGGCGATCGGTCGCTTGAACGCGTCGGCGTAGTTCATCGTCATGTGCACGTTGCCGACGTTGATCGCCTCGCCGGGGACCTTCGCGACGAAGCGCAGCGAAATGCCCTCCATCGGCTGGATGCGCAGCACGAGGACGGCTGGCTGCAGCGAGCGGCGCGCCTCTTCTTCCTTGAACAGGACGAGCGGCACCGCCTTGAAGTGGATCGCGACCTCGGTGCACCGCCGCGCGAGCTTCTTGCCGGCGCGCATGTAGAACGGCACGCCCTGCCAGCGCCAGTTGTCGATCATGAATCGCATCGCCGCGTACGTCGGGGTCTCCGACGTCTTGGCGACGCCTTCCTCCTCGCGGTAGCCGCGGTACTGGCCGCGCACCGCCTCGGTCGCGACGTCGACGAGCGAGAACGGCCGCACCGAGCGAAGGACCTGCGCCTTCTCGTTGCGGATGTCGTCGGCGGAGAACGACGCAGGAATCTCCATCGTCACGAGCGACAGGACCTGGAGGAGGTGGTTCTGGATCACGTCGCGCACGACGCCGGTCGACTCGTAGAACGTGCCGCGGCCCTCGATGCCAATCTCCTCGGCGGCGGTGATCTCGACGAACTCGATCTGGTTGCGATTCCAGAGCGGCTCGAAGATCGAGTTGCCGAACCTGAACACGAGAATGTTCTGGACGGTCTCCTTACCGAGGTAGTGATCGATTCGATAGATCTGGCTCTCGTCGATGAACGACGCGATCAGATCGTTGAGGGCGACCGCGCTCTGCAGGTCGCGGCCGAACGGCTTCTCGACGACGACGCGGGTGAACGGCTCCGTCGCGCGGCCGCGCTCGATCAGCTTGTGCTGCGCGAGCTTCTTCAGGATGTCCGCGAACAGGTTCGGCGGCGTCGCGAGATAGAACAGCACGTTGCCGCGCGTGCCCTTGGCCTTCGCGTCGTCGAGCTTCTTCGCGAGTGCGGTGTACGTCGCGTCGTCGTGCAGCTCGCCCGAGACGTAGTCGAGCATGCCCACGAACTTCTTCCACAGCTCTGGCTGCGGCTTCTGGCGCGAGTGCTGCTCGACGCCGTCGTGCAGCTTCGACGCGAGCTCCTGCACCGAGAGCTGCGGCCGGCTGACGCCGATGATCCGCGTGCCCTCGGTGAGCAGGCCATCGACCATCACGTTGTAGAGCGCGGGCGCGAGCTTGCGGCCGGTGAGATCGCCGGTGACGCCGAAGATCACGATCGCGCATGGCGGAGGCCGGCGGCGTTTGATCTGGAGGTCGCCAACGATCTCTCCGACGACGGCGCTGGGTGCAGGCTGGTCCATCACGTTCCCTCCGGCGAGCGCAGCTGAGCAGCGGCTGCTTCATCGACGTACCACACGACGTCGGGCCCGTCGGCGACAAGCTGCGCCGGATACTGCATTGGATCGCGCGGTCCCTCGAGGACGGCGGCCAGCGCGTGCGCCTTGTCGGCGCCGGCGACGAGGAAGCGGATGTGGCGCGCCGCCACGAGCGCCTTCGCGGTCAGCGTGATGCGCGTCGTCTTGCCGCCGGCGACCGGTGTGTCGACCGGATTGGCGACGACCCAGCGCTCGGTCACCGAGAGGGCAGGCGAGTGCGGGAACAGCGATGCAGTGTGACCGTCGGGGCCGAGGCCCTGAAGCGCGATGTCGAGGATCGGAGGGTCGCCGATTCCCATCACCATGTCGTGCTCGTAGGCGGCCGCCGCCAGGTCGGGGATGTCTTCGCCGTGCATGCGATGCACGCGCGTGAGGCCGAGCGGATCGATCAGCTCCTCGACAGCCATGCGGTAGTTCGACTGCGCGTGCTCGGGCGGCACCGTGCGCTCGTCGCCCCACCACAGCTCGATGTCGGGCCATGGCATCGGCAGGCTGCGCAGGATCTGGAACAGCCTGCGTGGCGTCGAG
Source organism: Kofleriaceae bacterium (assembly GCA_013368795.1). Classification (GTDB taxonomy): domain Bacteria; phylum Myxococcota_A; class Polyangia; order Haliangiales; family Haliangiaceae; genus JABFXX01. Next base: position 3,135 of record JABFXX010000680.1, read on the forward strand.
CCGCCCGACAGCGCGATATGGCAGATGCCGCGCTCGGCGGCCGCCTCGCGAGACAGCGTGACGAGCTCCTCGGCGGCGGCCTGCGACAGCGCGTCGAGATCGGGGAACTTGCGTACGCTAGCCACCGCTGCCGTGCTCCACGTGGCCGCCGAACTGGAACCGCATCGCCGACAGCACCTTCTCGGCGAACGTGTGGTCCTGGCGCGAGCGGAACCGCGTGAACAGCGCCGCCGCGATCACCTCGGCCGGTACCGCCTCCTCGACGGCGGTCATCACGGTCCACCGTCCTTCGCCCGAATCCTCGACGGTGCCGACGAACTTCGCCAGCTGCGGATCGTCGAGCATCGCCTTCGCGGTCAGGTCGAGCAGCCACGACGTCAGCACGCTGCCGCGGCGCCATAGCTCGGCGACATCGCGCAGCGGCAGGTCGAACCGATGCTCGGGGGCGACCGTCGGGTTCGACGCGCCCTTCATGATGTCGAAGCCCTCGGCGATCGCCTGCATCACGCCGTACTCGATGCCGTTGTGGACCATCTTGACGAAGTGGCCCGAGCCGGTCGGACCACAGTGGAGGTAGCCCTCCTCGGCGGTGCCGCCGACCTTGTCGCGTCCCGGCGTGCGCGAGATATCGCCGCGGCCCGGTGCGAGCGTCTTCAGGATCGGCTCGATGTGTGCGAACGCGTCGGCATCGCCGCCGACCATCAGGCAGTAGCCGCGCTCGAGGCCGGCGACGCCGCCGCTCGTGCCCGCGTCGACGTAGCGGATGCCTTTCTTCGCGAGGATCTGGCCGCGGCGGACGTCGTCCTTGAAGAACGAGTTGCCGCCGTCGATGATGATGTCCCCCGACGACATCAAGTCGCCGAGCGCCATCACCGTCTGCTCCGTCGGCGCTCCGGCCGGGACCATCACCCACACGACGCGTGGTGCCGCGAGCCTGCTGACGACGGTCGCGAGCGAATCCGCTCCCGACGCGCCCTCGCTGGACATCGCCGCCACCGCCGTCGGGCTGCGGTCGTAGACCACACATTGGTGACCGCCGCGCATGAGCCGCCGCGCCATGTTCGCGCCCATCCGACCGAGTCCGATCATGCCGATCTGCATCGGGTTCCCTGTAGCAGATGCGGGGCAGATCCGCATTGCGCGCCGGGTGTCCTCACCGATCTGCCGCAGCTGTCACGGCGAATCACCTCCGCCGAATCCACTCACGGCGATCCCACGCTGGCTCGTGGCTTCGTTACGATGGTGACCTCGGTGGACGACGAGCTGACCTTACTGGAGCGCTGGCGGAATGGTGACGCGACCGCTGGCCGCGATCTGTTCCGCCGCCACTTCGCCGACATCTATCGCTTCTTCGAGCACAAGGTCGGTGGCGATGCCGACGACCTCGCGCAGCGCACGTTTGCAGCGTGTGTGGCGTCGCGAGATCGCTTCCGTGCGCAATCGAGCTTTCGCACGTATCTGTTCGCGATCGCGCGCAACGAGCTCTACACGTACCTGCGCAAGCTCCCGCGCGGCGAGCACGTCGACTTCCAGGACACGTCGATCGCAGACCTCGTGACGTCGCTCGGCGCCCGCATCGACCGTGCGCGCGCGATCGAGCAGCTCCGAGGCGTGCTCCGCGAGCTGCCCGCCGAGCAGCAGCTCCTGCTCGAGCTCCACTACTGGCACGACCTCGATGCGCCCGCGCTCGCCGAGGTCTTCGAGGTCCCGCCCGGGACGATTCGCGTCCGCCTGACGCGCGCCCGGGCCGCGCTGCGCGACCGGCTCGAGGCGCTCGGCCCGGAGTCGTTCGCAGGCCTCAACGACCAGCTCGTCAGCTCGGTGACGAGCGCGGAACGAGACGATTAGGAAGGAATATTCGGGGCTTCGGCGCCGAACAATCAGTCGGTAACGCTGCAAGGGGTGCTGCGTCTACCAGTCCCGGAGGAATGCCATCGATGTCCGTTTCGATTCGACTGTGTGCTGTCCTGGCCGTGCTCGGCGCGTGTGCTGTCGAGGAGCCCGAGCTCTCGACCGTCTCCGCGCAGACCGGTACGCGCTGCCCGATCTTCTTCTGCGGTGACAACGCGGCGACCGCGGGCGACGGCCTGTTGTTCGACGAGCTCGATATCTTCCACCGCCCGAACTATGCGGGCGTGAAGATCTCGTTCACGACGCTGAACGCTGTCTCTGGCGGGACGCCGCAAGCGGGCGAGCTGTCGATCGAGCGCGACGAGCTCGTCGTCTACTCGGGCGGCTATCGCTACTCGGGCACGGCGCTACTCGGTACCGTCATCACGCTGCAGCAGCTCGAGACCGGAGAGGTGTTCGAGATCCTCATCGACGGTTTCGACAAGAACACCCAGTTCTATCGCGCAGGCGACACGCTCGAGACCATCCCGGTCTACCTGCTGAAGGCGCGCCGGCCGCAGAAGGGCATGTACAAGTTCGATCGCTTCGTCTGCAACCACGACGCGCTGCCGAGCGACCCCGACTGGCCGGCTGTGCTCGGGCACTGGGCGCTCGCCTATCGCGGCGACCGGTACGACCCCGATCACAAGAAGCTCATCGCGGACAACAACCCGGCCGACGGCTGGAGCTTCCTCGCGTGCGCGGGCTCGGGCGCAGGCAAGATGCACCTGTTCCGCCATACCTGGGCGGGTGGCTTCCATAACGGCGTGCTCGAATATCCGACGTCGACGAACAAGCGCACGACGTTCATGAAGACGGTCACCGCCGACTACTGCGGAACCGGCGCGCCGCAGTTCACGGCGACGGGCAACCCGATCACGTTCTCCGCGACGCCGTCGTTCTACTTTCCCGCGCTCGGTGCCGGGACGCCGGAGGCGATCTGGAACGAGAACGGCGTGGTCTGCCTCAGCACGCCCCGCCACCAACGCTTCGGCGACGAGTACTCCTACGACCGCGAACAGGTCGAAGAGGTCTGCGGCCGGTCGATTCCGAAGTGCGAGAGCTACTGGCCGACGTGGCAGTCATACGGCTACTCGGCGACCGCGAATCCGTAGCTCTTGGTGGCTCGCGTCGAGCGCGCCGCGAGCACTCGCACTCCTCCGCGCGTGTCGACGCTCAGTGGCTCGCGGCTTCGAGTGCCGCGAGTCGTGATGGCGGAGCGCCGGCGCGGCGGTACCACGCGAGCGCCTTCGCGGCGAGATCCGGCCGCGGCGACTTCGTCCCGGCCGCAAGCAGTGCGAGCTCGGCCTCGATCTGCGCGACCCGTCGTTGCGCGGTCACGGCGACGCTGGCGTCGACGCCCTTCGTCGCGGCGAGTGCCTTCTCGAGCGCGGCGCGCGCGGCGTCGAGCTTGCCGCTCGCGCGTAGCGTGCGGCCGTACGCGAGCTGAAGCGTCGCGAGCGCGTGTTGCGCGTAGAGCGGCGCGTCGGGCGCGACCGGATGCTCCGCGATCGCCTTCTCGAGCTCGCGCGCCGAGCCGGCGAGGTCGCCACGCCAGGCCGCGAGATAGCCGGCCGCTTCCAGCGCCTCGGACTCCGGCGCGCGTGCCGCACGTTCGTACGCGGCGATCGCACCGGCGCGGTCGCCGAGCTCCTCGCGCACGTCGGCGAGCTCGGCCAAACACTCGCCCACCATCGGGGCGAGCGAGTCGGGCAGCGCGAACCGCTCGCATGTCTGCTCGAGCATCGCGCGTGCTTCGTCGAGGCGGATGACGGTCGTCCCCGCCCGCATGAACTCGGTCAACAGCGTATCGGGGTGCGATGCGCCGAGCAGGTTCGCGAGCTCGGCCTGCGCGGCCGCGAGGTAGCGATCGGCCGCCACCACGTCGTCGCTCACGAGCACGATGTTGCGCCGGATGACGCCGAGCTCGAGCGCGCCCGCGCCGGTGATGCCGTTCGCCTCGTGGAGCGCTCGCTCGAACGACGCGCGTGCCTCCGTCCGCCGGCGCTGCATGATCTCGACGCTGCCGACGTTGTTGTACAGCAGCGCGCGCGCGAACTTCGCCGACGGGGCTCGGCTCGCGAGTGCTTCGATCACGTCGAGCCCGCCCAGTGCCGCGGTCGCCGCCGCCTCGCTGCCGTCGCTCTGCGTCCCCTGCAGCCACGCGCGCCGCGCCCATGCTTCGATCGCGACCGCGTCGTGGTGGCTCGCGAGCGCGATGTTGATCGCATCGCCGAGCACGGCGCGTGCAGCCACCGGATCCGTGCGCATCGCGGCCTGGCCCTCGACGAGCAGCGCCTCCGCGCGCAGCGGCGCATATCCCGCCGTCCCCATCTCCTCCGCGGTGCGATGCGCCGCTTCTCGCGCTGCCGCCGCCTTGCCACCTGCGAGCTGGATGCGCGCGCGCTCGAGGTCACCGCGCAGCACCGTGACGCGTGGCGCGAGCAACAGCGGCGGTGGCTCGATCTCGTCGGCGAGCACGCGCAGATCGCCGCACTGCGCGGGATCGGGCACCGAGGTCGAGGCGCGCGCGAGTCCTGCCAACCCCGCCGCATCGACACTCGCAGCGAGCTCACCGACGGCCCCGAGTGCCGCGCGTGACCGATCGAGACAGATCATGCGCCGGTCGAGCAGCGCGTCGGAGATCGTGCCCGTGCGGTGCGCGACGCATGCATCGCGGCGTCCAATCACCCACCGCGAGCCAACATCGTCGACATGCGCGCGCACCTGCCGCGCGACTTCGACGCCGTACGGGCCGAGACCTTCGATCCGCGCGAGCTGCGTCTCGCGTGCGCCCTTCGGCCATGCCTGCGCGATCTCGTCGTCGCCGCCGCTGCACGGTGCCGGCCCGTCGCTCGCTGCCTTCGCGCGCCCGACAAAGAACGCCGCAACGCCGGCCGCGACGAGTACCCCGATCCCCGCGCGCATCTTCCACACGCGTGCCGGATCGCGGCCGAGCGCACGCACCAGCTCGGTCATCGACGTGAACCGCCTCTCGGGATCCTTCGCCCGCCCGCGTTCCACCAGCCCCGCCACCCACCGCGGCGGCTCGCCGCTCTCGCGCAATGCCTCGTCGAGCGCGACGCAGAAGCTGTACTGATCGATCGCGGGCGTCACCACGCCGTTCACCTGCTCCGGTGCCATGTACCGTGGCGTCCCGGCCACCTTGCGAGGCCCGCTCTCCGGTGTCGTCGTCTCGCACGCGAGCCCGAAATCGACGACGCGCACGCGTCCGTCGCTGCCGACGATCGCGTTATCCGGCTTGAAGTCCCGGTGCACGAGCCCGGCCGCGTGCGCCGCCGCCAGCGCCGCGCCGGCCTGGCGATACATCTCGACAATCTCGCGGCTCGTCCGTCCCTTCACCCACGTCCGCAGCGTCTCGCCGCGGACGAGCTCCATCACGATGTAGACCTGATCCTCGACGACGCCGACGTCGAACACCGGCACGACGTTCGGATGCGACAGCTTCGCGAGCGCCTTCGCCTCCGCCACCGCCAGCTCGCGGCCCGCATCCGGCACCTGGATCATCTTGAGCGCGACGCCGCGATCCAGCTCCGGGTCATACGCCGCATACACCACCCCCATCCCGCCACGCCCCAGCTGCTCGAGCACGTGAAACCGTGCAATGCCGGTCGCGGTCCCGAACAGCGCGCTCTCCACTTTCGCACGCGCGAGCACCAGCCCCGCAGCATCGGCTGGACGCGCCCCCGCAAGCGCGGCTCCCATCTCTTTGCTGTCGTCGTCGGACATCCCGGGCGTTCCGCCCAACTGTAACTCGACCAAAGGTGCGCGACGTATATTCGCGCCGCATGACCAACGCCCCGGGCTCCCACTGGCGTCTCGATGGCCGCCTCGCACTCGTCACAGGCGGCAGCCGCGGTATCGGCCGTGCGGTCGTCGAGGAGCTCGCCTCCCTCGGTGCGCACGTCATCGCCGTCGCGCGCGACCCGCAAGGCCTCGCCGACCTCGGTCCCCAGATCTCCGGCGTCGCGGCCGATGTCACCGCCGGCGAGGGCAGGGCCGCCATCGTCGAGGCCGTCCGCCAGCACGGCGGCATCCTCCACGTCCTCGTCCACAACGCGGGCACCAACGTGCGTGGCCCGCTCGTCAACTACGACGACGCGACGATCCAGCGCCTCATCGACATCAATCTCACGTCGCCGCTCCTCCTCTCGCGCGACCTCCACCCGTTCCTGCGCGCCGCGCAGGGCGCGAGCGTCGTCCACGTCGGCTCGGTCGGCGGTCACGTCGCGCTCCCCACCGGCGTCGCCTACGGCGCGGCAAAGGCAGGCCTCGCGCAGGCCGCCCGCACGCTCGCGCTCGAGTGGGCGCGCGATGCCATTCGCGTCAACACCGTATCCCCGTGGTACACGCGGACGCCGCTCGTCGAGCCAGTCCTCAGCAATCCCGAGGCGCTCGCGCGCATCCTCGCGCGCACCCCACTCGGTCGCATCGCCGAGCCGCATGAGATGGCGAGCGCGATCGCGTTCCTCGCGCTGCCCGCGTCGTCGTACGTCACCGGCCAGGCGCTCGTCGTCGACGGTGGCATGACGATCCAGGGCCTGCCGGCGTTATGATCGTTCGAGCCAAGCAGAACTTCCTCGATTTCGTCGAGGACGAGTGCCTGCATCCAACGCTCGGTCCGGGTCACGAGTATTTCGTGATCTCGCTCTCGTCAGAGGACTACCGGATCATCTCCGAGGCCGGCGACCCGATACTCTTTCCGCGCGCGCTGTTCGATGTCCTCTCCGAGTACGTTCCGTCGGACTGGGTTCGCGAGGACTACGAGGACGTCTTCCGCTCTGGTCCGCCTGCGATCGAGAAGCCGGGCTTCTTCGAGGACTTCCATGGAAGCGACGGTGATCACGAGGCGACGGCGCGATGCGAGCGGATCCTCGTCGAGGTTTTGCGCGGCGAGCTAGCCCAGCTCGACTCGCGCGAACGCGCCGTGCTCGAACGCGATCTCGAACGCCTGCTGGCGATGCATCCCCCGGCAGGCACCTCGGCATGCTGGCGCGCGTCGAGCAACGCGATCGATCGTATCGAGATCCAATCACGCGGCGCCGTGTTTGCGTTGGTCACGTACGGCTCCGGCGAGCCACACGGCGAGCCGTGCAGCTCGCATCTGACCCTTCAGGAGGCCAAGCAACGGGCTGCGCGCTTGTATGCCGTGGGCCGAGACATGTGGCGGCGGGTCGACGACCTGCATCGACCGTAGGACCGACGTTCAAGCCGAGCGGCGCAGCCCATAGCTGGGCGCCGCCCTACCGGCAGGGGATCGAGTCGCAGAGCGAGACGATGGGCGAGCAGTCGTGCTCATCGAGCGTGCAGTCGTAAGACGAGAGGACGATCGTAGTGCGGCGCGCGCAAGGCCCGAGGGGCCCGCGCGCCGCCCCTTCGAGATAGGAGGAGCGTAGAGCGGAGACGATGGTCGAGCACTCGTGCTCATCG